>NZ_CP090958.1:2491398-2802823 GCF_025787225.1 Saxibacter everestensis
GGATGTCGCGCTCGTAGTAGTCGTTCTTGATCAGGTAGTCGAGCCGCTCGTCGAAGTCGTGGAAGAACACGGTGTTCTGGTTGACGTGCTGCAGGAAGTACTGATGCGCAGCTTCGCGATCCATGTCGAACTGAATTTTGCCGTTCTCATCGTAAAGATTGAGCATGGCATTGAGCGAGTGGTAGTCAAGCTCACTCGTGTCCGTACCGGGAGCTATTTCGCGCTCTGCGACTGTTGTGTCCAAAACTGATCCAATCCTTGATCGACGATACGGAGATCTTCGTCTGTCCCCATGAGTTCGAAACGATAGAGGCGAGGCACCCGGCACTTTGCTGCAATGATGTCGGCCGCCTTGCAATATTCGGCCCCGAAGTTGGTGTTGCCTGAGCCGATGACTCCCCTGATCAGGGAACGGTTACGCTCCTGGTTGAGGAACTTTATGACCTGCTTAGGAACTGAACCACCCTGGACACCGCCGTACGTTGGTGTGACAAGCACGAACGGATCCCCGGCGTCCAGGGTTTCTTCTTTGGTGAAAAGCGGCAGGCGGCGAGCATCCCGCCCGAGCTTCGTTACGAAGCGGTGCGTGTTGGCAGAAACACTTGAGAAGTAGATCAGGCTCATGCCACGTTCGTAGCTGCCGATCGCGCTAGAGCATCGATCTTGTCCGGACGGAAACCCGACCAGTGATCGTTATCGGTCACAACAACGGGGGCCTGCATGTACCCCATCGCCTTCACGACGTCCAGGGCATTGAGATCCTCACTGATGTCAATGCTCTTGTATTCGACGCCCTTGGCATCGAGGGCGCGGTAGGTAGCGTTGCACTGAACGCAGGCCGGCTTTGTGTAGACCGTAATCATCATCAATCTCTTCCTAGTTCAAATTCAGTGAAGAACTCTGCTCGTCGCGCTGTTGAACTCGTTGCTGCTTCGTATACCAGTCATATCGCCTGGCACTGACAGTGGCTCACCGACGCGAAAGTCGCGGTCGAAAACACCTGTCGTTGCCCTCAATGCCTGTGATTCCAGGTAGATCCCGTGTAGTCCGCGTGGAGCCACCAATCCGCTATAACTACTATATCTAGTGATTGGCCCTGCGGCTACCCCTAGATCATGTGTTACATCGATGTGGTTTGGCAAGTACCTGCGTGTCTATTCTTCGCTCCGCGTGTCGTCCACAAGCTGTGAATAACAGGGCTGTAAGTCGCTGACCTGCAAGGACGCCAGGAGGGGTGCAAGTTGTCACCAGATTCATCCACAACCGGGTCAGTTCCCGGCCAATTGCGAGTCGTGCGGAAAGTATCCTTGAGAGCGTCCCCAGAACCGGGCGGCACGTCTTTGCCGAGCCGATCCGGACTCCGACCACCACTGAAGGCAGCCATGGCTCCCACGATCTACGACTTCATCCTCAGCGGCGACCACGGCGCGGTAAAAGCCGCCATCGCCGGCAGCTTCGAGTCGCTCGGTTACCAGGTTTCCCAGGCGCCCAACGGCGCCATGCTTGCCAGCCGCGGCAGCAACAAGAAGACGATTTGGCTCGGCGCGCTGGCCGGAAAGGACTTCGCCATCACGATGCTGGTCGAATTCTTCCAGAACGACGGCGGCGAGCTCGTCGCCAGGGTGCGACGTGATGCCACCTCCGGCGCACTGAAAGGGGGTGCCCTCGGCGCCGCCAAGGCCAACAACGCCTTCGCCGATGCGGTCAACACCCTTCAGGACAGGCTGGGCCAGGCAGGAATCATCCAAAGGGTAGTAACGCCGCAGGGATAACAGCCCTTCGTTCCCCTTTGGCGAGCCACTACAGCACGGTGCGACTGATAGACGGCGTGGCTGATTACACGGCTTGGCAGATAAGCGGCCAGGCAGCTGAAACGCCTGTGCCGAGACTGCAACAAGTCTGCATCCGCTGTCACCCCGGCGCTGCCTAGCGTGAAAGTCAACGCTTAAGTCAAAGGGGAACGATTGTGAATCAGCAGCTCACCGCGTCGCGCCATCCAGCGCGCCAGCCGTCGGCCATGCCCGGCTACTTGCCACAACCGGCCTCACCTACCTATGCCCGCGACATCCTCCAGACGGTGCTGGATGCCTACGACGTCAAGGTCGTCGGGCAGGCCGGCCTGCGGGAGACGCTGCTGCTCGGCCTGCTCACCGGAGGCCACGTGCTGCTGGAAAGCGTGCCTGGCCTGGCAAAGACGACGGCGGCGACGACGCTCGCCGAGGCTACCGGTGGCACGTTCAGCCGGATTCAGTGCACGCCGGACCTGCTGCCGAGCGACATCGTCGGCACCCAGATCTATGATGCCGCCAAGGGGACCTTCGTCACCGCACTCGGGCCGGTACATGCCAATTACGTTTTGCTCGATGAGATCAACCGATCCAGCGCGAAGACGCAGAGCGCGATGCTCGAGGCGATGCAGGAGGGGCAGACAAGTGTCGGCGGCACCATCTACGCGCTGCCCCAGCCCTTCCTCGTGCTGGCTACCCAGAATCCGATCGAGCAGGAGGGTACGTACCAGCTACCGGAGGCACAACTCGACCGCTTCATGCTCAAGGACGTGCTCGACTATCCGACCCCGGCAGAAGAAGCCGAGGTTCTGCGACGGATCGACAGTGGCGTGTACGACGACAACACGGAGACGCTTGCCGCCATCGGCAACGATCAGGTCCTGGAACTGCGACGGCTTGCCCAGGCTGTTTACATCGACCCGGCGATCAGCAAGTACATAGTCAACCTGGTATTCGTCAGTCGGAACGCCTCTAAATACCTGCCGGGCGGATTGGCACGCTACATAGAGTTCGGCGCGAGTCCACGTGCCAGCATCGCATTCAGCCGTGCGGCCCGCGCCCTCGCCCTGCTCGCGGGCCGCGACTTCGTTATCCCCGAGGACGTCAAGCGGCTCGCGCACCGGGTGCTGCGCCATCGTATTCTCCTCGGCTTCGAGGCGGCCGCCGATAACCTCCGGGTTGAAACCATCATCGACGCGATCACCGCGTCCGTGCCGACACCCTGATCGCCATGCCGAGCCTACTGAAAAAGGTGAGGACCACGATGGCCATCCACGCCCACCGCCACACCCACGGCATCCTGGATGGCGGGTATCGCTCGATCTTCCGTGGCAAGAGTCTCGACTTCGATGACCTGCGGGATTACGTTCCCGGTGATGAAATCCGGGATATCGACTGGAAGGCGACCGCGCGCCACGGCTCTCCCCTGGTCAGACGATATGTCGCACATCGCAAGCACACCGTCGGTCTCGTCGTCGACACCGGCCGGAACATGGCAGCCGTGACGCCGTCCGGAGAACTGAAAAAGGACCTGGCGATAGCGGCCAGCGGCGTGATCGGCTGCCTTGCCACCGATCACGGCGACCTGGTCGGGCTCGTCGCAGGAAATGCCGAGCACACCCGATCCCTGCCCGCCAGGGGCGGCGAAGCGCATCTGGAGAACCTCCTACGGTTCATCGACGCCGAGGTCTCCCTGCAGGCCCCGGATAGCGACCTAGCCGAGCAGCTCCGCTTCATCGTCCGCTCCACGCGTCGCCGAATGCTGCTCTTCGTAGTAGCCGACGACCGAGCCCTCGGCATGGGCGACGACAGACTGCTCCGCCGTCTGCGGGCACAGCATGAAATCATCTGGCTCTCGCTCGACGACGCCGACCTGATGGATCCGCAGCCGGAGACGCCATGGTGGGACGTCGCGGACGGCAGCCGTCTCCCCGCAGCTCTACGCGACGATGCCGGACTGCGTCGGGCCTACGCCAACGCAATGCACGACCGGCGGATGGCGACAGGCGATATGCTGCGCCGGCTTGGCATCGCCAGCGAGCGCGTCGGCAGCGAGGCTCAGCTGATCCCGCAGCTGCTCAGACTCCTGGAAGGGCACCGGCATGTCCAGCGATAGCAGCCTCATCCCGCCCGTCGGCTACCTCGGCCACTGGTTCATCGCCGGGCTGGCGCTCTTCGCGCTGATCTGCCTGTGGTACGCACTCGTCGGATTCATGACCCGGAAGCGAAAGCCGGCACTCACCGTGGCGAAGCAGCCGATCAGCCTGGACGCGCTGAAGGCTCACTACCTCGGCCGGATCGACGACATCGGCGAACGGGGCAGGCACGGCCAGCTGCCACCCAAGGCATGCGCCCAGCAGCTCAGCGTCCTCGTGCGCGAGTTCGCCCAGGCCGCCAGCGGCATCGAGGCGCCGATGATGACACTGGAGGAACTGCGAGCCGGAGGCCAGAACCGTCTTGGCGACGCCGTCGAACACTTCTACCCTGACGAGTTTGCCTCTTCGACCCGGACCCGGCCCGACTCGGACCCGACGGTCGCGCAGGCGCGGGAGCTGGTGCTGGCATGGGCCTGACGTTCTGGTGGTTGGCGATCGCGCTCGCCGTCACCGGTGCGGCAATCGTCTGGTGTCTGCTGCGCCGCGGGAATCGTCGGGGTCAGGCCGTTCCGGTCGCCCACTCAGAGCGGCTCACCGCTCTGCCGTTGTACCGTCACAAGCTGCGAAGGTACCAGCGGGTGCTGGCCGCGACGATCAGCATCACGCTTGTGGCCGGGCTATCGGCGCTCGCCGTCGCGGCACGCCCAACGGAGCGCAGCACCCACACACCGGAGCAACACAACCGGGACATCATCCTGTGCCTGGACGTCTCCGGCTCGATGCTGGCCTCGGACGCAGCCGTTGCCGAAAAGTTCGCCCAGCTTGCCAGGAAGTTCGACGGAGAGCGGATCGGGCTGACGCTGTTCGACAGCTCCGCTGTCTCGGTATTTCCGCTGACCGACGACTACGACTTCGTCGCCGAGCAGCTCAGCACCCTCGCCAAGGCGTTCACAAACCAGGATGGCGACGTCGACTTCTACTCCGGTACCGGCCTCGGCGGCGGCTCATCGCTGATTGGCGACGGCCTGGCATCCTGCGTGCAATCATTTGACCGGCCAACCGAGAACAGGGCCCGATCGGTGGTCTTCGCCACAGACAACTACGTCAGCGGCAGTCCGATCTACACGCTCCCTCAGGCCGCGGAACTCGCCAGGAAGGAAAAGGTCCGGGTATATGGCATCAATCCCAACGACTTTTCCGCCGGCAGCCACCAGGCGAAGGAAGGCGCCGAGATGAGGAACTGCATGGAACGCACCGATGGCGAGTATTACGCGCTGGATGACGCGAAGGCGGTCGGTGAGATTGTCGCAACCGTGCAGGAACGTGAGGCATCCCTGCTCAGCTCCGCGCCGACTCTCCTGATCGCGGACCGGCCAACGCCATCGATCATTCTCACCCTCCTTGGGCTGATCGCATTTCTGGTTCTGGTCTGGAGGCTGAAGCTATGAGCTTCCTTCCCACGTTTTCCTGGTGGGGCGTCGCCCTGGTCTTCGTTCCGCTGCTCGTCGGCACGGGCGCGCTGGCCTGGCGCTCTGCACAGCGCCGGCGGGCCTGGCTGCTTCGGCTCGGCATGGTCGTACTCATGTTGTGTGTTGCCGTCCGTCCCGGCGTTGCCGGCGGTGAGGCGAGGGCCGGCGCGAGCGATGTCGATGTCTTCTTCGTCGTGGACACCACCAGCAGCATCGCGGCGGAGGACTACGACGGCAAGCCTCGACTCGAAGGCGTGCGCAGCGACATCCGGCAGATCGCCACGAAGCTGGCCGGAGCGCGATTCTCGCTGATCACGTTCGATGGCGCGGCAACCATGCGGCTGCCTTTGACAACCGACACCACCGCGCTGAGCACCGTCAGCGAGGTGCTCGCCCCAGAGATCACCATGTACTCGCGAAGCAGCAGCATCAGTGCCGCCCGCGAGCTGTTGACCGAACGGCTAAAAGCCGCGAAGAAGAGCCATCCGGAACGTTCCCGCGCGGTCTTCTATCTCGGCGACGGCGAGCAGACCGCGGGCAGCGCCCCGGAATCGTTCGCCGACGCGGCGGAACTGATCGACGGCGGCGGCGTCCTTGGCTACGGCACCAGCCAGGGTGGCCGGATGCGCGAGAACCTCGGCTATCAGGGCCCGTCCCGGTACATCCGTTCTGCCGGGTCATCGCAGGACGCAGAATCCGTCATCGACGAAACGAACCTCCGGGCAATCGCCGAGCAGCTCGGCGTCGGGTACACGCACCGTGCCGCCGGCGAACCGATCGGCCCTGCCCTGGACGATGCGCAACCGGGAGATCTGAGCCCGGATTCTGGCCTCACATCCAACCGGATCGAACTGTATTGGATTCCGGCCGGTGCGCTATCCCTGCTGCTCGCCGGCGAGTTGGCCGGGCTGTTGCGCGCGCGGCGCGATCTGCAACCTCGACGAAAGGCACGGGCATGACACAGCAGCGTTCGCTACGTCGCCGGCTCCTGATCTGGTCGACCCCCGTCGGACTCGTCCTGGCACTGGTCGCAATGAAACTCCTCCTCGTGCCGATGCTCGGGTCGCTGGCCGTCGCCGCCTACCAGGATGGTGACTACGAGCGCAGCGCGAAACTGTCCAATGCGCTGACTGTGGTCAACGTGATCGAGCCATACAAGGCACATTTCAATCTGGGCGACGCCTTCGGGGCGACCGGGCAACACGACGCGGCACGGACCGAATTCGAAAAGGCGCTGCACCATGCCTCCGGAGAGGCGGAATGCATGGTGCGGGCCAATCTGGCGCTGACAATCGAGGCGCAAGGCGACGCGGCTGACGCGCAGGGCGATGCCGGTCGCGCAGCATCCGATCAGGCGAAGGTCTTGTACCGCGAGGCGCTCACCGTGATCGAGAAGGCCCCGGAAGGGTGCTTCGCCGGCGATGGGGAGGGCTCCGGCGCTGCCCAGTCGATGCGTCGCTCCGAAAGCCGACTTGAACAGAAGGCAGGAGGCAAGGACAGCGACCAGGACTCGTCGAGCGCCGATGATGCGCAAGCCTCGGATTCGCAGGCCGACCAGAGTCAGCAGGAGAAACTAGAGCAGCGGAACCAGGAATCCGCCGAGGAGCGTCGGCAGCGAGGCGATTCGAAGCGCGGCGCCGACTCACCGGAACAAGAGTCAGCCGAGAGGCCTTGGTAACCCCGGCCGGGTGATCCCGCTCGCGCCGCCCATGATGTTCAGCGAGGCGAGCAGAAGAGCCGCACCTACAACTGTCCACAGCAGGGGTGCGAAGCCCGCGAGCAGGACGGTGCAGATGCCAGCGATCCCGAGTACGACAGCGAGCGGACCGGCGGCGCTCGGCGCCCAGCCGCGGACCAGCCGGCGCGCGGGAAGCAAGCTCTGCCATTGGGCATTGCCGGACGAAGCCTCCACCCGGGCCAGCAGCATGGCAACCGGAAACGTCACGATAGCGATCGTCAGCAACCACAGCGGGCGGGTCACCCACCAGGTAGCCGACTGCGGCTCCGGCAACGGCATCCGGGTGGCTATCATCACGCTGACGATGGCGAGTATCACTGGCATGTGCCACAGGTACACCGTCATCGCATGATCGCCAAGCAGTGTGACGGCGCGCTGCCGTGAGGTGTTCGCCATCCACCGGTTCAACGCCGGACGGATCAGCCCGAAAAGGCAGAGCTGCCCAACCCCGAGCAGCACCAGACAGACCGTCGGGGGGTTGAGGTTGGTCAGCATGTCCGCCGAGTACAGGCCGGTGCCGGTGATGACGACGAGCACCGCGAGCGAGGCACACAGGCCGACGATCAGCTGACGCCTGGACCGGGCTTCCAGCCAGCCAT
This sequence comes from Saxibacter everestensis, assembly GCF_025787225.1. Lineage (NCBI taxonomy): Bacteria > Bacillati > Actinomycetota > Actinomycetes > Micrococcales > Brevibacteriaceae > Saxibacter > Saxibacter everestensis. Next base: position 2,499,088 of record NZ_CP090958.1, read on the forward strand.
CGGCGTAGACAAATCCCAGTTGCTGGATCAGCAACCAGACGAACGCCAGGTTGAGGTAGCCGAACCCGTCGAGACCGCTGCCCATCCGCAGCGCGTCGACTCCGACCACTCCGATCAGAAGGCCGAGCAGGGTCAGCCTACGGGCTCGGAAGTGCAACGCCGACATGATCGGGACCAGCGCGGAACAGCCGATGTAAACGGCGAGGAACCACAGCGGCTGGCCGATCCGGAGGCTGGCTTCCGCGAGCAGGTCAGCCGGCATACCCGCCGCCTGGGCTATCGCCAGGCCAAGCCCCACCGCGCTGATCATCACGACGGCGGGAACGGTCAGTCGTTGCAGCCGCCCGTTGACGTATTCCGTCCACGACGCCCCTCGTGCCCGCATCCGCCGCCAGGAGGTGATGCTCGCGAACCCGCCGACGATAAAGAACAGCGGCATAACCTGAATCAACCAGCTCACCGGCACGAACCAGCCGGAATCTGCGATTGCGTTCCCGACTGACAGGTCACCATCGACGACGCTGACGCCGACCATCATGGCGTGCAGCAGCACCACCACGAAGAGGCTGGCGGAACGCACCAGATCGACGGCTCGATCCCTGGTGTCGGTAACCGGCGGAAACTGTCGGGCTCGGCTATCGATTGCCGACCCGGCAGCAGCCTCACTTGTTGCGTACATCTCTGCGCTCCCTCGTGCGATTTCGTTATCTGATCGCAGCGTAGGTAGCGGGTGTTCGGACGCACATCACCCAAGGGAGCCGTTCCGGACCCCTACCGGGGTATCAGGGCGGCGCCGCGAGGCTAGTCGGAGACCGGGGTGACGAAACCGGCATCGTAGGCGGCAACGACTGCCTGCACCCGATCCCGGACCTGAAGCTTGCCAAGGATCTTGCTGACGTGGGTCTTCGCGGTCTGTTCGGCGATGAAGAGGTCGCCGGCGATTTCGGAGTTCGACTTGCCGCGGGCCACGAGGGTGAGAACTTCGCGTTCGCGTTCGGTCAGCTCGCCAAGCCGCAATGCGCCGGGCGACGATGAGCGGTTCGACCGCGGAGTCTGTGCGAACTGTTCGATCAATCGGCGGGTGACGGTTGGGGCAAGCAGAGCCTCGCCCGATGCGATCACCCTGACCGCCGAGACCAGGTCTGCCGGCGGCGCGTCCTTGAGCAAGAACCCGCTGGCACCGGCCCGCAATGCGTCATAGACGTAGTCGTCGACGTCGAAGGTGGTCAGCATCAGAACCCTGGGATGGTGCGCGACCGCGGGAGACGGCTCGAGCAGCAGCCGGGTGGCCGCAAGACCGTCGCGCACCGGCATCCGGATGTCCATCAGCACAACGTCCGGCCTGGTCTGCCGGGAGATCCGCACGGCCTCCTCGCCGTTTGCGGCCTGGCCGAGTACCTCGATATCGTCCTGCGCGGCAAGCAGCGCGGCAAACCCTGCCCGCACCATGGCCTGGTCGTCGGCGATCACTACCGAAATTGTCACGTCACGTCTTTCTGATCGGGATTGATTGCGGTTCACCGGCGCTCGGCTCCGGCGCCAGTGGCAATGCAGCGCTCACGATGAAGCCACCGTCCGGCAAATGCTCCGTGTTCACCGTGCCGCCGACGAGCTTTGACCGCTCGTGCATTCCGCGGATCCCGTGGCCGCTGCCGGCCTCGGCAGTCGAGCGACCTTCGGGTCTATCCGGGGACGGCACCGGCGGCGCCGCGTTTCTGACCTCGAGCCTAAGCGACGCCTGATCGGCGGCGACGCTGATCCGGGTGTTGGCGCCCGGGGCGTGCCGGATCACGTTGCTCAGCGCTTCCTGAATGATCCGGTAGCCCGCCGTTCCGACCGTATGACTGACCGCGAATTCCTCCGGCGCGCCGGCGGCCACCAGCTCGACCGTGATCCCGCCTCGCTGCGCGGCGGATATCAGCTCGGGGAGCTGTCGAAGGGTGGGCGCCGGCCTCAGTTCGGGGTCCGTGCTGTCCTCATCGGTGGCGCGCAGCACTGTAAGCAGGCTCCGCATCTCGGCCATTGCCTGCCTGGACGAGGCCGCTATCTCGTCAAACTCCCGCCGTACATCGACATCGAGCCCCGGCAGCCTGTACTGGGCCGTTGACGCTTGAACGCTGATCACCGACATGTTGTGTGCCACCACGTCGTGCAGCTCCCTGGCCACCCTGTTCTTCTCCTCGATCAGGGTGCGCCGCGCGTGTTCTTCGGCGCTGATCCTGCGCTCAACCAGGAGCTGCGATCTGATTACCTGACGTTGTTTGATCAGGACGCCGACGATCAGAATCGCTCCGGCCAGCGAGGCAAAGGTCACACAGTTGTTGATCGCCCCGGCCAGAGCGGCGGAGTGCCCAAATCCGGCAAGCACGGCCAGAACTGTGGCCAGGACGCCGGCTAGCCAGGCGGTGACGGCTGTCGACCAGTGATAGCGCAGCGAGACGAGGGCGATGATCGCCAGCTGGGTGAGCATCGCCGCCACGGGGAGCGGCCAGGGTGGCCCGGCACTCTGCTGGGTGACGAGCCCCAGTGCCAACGCCGCCGTCGATGACGCGGCGATGGCGATGCGTGGCTGTCGCATCGCCAGCGGCAGCGCACCCGATTGCAGAAACGCCAGCACGAAAGCTGGCACGATGTGCACGCGGTAGTCATAGCTGAGCACCGGCACACTGATCGAGAAGAGGGTCGAGCTGAGCAGGACGGTGATGATCCAGCCCCAACCGGTCGAGCTGATCCGGCTGCTGTGTTCGCGCGGTCGCTTCGATCTTTCGGTGCGCACCCTGCGTGTTTTCCACCAGCGAGGTTGAACCGGGGGACGAAGTACGAACTTCCTGCGCTTTGCGCCTCGCTGCTTCGCCGCGAACCATCTCCCCATGGTCTCCAGCGTAGCGCCGAAGCGCGCTATGTGACGGCCGATGACGGCCGGGTTGTCACGTGCGTCTGGCTCGTAGAACCTTAGTGACATGTCAATCTGCAGCGATCACAACCGCCGGCAACAGTCCGCACCCTTCGGGGCTGCCGACTGTCGCTGCCGGCGACGTTGCCTGCGATTGCACTGTTGTCTGAGCTGATTTGCGCGGTGAGCTGAGCTGCAGAGCTTAACCCGCACGGCTCACGACCGGCAGCCGCCGGAGTTGTGGCGGTTCTTTGGCTCGTGCGAGCCGCCGGGCTCATGCAAGCCCCGCGACTCAGGGCCGTTCTGTGGCACGTGCGAGCTGAACGGCTCGTAGCCGACCCGGGCTCATGGCCGTTCTTGACCCATGGCCGAAAGCCGCTGATCGCGTCCGCCCTCCGGTTCGCCCCGGAATCCCTGGTTCTGCCCTCGTAGCTAGTTACGCTGCGTCGCCGTCTGGCTGTTTGCTGCCCTTCGGTCCTGGCCGGCCGGTCCCTGTTCGCACCTTCGTGCGCCTTTCACCTGAACCCCTTTTAAGAGAGAACTCATGTCCAATATCACTCAGTCGAAGCCACAGCGAGCCGTCCGCGCCGCTGGCTCAACTGCCGCGGAAAGCCAGCCCGACTACGGGAAACTTCGGGTGGTAAAGACCAAGCACTGGTGGCGATGGACTTTCAGCGCGATCGGAGGGCTGCTGATCGCGCAGTTCCTGGTGTCGCTGATCACCAATCCGCTCTACGAGTGGGGCGTCTTCGCAGAGCACTTCACCGCGAAGGCGGTGCTTCGCGGACTCGGCACGACTCTGTGGCTGTCTTTGGTCTCGGGCACAATCGGCTTGTTGCTCGGCACGCTCCTCGCGCTGGCCCGGCTATCGAAGTCCCCCATCCTGGGCGGATTCGCCTGGAGCTTTACCTGGTTCTTCCGCTCGGTTCCGCTCCTGGTGCAGCTCCTGGTCTGGTTCAACCTTGGGTACCTCTATCCCCAGCTGGGAATCGGCATTCCGTTCACCCACATCTACTTCCTGCAGTTCGATACCGTGACACTGGTCAGCGCGTTCGCGGCCGCCGTGCTCGGTCTCTCGCTGCATCAGGCCGCGTTCTCGGCGGAGATCATCCGCGGCGGTATCCTCTCGGTCGACCAGGGCCAACTCGAAGCCGCTGCCGCCCTGGGTCTTCCGATCCGGCGCCGTGTTCTGCGGATCGTCCTGCCACAGGCGGCACGATCGATTCTGCCGAACGCCTTCAACCAGATCATCGATCTGATCAAGGGAACCTCGGTTGTCTACGTGCTGGCGACATCGGAACTGTTCTACGTCGTCCAGGTGATCTACAACCGCAACGGCCGGGTGATCCCACTGCTGCTTGTCGCGGTCGTCTGGTACACGGTCGTGGTGACGATACTCAGCGTCGCGCAGTTCTACATCGAACGGCATTTCGCCCGGGGCGCCACCCGAACGCTACCGCCGACACCGATCCAGGCGTTCGCGCGCTGGACAGCAATTCAATGGAACCGGCTCGAGGACGATCCCCCGACCCCGGGCAGGCCCACTCCCCTGCCGACCAAGGAGGGTAAGTGATGACTGCCTCGGGATTAGTCGAGATTCGTAATGTCAGCAAGAGTTACTCCGGCCACCAGGTGCTCGACGGTATCGATCTGACCGTCAACCCGGGCGAGGTGATCGCGATCCTCGGCAGGTCCGGTTCCGGAAAGTCCACCTTGCTTCGCACCATCAATCACCTCGAAAGCGTCGATCAGGGCTGGATCACGATCGACGGCCAGCTGATCGGATATGAGCACCGCAACGGAAAGCTCTACGAATTGACCGAACGGGAGATCCTCGGCCGCCGCACCGCGGTCGGGATGGTTTTCCAGAACTTCAACCTGTTTCCGCATCTCACCGTGTTGGAGAACGTCACCGAAGGGCCGGTAGCGCTCAAGCGGCTCAGCACGGCGGCTGCCAATGATCTCGCCCACACGCTGCTCGCCAGGGTGGGGCTTGGCGACAAGGCCGAGGCATACCCGCGGCAGCTTTCCGGCGGGCAGCAACAGCGGGTCGCGATTGCGCGGGCGCTGGCGCTCTCGCCGCGGGTGTTGCTCTTCGACGAGCCAACCTCGGCGCTGGACCCGGAACTCGTCGGGGAGGTGCTCGACGTGATCCGCGACCTTGCCCGCTCCGGAACCACCCTGATCATCGTCACGCACGAAATTGGTTTCGCGCGTGAAGTCGCCGACCGGGTGATCTTCGTCGATGGCGGCCGGATCCTCGAGTCCGGCTCGCCCGCCCAGGTTCTGGACTCTCCTTCCCATCCTCGAACCGCGGACTTTCTGTCGAAGGTCCTCTAGTCCGGGTACCTGCGGTCTCTCATCTGATAAACAGCCGCACTCCCACTTTTCAATCCAGCATTCGATCAACAGTCATCCGAGCAGAAAAAGGAAGAAACCATGGCACTTCGCAAGAAAACCGTAGCCGCTATTGTCGGCGCCACCACGGCCGTACTAATTGCTATCGCAGTCATCACGGTCGTTAATATCGCCGGCAACCGTTCGGAAGCCAGCGACGCAACTTCTACCGCGGTGAGGTTCAATCTGACCAAGGACCAGAACCGGATTCGACTCGATCAGGTCCCGGCGGCAGTCGACGCACTCAAGGCGAGCGGGTTCGAACCGGTCGAAGCTGGAAGACTCACGGTTGTCACGTCGACGGACGGCTCGCCGCCACTTAATTTCTATGCCGACGACAACACAACGGTGATTGGAAATGAACCGGATATCGCCCAGCTCATCGCGGACGGGCTAGGGCTTGAACTGAACCTGAAAACCGCGGCGTGGGCGGATTGGCCACTCGGCATCCAGTCGGGCAAATACGACCTGGTCACCTCGAACGTGACGGTGACGGAAGAACGGAAGGAGCTGTACGACTTCGCCAGCTACAGGCAGGACCTGCTCGGGTTCTACGTCAAGGCCGACTCGAAAGTCGATTCGCTCAAGACGGCGAAGGACGTCGCCGGGCTCCGGATCATCGTCGGATCGGGCACCAATCAGGAGAAGGTCCTTCAAACCTGGGATAAGGAGAACAAGGAGAAGGGTCTCAAGCCGGTCGACTTCCAGTACTACGACGATCAGGCGGCGGCAAACCTCGCGATCCAGTCCGGCCGGGCCGATGCTTGGCTCGGCCCGAATGCGAGCGGCGCCTACCTCGCGGCCTCGACCAATCGGACGAAGCTCGTCGGAACGCTCGACGGCGGTTGGCCGGAGACGGCGCCAATCGCCGCAGCAACGGACAAGGGAAACGGGCTGGCCGAGCCGGTCAACATCGTACTGAACGAGGCAATCGCCGACGGGGCTTACGCGAAAGTGCTCAAGCGATGGGGGCTGGGCACCGAGGCGATCGAGAAGTCCGAACTCAACCCGCCGGGTCTACCGAAGAGCTAAGCAGGGGTCAGCGGACGGGTTCGATTCCCGGCGGCCCTGGCATGCCGGGAAGCCCCTACTGCTCGTAGAACTCGCAGCGTGGGCCCATTCGATTGCTGGACCCGATAAATGCATGGTGCGCCCCGGCTTACAGCCGGGGCGCACCATGCATTTGTGGAGATGCCGGGAATCGAACCCGGGTCCGTTGGCATTTAGTCAGGTCTTCTCCGGGTGCAGTCTGCTAATGATTTTCTCGGCCCCAGCGATCACACAGACAAGTCGCTGACGGGCCCAGTTACGTAAAAGTCCCTGCGAGCCCCGTAACGTGACTCGCAAGCAGTGGCTTCCTAGCTGACGCTAGCTACCGGAGCGGAAGCGACCCCGGGCTAACGGACTTACGCTAGTCGCTTAGGCAGCGAGAGCGAAGTCGGTGCGGTTTGATTTGGCACCTATTGGTTTGCAGAGGGCGTTAACGAGATAACTCTGCATTCTCGACCCGCTTCACCTGACGCAATGACCTACGTCGAAACCGATCATCCCCATATTCTTTTACCAATATTCCACCTACCGGCACCCAGTTCCGACCACGAAGGCCAGTACTGCGGTGCATCTGCAAGTGTACCGGTTACAACCCGCTCTCCGCACGTCATATTCCAACTGTCGTCCGGTAACGGCCCAGGGCACAGGAGCAGCCGAAGTAGTCAGGCGTCATAATCCTCACCCGGCCCGCCGACTTACTTGCCGACTAACCGGCCCAGCCGGCCCGTGCTAGCGATTCTGCCGCAACGACATCGCGCGCTGAGACTCCCGCGTGTCCTGCTTCTCCCGCAACGCGTGACGCTTGTCGTACTCCCGTTTACCCTTGGCCACCGCGATCTCAACCTTCGCCCGGCCGTCGGAAAAATACAGCTGGAGCGGCACCAGTGTGCGGCCGGAGTCATTCATCTTGCCGGCGATCTTCGCGATCTCCTCGCGGTGCAGGAGTAACTTGCGCCGCCGTCGCGCGGAGTGGTTGTTCCAGGTTCCCTCGGTGTACTCGTTGATGTGCACACCTTCGAGCCAGATTTCTCCCTGAAACACCAGGGCATATCCATCGACCAGCGAGGCCCGCCCCTGCCGCAGCGACTTCACCTCGGTCCCGCTGAGCACAATGCCGGCCTCGTAGGTGTCCTCAATCAGATAGTCATGACGGGCCTTACGGTTCGTCGCCACTACCTTGCGGCCTTCTTCTTTCACCACCATAAGCTCCCTTCGATACCGGCTTGATCGACCAGTGCCGCTAGCCGACACGAACACATAACATTACGCGGAACGGCGAAGCGCCGTCATCTTTATATCCGATGACGGCGCTGTGCCCGCGCTTGCGTGCTCTCCTGAGCTTGCGTGCTGTCGCCGGTCTAGAGGTAACCCATCGGGTTGACGTAGCCACCGTTGCGCATCACTTCGAAGTGCAGGTGGCACCCGGTGGAGGATCCGGTGGTTCCCGAGATCGAGACGATCTGGCCCTTCCGCACCTTCTGTCCTGCCGACACGTTCACCTTGATGTTGTGGTTGTACGTCGTTGCGATCCGGGAGCCCTTGATCGAGCCATGGCTGATCACGACCCGGTTGCCGTAGCCTCCGCCCCACCCAGCCGAGACCACTCGGCCAGACGCAGCGGCACGAATCGGGGTGCCACATGGTACGCCGAAGTCGGTGCCGGTATGCAGTCTCTTCGACCCGGTGATCGGGTGAATTCGGTAACCGAAGGATGAGGTGATCGGATAGCCGTTGGCCGGATTGGAGAACGTTCCCCCGCCTCCGCCGCCACCGTTATCGTTGCCACCACCACCGCCGCCGTCGTTACTGTTGTTGTTCTGGTTTTCCTTGGCTCGCTTACGGGCTTCAGCTTCCTCTTTCTTGATCAGTTCGTCGACTTCCTTTGCCAGACGATCCTGTTCCTGCTTCTCTGCGGCCAGGTCACTCTCGGTCTGGGCCTTGCTGTCAGACAGCTTCTTCGAGGCAGTGGTCTGCGTCGAGATGATGTTCTCGACCTTCGCCTGCTCTTCCGCGGCGGCTGCCTGCGCAGTCTCCTTCACCCGGACATTCTCCTCGGATTCCTTCTTCAACTCGCCGATCTCGACCGCGATGGCGTCCAGCCTTGCCTGGTTGTTGCGGTTCACCGCGCGCTGCTCGGTGAGCTTCGCGATCACCCGGTTCTGCGATCGGACGGCCGAGCTCACCATGGAGACGCCCGAGACGACATCATCGCCCTGCGCCGCCTGAAGCATGATCGCCATGTTCGAGGAAACGCCACCGTTCTGGTAGGCCCGGCGAGCAATCTTGGACACGTTTTCCTGGTTGGCCTCGATATTGGCTTTGCCGGACTTCAGCTCTTTGGAGATCTTCCGCTCGGCCGCCTCCGCGCTGCCCAAGCGCTGCGCCAGAATCGCGTCCTTCTCCTCGGCATCGGCCAGGTCTGCCTTGGCGGCGCCCAGCGCTTCCTTGGCTCCGGGCAGCCTCTCCTCGGCATCTTCCAGCTGCGCCTTGGCCGTAGCGAGATCCTTGCTCAGGCCTTCGAAGTCCCGCATCAGGTTCTCGATCTTCTTGTCGACGCGTGCCTTGTCATCGCGCGCGTCGGCAGCGGCCGGCCCCATGGTCGCGGAGACACACAGCGCCACGCCGATGAAGCCGACCAGAACCGTACGAGCTGTCTTTGCCAACTTCATGGTCACACCTTCAGATAACGACGCAGGGTAACAACGGAGGAAACCGCGGCCATCAGGATGCCGAGCAACAGAAGCAGCGGACCGACGATAAGCACGTCTGAGCCGTCGATCAGCGAGAACGAGGTGACCCGTGGTTTCAGCCACCCCTCAACGAAGTAATGCAACATCGCCCACAATGCCCCGGACGCCAGTAGGGCGCCGATCGCCGCGGCAATCACGCCCTCCAGCACAAAGGGCAACTGGATCAACGAGTTCGAGGCGCCGACGAGCCTCATGATCCCGGTCTCGCGACGTCTCGAGAAAGCGGAGAGCCGGATAGTGGTCGCGACCAGCAGGATGGCGCAGATCAACATGACCACCGCGATCCCGATCGCGATTGCCGTCGCCACGTTCATCAGCGCGAACAGCTGATCGAGCCACTCGTTCTGATCCTGCACTTCTTCGACACCTGGCTGTGAGGCGAAGTACTCGCGGATGACTTCGTACTTCTCCGGGTCGACCAGGTTGACCCGGTAGGACTCCGGCAGCTGATCTGCGTTGACAGTGCCCTCGAGCGAAGTGCCCTTGAACTGCTCCTGGAAGTGGGTGAACGCCTCGTTCTGATCCTCGTAGTAGACGTTCGCCACGTACGGCTTGAGGTCGTCGGATTCCAGCGCCTGCTTGATGGTCGACCGCTGTTCGTCGGTCACTCCCCCGTCTGCACAGGTCGGAACCTCGGACTCGGGCAGGCACAGGTAGACGGCGACCTGGACCTTGTCGTACCAGAAGGTTTTCATATTCGAGATCTGCATCTGCAGCAGAGCTCCGGCGCCGACGAACGTCAGCGACACGAATGTCACCAGGATGACCGAGATGACCATCGAGAAGTTGCGCCGAAGTCCGACGCCGATTTCGCTAAGTACAAACTGAAGTCTCATCGCACCGATCCATACACGCCGGAGGCCTCGTCGCGCACGATCTCGCCGTCAACCAGCTCCACCACGCGTTTACGCATTTCATCCACGATCTCGTCGTCGTGCGTCGCCATCACGATGGTCGTTCCTGCCCGGTTGATCCGGTCGAGAAGCTTCATGATCCCGAGGCTGGTCGTCGGGTCGAGGTTTCCGGTCGGCTCGTCTGCCAGCAGGATCCCCGGCTTGTTGACGAAAGCACGGGCGATCGCAACGCGCTGTTGTTCGCCACCGGAGAGCTCGTGCGGCATCCGTTTGCCTTTGCCTTCAAGGCCGACAGTTTTCAGCACCTCGGGCACAGTTTCCTTGATGGCGCCGCGAGATTTTCCGATCACCTGGAGGGCGAACGCCACGTTTTCGAAGACCGTCTTGTTCGGCAGCAGCCGAAAGTCCTGGAACACCGTTCCAACGTTACGGCGCAGCTGAGGCACCTTCCAGTTCGGAATGGCGTCGACATCCTGGCCGGCGACAAGAACGGAGCCGGCAGTCGGCCGTTCCTCCTTGAGGACGAGCCGGATGAACGTTGATTTACCGGAGCCTGAGGCTCCCACGAGAAACACGAACTCGCCGCGCTCGACCTCCAAGGAAATGTCCTTGAGGGCAGGTCGAGCGTTACGGTCGTACGTTTTCGTGACTTTCTTGAAACTAATCACAGGGGAAGTATTCGGTCAGGTTAGACGGCATTTTACGGCCTCCGCATCTTAAACCGGTTGTCCCGATCAAGGATGTGCTCGGCCGATTGAGAACAGGTACGAACTCAGCTGCTGACCGTTCTGAGTGTATTGCGTGCTGCCCTGGCAATCCCTGCGTTTGGTTGCGCTTGCGCGTGTCGCGCAAAGACAGCTATCCGGCTACGCCGACTGCGCGGCCTGCTGTTGTTCTTTCCGCCAGCGGATTCCGGCCTCGATGAATCCGTCGAGGTCGCCGTCGAAAACGGCCGAAGGGTTGTTGACTTCGTACTCGGTGCGCAGGTCCTTCACCATCTGGTACGGATGCGTCACGTACGAGCGCATCTGATCGCCCCAGGAGGCCTTGATGTCGCCGGCCAGGTCCTTCTTCTGCGCTTCCTCTTCGCGACGCTTCAGCTCCAGCAAACGCGATTGCAGCACACGCATCGCAGCAGCCCGGTTCTGGATCTGCGATTTCTCATTCTGCATCGAGACCACTGTCCCGGTCGGCAGGTGGGTTATCCGCACCGCGGAGTCGGTTGTGTTGACGCTCTGGCCACCCGGACCGGACGACCGATATACGTCGATGCGCAGGTCGTTCTCATCGATGTCGATGTGGTCGGTTGTCTCGATAAGCGGCACCACCTCGACGGCGGCGAATGACGTCTGCCGGCGACCCTGATTGTCGAAGGGGCTGATCCGGACCAGGCGGTGGGTGCCCGCTTCGACCGAAAGCTGCCCGTAGGCATAGGGCGCGGAAATCTGGAACGTTGCTGATTTCAGTCCGGCTTCTTCGGCGTATGAAGTGTCGAGCACCTCACGGCCGAAGTCCTTTGCCTCGGCCCACCGCAAGTACATCCGCATCAGCATCTCAGCGAAGTCGGCGGCGTCCACTCCCCCAGCGCCCGCTCGGATAGTCACGACGGCATCGCGCTCGTCGTACTCGCCCGACAACAGGGTGGAGATCTCCAGCACGCTGAGTTCCCGTTTCAAGGTCGCCACCTCGCGCACGGCCTCTTCGAGCGTGTCGGCGTCGGATTCGTCGCCGGCCATCTCCGCGAGCAACTCGACGTCGTCGATGCGGCTTTCGAACTTTTCCAGCCGCTCAAGGGTGGTTTGCTTGTGTGAAAGCTTGCTGGTCACCTTCTGCGCGGCGTCCGGGTCGTCCCACAAGTTGGGCGCCGAAGCCTCCTCAGTCAGCTCGCTGACTTCCTGGCGCAGCTCGTCAACATTGCTCACCTGTCGGATGGACTGGAATGTGGAGCGAAGCGCGGAAATCTCCAGCGCAAAATCAAAAGCGGCCATGATATGTGAGATTACGACACCACGGGCGGCTGGCACCAATGCATGGCGCGTGCCCGGGGTGCTCTTCGGCACTTGGTTCGGAAGGGGCGTATCGTAGGGCCGACTCTCGCCGAGGCCGGATTCAGTGCTTAGTGCCTGCGACCGTGGCGGCGTTTTACGCAGACAACCCAGCAGTTGGGAGCACTCCCTTGAGTGAAAAACCACAAACCCCCCAGTTCTACCCTGCACACGATCCCCGGTACAGCGACCATGGCGACTCGCATGTCGGCCGGGCGATTATTATTTCGATCGCCGCCGCCGTCGGCGGGTTCCTCTTCGGCTTCGACACCTCCGTGATCAACGGTGCAGTCGACGCGATCGAGGGCGAGTTCGGCCTCTCGGCGTTCATCACCGGCCTCGTCGTCGCCATCGCTCTGATCGGTTCAGCCGTTGGCGCCTGGTTCGCCGGCCGGCTGGCGGATCATTGGGGCCGTCTGCGGGTGATGTTCATCGGCGCGATCCTGTTCTTCGTCTCCTCGATCGGATCCGGGTTCGCGTTCGCCGCCTGGGACCTGGGCATCTGGCGCTTCATCGGCGGCTTGGGCATCGGCGTCGCCTCGGTGATCGGACCGACATACATCTCCGAAATCGCGCCGGCCCGGTTGCGGGGCCGGTTGTCGTCGCTGCAGCAGATGGCGATCGTGCTTGGCATTTTCGTCGCGTTGCTCTCAGACGCATGGTTTGCCAATAGCGCCGGCGGTGCGGCGGAAAATCTCTGGTTCGGGCTCGCAGCCTGGCGCTGGATGTTCCTTGTCGGCCTGGTGCCGTCGGTGATTTACGGTCTGATGGCCCTGGCAATCCCGGAATCACCGCGCTTCCTGGTCGCCAGGGGACGCGATGCCAAGGCCGGCGAGGTCCTCAAGGACGTGCTCGGCGAGACGGACGAGCAAGTCGCCGCCCGGATCGATGCGATCAGGAAGTCGGTGGACCGGGAATCAGAGCCGTCGTTCAGCGATATCAGGCACCCGAAGTACGGCCTGTTGCCCATCGTATGGATCGGCATCCTGATCGCTGTCTTCCAGCAGTTCGTCGGCATCAACGTCATCTTCTACTACTCGACATCGCTCTGGCAGTCGGTCGGCTTCGATGAGAGCTTCTCATTCACCGCATCCGTGATCACCTCGGTGGTCAACGTGCTAGTCACCGTCGTGGCGATCGCGCTCGTCGACCGGCTCGGCCGGCGGCGACTGCTGTTGATCGGTTCGGCGGGTATGGCTGTGAGCCTCGCCGTGATGGCGATCGGCTTCGCGCAGGCGGTCATCGTCACGGGAGCCGATGGCGCGCCGACCCCTGAGTTGCAAGGCGCCTGGGGCCCGCTGACCCTGGTCGCGGCGAATGCCTTCGTCGTATTCTTCGGCGCCACCTGGGGGCCGATCATGTGGGTCCTGCTCGGCGAAATGTTCCCGAACCGGATTCGCGGCCTGGCGATGGCAATCTCGACCGCGGCGAACTGGCTGGCAAACTTCGCGGTGACAATTACATTCCCAATGCTTCGGGACACCTCGCTGGGACTGACCTACGGGATTTATGCGTTCTTTGCCGCCCTGTCCTTCGCCTTCGTGCTGCTTAAAGTGCCCGAGACCAAGGGCATGGAGCTCGAGCAGATGACCAACGATTTCAAGGTCGTGCGGAAGAAGCGCAGCGACAAGGTCGGGTAACGCCGCTTACGGAGGTGGCGGAGTAGCGCCCGGGTAGTGCCGCTAGCGGTGAATTCAGACATTTCCCGCGTTTGCGACAAGCCACCACAACACTCGCAAAACAGCTGAAACGCCGAGAAAAACCGCAAAGCCGACAAAGCAGTCCAATCGTCGCAAGTTGCGATCAAACCTAGTCAAACTACGATAAATATCGCTAGTGTGCATCCTAAGGTTCGACGTCCTTAGGAGTGGCGGATGGATGCCATCGCGATCGTGGAAGACGAGGTGCGAGAGCTGGTGCGCCGGCGCGGCCTGGATCCGCGCACGGACACGTCGGAGATGAAGTCGTTAGTTGCGGCAGTTGTCGCGGACTATGACGATCGCTACCTTGCCGGCGGCCTGCCCCAGCTTCACGATCAACAGCAGGCGATCCGTCACGTCGTTGACGCCATCGCGGGACTCGGGCCGCTTCAGCAGTATCTTGACGACGACGACATCGAAGAAATCTGGCTGAACGACCCGCGCCGGATCTTCGTCTCCCGGAACGGCATTTCCGAGCTCACGCCTACCCTGTTGAGCGAGGATCAGGTGCGCGACCTGGTGGAGCGAATGTTGAAGACCACCGGACGCCGCGTCGACCTGTCCAGTCCTTTCGTTGACGCCACCTTGCCGAACGGCGCACGTCTGCACGTCGTGCTGCCGGATATCACCCGAAAACACATCGCGATCAACATTCGCAAGTTCGTTGCCCGAACCCGCACCCTGGGTGACCTGGTCGCCGCCCGCGGGCTGACCACAAGCGCTGCGCGGTTTCTGCACGCCAGCGTGATAGCCGGACTCAACATCGTGATCTCCGGCGCGACACAGGCTGGAAAGACCACATTGCTCAACACCCTTGCTGCCTCCATCCCGGCCCGCGAGCGCGTGATCAGCTGCGAGGAAGTCTTCGAGATCGATCTGCCCAACCGTGACTGGGTGGCAATGCAGTGCCGGCAGCCATCGCTGGAGGGCACCGGAGAGATCGCGTTGCGCAAGCTGGTCAAAGAGGCGCTCCGGATGCGCCCGAATCGGATCATCGTCGGCGAGGTCCGCGAAGCAGAAAGCCTCGACCTGCTAATCGCGCTCAACTCCGGGCTTTCCGGGATGTCGACTCTGCATGCGAATTCGGCCAGGAACGCGATAAACAAGCTGTGCACTCTCCCGCTGCTGGCCGGCGAGAACATTTCCTCACGCTTCGTGGTGCCCGCAGTGGCCAGCTGCCTGGATCTGGTCGTGCACTGCCGGTTGGAAGCGGACGGGCAGCGCCGCGTGTCCGAGGTTCTCTCGGTACCCGGCGGGGTGGAGAACGACACCGTGGAGGCCGAAACCATCTTCACCTCCGTCGATGGCCGGCTGATTCGGGCCGACGGCTTTCCCACACACGCGGGCCGGTTCTCTGATGCCGGCTTCAATCTCTCCGAACTGCTGGCAACGCCATGATCAGCCACTCGACCGCGTCGGTACTCTGCGGACTACTGGGCGGAGCTGGGTTGTTCGCCATCTGGTGGTCGTGCTGGGCACCGTCACTACGTCGACAGCGTGCCGCACCCAGGTGGCGTCAATCACTGGATGACCTGTTGCGGCAAGCGGGAGTGAGCGCGCTGTCTCCCGCGGGGCTGCTTGCAATCTGCCTCGGCTTCGGCTTGCTGACCGGTCTGACCGGATTCTCGATCACCCGCTCGCCGACGATTACCGCCTGTTTCGCCATGTTCGCCCTGGCCGCTCCGCTGTTCCTGGTTCGGCATCGGGCCAGGAAACGGCGATCGTCGCTTCGGGAGCTCTGGCCGGAGGCCGTCGACCACCTGGCCAGTGGCATCCGGGCGGGCCTGTCATTGCCGGAAGCGCTCGGCAATCTTGCCGAGCGAGGTCCCGAGGGACTGCGCGAAGACTTCGCGTTCTCCGCCACCGAATACCGGGTCACCGGAAACTTCATCCTGTCGATCGACGCACTCAAGTTCCGGATGGCGGACCCGGTCGCCGATCGAATCGTCGAAGCGTTGCGGATAACCCGGGAAGTCGGCGGAAGCGATCTGGGCCGGATGCTGAGAACACTGTCTGCGTTTCTTCGCGAGGACGCCCGGACCCGGTCCGAACTCGAGGCCAGGCAGTCCTGGACGATCAACGGTGCCCGACTGGCAGTCGCCGCGCCGTGGATCGTCCTCGGCCTGATCTCGACCCGCCCCGAGGCCGCCGTCGCCTACAACACAAAGGGCGGCGCGCTGCTGCTCGGAATCGGAATCGTGGCGTCGTTCCTGGCCTATCGGACGATGCGGCGACTGGGACGCCTGCCGGACGAGCCCCGGGTGCTGCGATGAACTGGCTCACTCCATTCAGCCCGGTCGTCGTCATTGGCGGCGGAACTCTGCTGGGGCTCAGCGTGGCATGGACGATCTTCCGGCTGCCGGTATTCCATCGCCCAACGCTTGACGATCGGCTCGGGCCCTATCTTCGGGACCAGCCGCGTGCCTCACGCCTGCTCAACCGGCCGGCACCCAACCTCAGGCACGGACTGGCACAGCTCGTCGCACCTTGGCCACAGGCTGCAGGGCGTTGGCTGGAGCGCCACCTGGGCGCAACGAACAGCGTCAGACGGAGGGTTGAACGGCTGGGATCCGGCCTGACCACGGAGCATTTCCGCGCACAACAGGTGCTCTGGGCGGCCGCCGGTCTGCTTGCGGCGATCGCACTGGCGGTCGCCGTCTCGGCCGCTCGTGGCTTTTCGCCGTTCCTGCTGATGGGACTCGCCCTGCTCGGCGTCTTCGGCGGCATCGCCGGCCGGGACCACCTGCTGACCCGTCAGGTGGAACATCGCGAATCGCTGATGCTCGCGGAGTTTCCGATGATCGCCGAACTGCTCGCGCTGTCGATCACAGCGGGCGAGGGACCTGTCAGCGCCCTGGAACGGGTGAGCAGGACCTGCCGCGGCGAACTGTCGCGGGAGTTGCAAAAAACACTCGCCGACGCGCGCAGCGGAACCCCGCTGGTCGAGGCGCTCGACGGATTCGGCAGGCGGGCCGAGGTGCAGAGCATTTCCCGGTTCGTGGACGGGATAGCCGTTGCAATCGAGCGCGGAACTCCTCTCGCTGAAGTGCTCCGGTCCCAGGCCTCTGACGTGCGGGAGGCCGGACGACGTCGGCTATTGGAGGCAGGCGGAAAGAAAGAGATCGCCATGCTGGTTCCGGTCGTGCTGTTCGTGCTACCGATCACCGTGGTATTCGCGATCTTCCCCTCGATGGCGGTGCTCAACCTGCAGCCATGACCTAAGAACACAGCACCGCGTAAGTCGCGGGCAGCAAACCATAATCCACAATCCACAAAGCAAAGGGACGCACTATGAAACGCCTACCGGATTCACTGCAATTGCTGTTCTGCCAAACACTGTTTCGCAACGAAGGTCGGGATCGCGGAGACGTACCCGGCTGGGTTTTGATCACGATGATGACGGCCGGACTGGTGATAGCTTTATGGGCCCTTGCCGGCGAGGCGCTGAGCACCATGTTCACCGATGCGATGCGCAGCGTCACGAAGGCAGGCAATGGCTAGACGCGCCGACACCGGATCGGCGGTGGCCGATTTCGCCCTTATCTCAGGCCTGCTCGTTCTGGTGTTCCTCGGCGTCATTCAGCTCGCCCTGATTCTGCACGTTCGCAACACGGTGATCGACTGCGCAGCCGAAGGCGCCCGCTTTGCCGCGCTCGGCGATCAGTCAGCAACAGACGGAGCGACTCGGACGAAGGAACTGATCAGCAGTTCGCTGTCGCCGAAGTACGCGCGCGACGTTCGGGCGCGCGAAATCACCGTTGACGGAGTACGGCTGATTGAGGTGTCTGTCTCGGCACCGTTCCCGGCCGTGGGCCTGCTGGGTCCTGGCGGTGCTTTGCAACTCAGCGGACATTCGATAGCAGAACTGCCATGAGACCGGCTACCGAGGACGCTGGAAGCGCGCTGATCGAATTCAGCGCGGCCGGCCTGATCTTGCTGGTGCCATTGATCTACCTGATCGTCGCCCTTGGCCAACTTCAGGGCGCCTCCTTCGCGGTGAGTTCGGCGGCATCAGGTGCAGCAAGGCTCCTTGCACGGTCGCCGAATTCCGCCGAATCCCACCGGGCCGCGGAGGAACTGGTCGACCTCGCGCTGCGAGACTATGGCCTCGACCAGGCTCCCCGCACAATCCGGGTGTCCTGCTCACCGGCTTGTGACAGCAATGATGCCCTGGTCACGGTCTCGGTGACCGCGGAGGTCGCGCTGCCTGGCGTGCCCGCGGCGCTGGACCAGCAGCTGCCGGCACGGGTTGAAATCCGGGACTCGCACACGGATGCGGTGTCCCGCTATGGCTAATCGTTGCCGGGGTGCGGATGACGGACAGATTCTGCCGCTCGCGATTGGGTTCTGCGCCATCGGACTGAGCATCATCTTCGTGGTCATCGCCATCTCCAGCGTCTATCTCGAACGGAAGCGGCTGCAGTCGGTAGCTGATTCCGCCGTTCTTGCCGCTGCGGATTCATTCGTTCCGGAACTAGGGCCCGAGCCATCGATCCGGCTGACCGACGACAGCGTCAGACACGGCGCCCGCCGCTATCTCGAGCGCACCGACGCCGAGACACGGTTTGAAGCTCTCCGCCTGGTTAGGCCCACCGGAAGCACTGACGGAGTGTCCGCGGAGGTAAGCCTGCGGGCGCGAGCGCGACCGGCGATACTGTCCGTGTTCGTTCCCGACGGCATCCAGATCTCGGTGACCTCCCGTGCCCGCGGCAGCCTGCGAGACGGCTAGTATCCCCGGCCGTCAGCGGTTCGAACCTGACGTCAGGGTTCGAACATGCCGTCAGGGTTCGAACCTGACGTCACAACGCGGCGCCAGCGCAGATTTTCCACAGTTTGTCGGTTCCTGCCGGTATTCGATTGTGCCGGCCTAGGCTCGTGATCACGACAAGCGCCGGAGATCAGGAGTGCAGCAGGTGCGCTGGATACGTATCAGCGTTAGTGACCGGACGACGAGCCAGAGCCGGCACGATCTCGCCATATCGGCCGAGCCGCAAGAAACTGCCGGCGTTGTTCTGGAACGGATTCGGTCCTTTCTTCAACTACCTCAAGACACGGTGTTCTTCTGCTCCGCCGATGCAACGAAAGCGGGCGCGGCGATCAACGAGACCACCGGTTGGTGTTCGCTGATCAGCGCAGGTGTTATTGCCGATGGCGACACCATCACTGCGGAAGCCCGATCGACTGGGTCCGGGGCGGTAGCAGGCGTCGGCCGAACACGGCTCGGGGCCACTTTGGCGGGCCCGGCCTCACCCAACGACCTGGCTGTTGCCCAGCGAATAGAACTCGCGGTGACCGGCGGGCCCAACGCCGGTGCCCGTTTTCCCTTGGCCGGGGGTCGTTTGACCATCGGACGTGCCACCAGCAACGACATCGTGCTCGACGACGGCACCGTCTCTCGATGCCATGCCGTCGTCGAGCAAACCCCCACCCGTTTGTTCATCGCCACGGCGCGGCGGGACGTGCCGTTGTTGGTCGATGGCTGTCCCTTGCGGTTCGGCGCCAGGCAGGTCCTGTCACTGGGCTCCACCCTGCGGATTGGCACCTCGCTGCTCAGCCCTCGGCTGGCCTCGCCCCCGAACCACGGTGGCTCAGCATCGATTTCAGTGCCGCCCATGCCGCCCATGCCGCAGGATGCCCTGCCGTTGCCCGAGGAGACACTGCCCGAGAACCACATGCCGCAGGAGGCACCGCCCGATAGCCACATAGCCGAGGTTGCCCGGCCGCCAGATGGCGAATCCACACCGCCGTCCCTTTCGGCCCCGGAACCACCGGATCAGCCGCGCCCCCGAAGCCTGACGCTTGCGACCCTCATCGCTCCGCTAGTCGTCGCGGCTGTTCTGGTGGCGGCTACCGGGTCATGGCTCTTCCTGCTGATGTGCGCGGTTTCGCCCATTCTCGCCCTCGCTGGCTTTCTGTCCGATCGACGGTCAGGAAAGCGGCGCGGCAAGGCACACGAACGGCGCTACCGAGAGGAGTGTCAGGCCTTCAGCCGATACCTGGTGCAGGTCCTCCGGCACGAACGATCCGACCTGGAGTCCCGGTTCCCTGACCTGGCCACCCTTTGCGCGGGCCTGGCCGCCGGTGCTGTTCCCACTCAGAATTGCGGCTTGACGGCGCCGGAGCCGCAATTCCGTTTGGGTTTGGCGACAGTTCCGTCCCGGGTCGAGATCGACGGCGCAGTGCCCGATTTTCCCGGGTCGCCACCCCAGGATACGAAGCCAGATTCCGGCAAGTACCGGCCCGGGGGCACTCGATGGCGTCCTGCGATTTGCTCGGCGCCGGTCGGCGTCACGCTCCGCTCGACGCTGCTTATCGTCGCCGATAACCAGACCCGCGTCGGATTGGCCAGTTCCCTGATCGTCCAACTCAGCGCGGTCGGCGCGTGGCTCGTGATCGCCGCACCGGATCCGGGCAACTGGGAGTGGGCGAGATGGCTGCCCCGTTGTGCGCGGGAAGATTCGGTCGGTGCGGCCGTGGCCGTGGCTCGTACGCTGGATGATCCTGGCCGTCGTGTCGTTATGTTTATCGAAAGTGAAGGCGAGAGTCAGGGCGTACTGTCCGCTGCATCGGCATGGCAGGAAGAACATCCGGAGCGGCGGCACATCGTGGTGCTGGCGCCCAGACAGCCGGAGCCGATCCTGTCTGCCGACCGCCTGACCTACCGGAGCAATGGCGGGGCGGAACTCGAGTACCGCAGCGTGCCTAACCAGCAGGGCATGTCCGACCGGCAGAACCGAGCGGTTGTCGGCCTGAACAGCGCCCTCTCGTGCCTCCGGGATGTC
This sequence comes from Saxibacter everestensis, assembly GCF_025787225.1. Lineage (NCBI taxonomy): Bacteria > Bacillati > Actinomycetota > Actinomycetes > Micrococcales > Brevibacteriaceae > Saxibacter > Saxibacter everestensis. Next base: position 2,519,559 of record NZ_CP090958.1, read on the forward strand.
AGCGGCATCAGCCTCGACCTGCTACGATCAGATGTCGCGGAAACGGCTGCCCGGTCGCTGGGCCGAACCGGCGCTGGCGCCGATCACGCTGGCGATGACCGGACGGGATCGGCGTCGCTGTCCACGCTGCTCCGCTGTGATCGGCTCAGTCTGACCCGGCGTTGGAACACAACGCCGTATTCCACCCGGGTGCCACTCGGTCTGGGTGAGACGGGACCCGTCTGCATCGATCTGGCCAGGGATGGTCCGCATGCAGTCATCGCGGGCACGACAGGCTCGGGCAAGTCGGAGTTCCTGCAAAGCCTAATCTTCGCCCTGGCCGCCGTGAACCGTCCCGACGAACTCCAATTCGTGCTTATCGACTATAAGGGTGGCTCAGCCTTCAGCGAGTGCAGTCGGCTTCCGCACGCTGTCGGCACAGTCACGGACTTGGATCCGCAGCTGGCCGGGCGGGCGCTACGCTCGCTGCGGGCCGAGCTGAAACGGCGTGAACGGCTGTTCGCCGAGTTCGGTGCTGCCGACCTTGACGGTTACCGAAGGCTAAGGCAGCCCGATAGCCCGCGGGTTGCCCGGCTGGTTGTGGTGATCGACGAGTTCAGGGTGCTGGCCGATGAATTGCCCGATTTGATCTCCGGGCTGGTCCGGCTGGCTGCCGTGGGCCGGTCGCTCGGCGTACATCTTATTGTGGCGACCCAGCGTCCTGCTGGGGCGGTCAACGCCGATATGAAAGCCAACATGAATCTTCGGATTGCCCTTCGGGTTCGGGATGCAGCCGACTCGGCCGACCTGCTTGACGCACCCGATGCCGCCCGGATTCGGGTTGACCAGCCTGGCCGTGGCTTCATCCGGAGTGGAAATGGTCCGCTGATCGAGTTCCATGCTGCCCGAGCCTTTGGCGCAGACGACGCTGCTGTCCCCGACGATTCACCATCCGTCCGGCTGATGTCGACGGCCGATTTCGGGCTGGGCTGGGCTGCGTTTCTGAAACGCGCCGCAGCCACGTCTGCCCAGGCTCCGGTGGATCCGACTGATTTTGCCGGGGCAGCGGAAGAAATCCCGCGGCAGGCCGGTCCCTGGCTCGCGCCGCTGCCCGCTCGGGTTTCCACTGACGATCTGCCCGCCGATGCTCAGGATGGCAGATCGAACGGGCTTGCTATCGGATTGGCCGACTGCCCGGAGCTGGCAGCGCAGCCGCCCCTGCACTGGGATCTGCCACACGACGGACACCTGATCGTTGCCGGAACCTCACGTACCGGCCGCACGTCCTGCGTCCGCACGGTGCTCTCCCGGCTCGGCCGGCCGAACGCACCTGAAACCCACGTCTACATTCTCGACGCCACGCACGACCTCCGGGCGGCGGAGGCGCTGCCCTTCGTCGGCGCAATCGTCACTCTGGACGATGACACCAGGCTGGCCAGGTTGCTCCAGCGACTCTCGGAGGAGGTCAGCGACCGACGACGGCTATTCAACGCGCACCAAGTCACCACGATTGACGAGTTCCAGCGGGCGGCTGATGCCTCGCTGCCATATCTTCTGCTCATCATCGATGGATGGGAAGCCTTGTCGGCGAAACTTGAGCAGCTGGACGGCGGGCGGCCGGTCGACGTGCTGATTCACCTGGTCCGGGACGGCATTGCGGCCGGCGTCCGCGTGCTGGTCACCGGAGGACGATCGCTGCTCACCTCTCGCCTGGCCTCGCTGATCCCTGCCCGGCTGCTGCTCCGGCTGGCTGACCGGGCTGATCTGTTGCTGATGGGCGTCCCCTCCGCGCACATTCCGGCAGCAATGCCACCGGGCCGAGCTTTGCTGCTTGGCCCACTGGGAGGTTTCGACCTGGCCGATCCGCTGGAAGTGCAGTTGGCCATCGACGACGGGGCCTATTCGGCGGCGCCACCTAGGTCCGCGAAGCCGGGGATGCGGCAACCGTTCAGGGTTCGGCCGCTCCCGGACCGGATCCTGCTACGAGCCCTGCTGCCGGCTACGCCGGCGGAGGAAGCGTCATCCGGAATCGACCCCACGCCGATCGTCCTCGGTGTTGGCGGGGACGATCTGGCGTGCGCTCGCTGGGATCCGGGCCGCAGGCCGGGCACTCTGCTGATCGCGGGGCCCCGCGGCTCGGGAAGATCGAATGCGCTGGCGGTGATCGCCGAACAGGCCGTGGCCCAGCGGCGGACGATACTGTGTCTGGCTTATGCCGAAGGAGCGCTGCAGGAGTTCGCCGAGACGGCCGGTCTGAGCCTCGGCGATGGTCCTGTCGTAGCAGCGGCCCAGGCAATTGCCACTGCCGCGCCGGGCACCCTGTATCTGGTGGACGACCTGGAGACCGTGCCGCGGGAGATCGAGACCGCGCTGCTCGATCGCCTGGTCACAGGGAGCACATCGTTGAAACCCGCGCGGGATTGCATCGTATGCGCGGGCGTGAGCTCACTTCTCGGCGGCGGCTATAGCGGGCTCGTGCCCGCCATGCGCGCAGGACGAAGTGGGATCCTGCTGAACCCGTCCGGCTATGCCGACGGCGAGGTGCTGGGGCTCAGAGTCGGGACGCCGGGCGCGCAGCTTCCCGGCCGCGGCCTGCTGGCGCTCGGCCGGACTCCGCAGCCAATCCAGTTAGCGCTGTGGGAGCCCTGAGGTGGCCATCGCAGCATTGGCCAAGTGATGGCTCGGAGCTTGCCGGAAGCGAGCCAGCAGCCACGAGGCAACCGCAGCAGCCTGCCTAGCTACAGCACCTTCCGGGAGCCGAGAGTTCCGCGCGTCGCCGCGGCCACCGAGGGGACGAACAGCCCCGCGACAACCACAATGCCCGGTATCAGCAGCGCGATTCCGAGGCCCGGCTGGCCGCCGGTCATGGTCGGAATGGCAACGGACGCAACGAGCAGCTGCCAGACGATCGCCGCGGCGCGAGGCCAGCGCAGACCCTGCCATAATGCCCTGGCAACGAACAGCAACCCAACGCCAAGCACCAGCACCAGCACGAACAGCGCGATAGCCGACGACACCGATGTGGTCGGGGCGGTGACCAGCGAATACATCAGCCAGCCCGCGGCCCCGAGCATAGCGCCGGCCTCAAGCGCCACGATTGCGACGATGATCACCAGCAGGAACGGACGCCGAGCCGGGGTCGGAGATTGCTGGCGATCAACAGGTGGTTCGGTGGACATGATGTGAACCTCGCTAGACCGAGGATCCCTCGAAGCCCGGCAGCAGGAGCTCGTCGAGCAGTGCTTCGCGGTCCGGCAGGTCGAGGAACGCATTTTGCAGCGCGTTGACGCTTACCCAAAGCAGATCGTCGTGGTCCCAGCCGGCCTCGTCCATCAACAGTCGCATTTCCCGGGTCATCGACGTTCCGGACATCAGCCGGTTATCCGGGCTCAACGCCACCGTGAAGCCCTGATTCTTGAACCAGGTGATCGGGTGTTCCGCTATCGACGGCGCTGCAGCGGTTTGCACATTGGAGCTTGGGCACAGCTCAAGCGGCACGTGCCGGTCGCGTACCCACTGGGCCAGCCGGCCAAGCCTCGGATTACCCGGGTCGCTCAGGTCGCAGTCCTCGATCAATCGGACTCCGTGCCCGATCCGCTGGGCATTGCACAGCTGGACGGCCTCCCACACCGACAACACCCCGTCAGCCTCGCCGGCGTGAATCGTCACCGGAAAGTTCTCCCGGTGCAGAAGTTCGAATGCCTCACGATGGTTGGATGCCGGGAATCCGAGCTCGGCCCCCGCGATGTCGAAGCCTACGGCTCCCGCATCGCGATGGCGCAGCGCCAACTCGGCGATCTCGACGCTTCGATCGGCGTGACGCATCGCCGTGATCAGCTGGCCGACGACAATGGTCTTACCCTCCAGCGCGGCCTCGGCAACCCCGGCGTCAAGCCCGGCCTGCACCGCATCGACGGCCTCATCGAGTGATAGCCCCCCGGCCAGGTGCTGTTCGGGCGCCCAGCGGGCTTCAGCGTAGATCACGCCGTCGGCCACCTGATCGAGCACCCATTCGGTGGCCACCCGGTGCAGGTTCGCGTGAGTCTGCATCAGGGCCGTGGTGTGATCGAACGTTTCCAGGTAGCGGACCAGGTCACCCGAGTCACAGGCATCCCGGAACCACAGCTGCAGTTCGCCGGCATTATTGCTGGGTAGCTGGTAACCGATCTCGTCAGCCAGCTCAATGATCGTCTGCGGTCGAAGGCCACCGTCCAGATGGTCGTGCAGAGAGACCTTCGGAAGAGCGAGAAGGGGATCGTGCGGATCGACGCCGAACGGAGTGGGAAAACGTGGATGAGAAGTCACACGCCAACTCTACGTGCACCGGCATCCGAGGTGGCGAAGGCACCACCTAGCCGGCCAAAACCCCGCTATCCGATCCGGTCAAGGATCAGCGGCGACGCATCCGGCTGTACGTCCGAAATCTCCACCGCGCCATCCAGTGCTTCGCGGGCCCGAGCAAAGCTCTCGGGAGTGTCGGTCAGCAGCGTCATCAACGGTTCGCCAGCCCGGACATAGTCCCCTCGCTTCGCATGCAGCCTGACACCGGCGCCGGCCTGCACCTTGTCCTCCTTGCGTGCGCGACCCGCACCGAGCCGCCAACCTGCCACCCCAACCCCTAGAGCGTCGAGCCGGACCAGGTAGCCATCTCGTTCTGCGAGCACCACGTCGGTTTCACCCGCCTTCGGCAGCGGAGCAGCATTGTCTCCGCCCTGCGCCGCTATCATTCGCCGCCAGGCATCCATCGCGCTGCCGTCGGCGAGCGCCGCCGCGGGATCGGCATCCGGCCTGCCTGCGGCCCTCAGCATTTCAGTAGCGAGCGCGATCGTGAGTTCAACGACGTCCGCGGGGCCGCCGCCGGCGAGAACCTCCAGGGACTCTTCGACCTCGATCGCGTTTCCCACGGCATAACCGAGCGGGGTGGACATATCGGTAAGCAGCGCGACTGTCGAAACCCCGGCGTCGAGCCCGAGGCCGACCATGGTGCGGGCCAGCTCGGCGGCGTCTTCGGCATCCTTCATGAAGGCCCCGCTGCCCACCTTGACGTCGAGGACCAGCGAAGAGGTGCCCTCGGCGATCTTTTTACTCATGATCGACGACGCGATCAGCGGAAGGCAGTCGACAGTCGCCGTGACATCGCGCAGCGCGTAGAGCTTCTTGTCCGCCGGGGCCAGGTCCGCCCCGGCGGCGCACACCACGGCGCCGACGTCGGAGAGCTGCGAGAACATTTCCGCCGTAGTCAGATCGGCACGCCAGCCCGGGATCGATTCGAGCTTGTCCAGCGTTCCGCCGGTGTGGCCGAGTCCCCGGCCGGACAACTGCGGCACCGCAACACCGAACGAGGCAACGACCGGCCCGAGCGGCAGGGTGATTTTGTCACCCACGCCGCCGGTGGAATGCTTATCCGTCGTGGCTAGTGCCCTGCCGTCTCGGCTCAGGTCACCGAAGTCGAGGCGGGTTCCGGAGGCGATCATCGCCGCGGTCCACTCGCCGACCTCGGCCCGGTGCATTCCGCGGATGAAGATCGCCATCAGAAGTGCCGACATCTGTTCCTCGGCGACAATTCCCCGGGTATAGGCGTCGATCATCCACTCGATCATCAGCGGCGTGAGTTCACCGCCGTCGCGTTTGGTCCTGATGATGTCGACAACGTCGAATGCCTCAGACATAACAGTCATCCTCGCAATTTCGTCCTACTGAAGGTTCGCCGGCCCGAAGGCATCCGGCAGCACCTCGGCCATTGACCGGTCCCCTGACACGGTGCGGAGCACAAGCGACGGCGCGGCATGTTCGCTGAGCAGCTGACGGCATCTGCCGCACGGCATCAGCACCTCGCCGTGTTTGTCGACGCAGACGAACGCGGTCAGCTTGCCGCCGCCGGAGCGGATCAGCTCCGAGACCAGGCCGCATTCGGCGCAGAGCGTGACCCCGTAGGCCGCGTTCTCCACGTTGCAGCCGGTGACGAGCCGGCCGTCATCGACGAGCGCCGCAGCGCCCACCGGAAACCGTGAGTACGGCGCGTAGGCCGCGCGCATGGCCTCGACCGCGGCCTGTTGCAACTCGTCCCACTGAGCCTCGGGTATGCCAGCCACGCGACTAGCCCTTCTCGTAGGCCTGGCCGGAGGCCGCGGGCGCCCGCGACTTGCCCACCAGGCCGGCGACGGCGAAGATCGTCGCCAGGTACGGCGCCATCTGCAGGAACTCGCTCGGGATCGGGGTCTGGATGATGCCGAGGATGCTCTGCAGGTTGTCGGCGAATCCGAACAGCAGGGCGGCGGAGAACGCACCAACCGGACTCCAGCGGCCGAAGATCATCGCGGCCAGGGCGATGAAGCCCTTGCCTGCTGTCATCTCCTTGGCGAAGCCGATGCCGGAGCCGAGAGTGAAGAACGCACCACCCAGGCCGGCGACCAGGCCGGAAATCATCACGTTGAAGTAGCGGGTGCGATTGACCTTGATACCCATGGTGTCCGCCGCCGTCGGGTGCTCACCGACAGCGCGCACACGCAAGCCCCATTTGCTCTTGAAGAGGGCGATATGCAGCCCGATCACCACCAGGAACATGATGTAAACGATCGCGGACTGATTGAACAGGATAGGTCCGACCAGCGGGATGTCGCCGAGCAGCGGGATCTTGAACCTGCTGATCGCCGTTGGGTTGTTCAGCAGGTCACCGTTCTTCGCCAGCGCCTGCGAGTAGATGAAGCTGGTGATGCCGATGATCAGCACGTTGAGCACAACGCCGACGATGATCTGGTCGACCGCGTACTTGATCGCGAAGACCGCCAGCAGCAGCGAAACAATCAGGCCACCGATAGCGGCGGCGATCAGGCCCAACCAGGGGTTACCGGTAACCGTCGCGACGATTGCGGCTACGAAGGCGCCGGCCAGCAGCTGGGCTTCGATCGCAATGTTCACCACGCCGGCCCGCTCGCAGAGGATGCCGGCCATTGAACCGAAAACCAGCGGCACGGCGAGAATCAGCGAGCCCTGCAACAACGCGACGAAAGAGATCGACTCGGCTGCCACTGCCCAGGTCAGGAATGCAAAGACCCACACCACGCCGAACACGTACGGCAGTACGACCGGCGCGGTCCGGCGGGTGGCAACCAAGACAGCGGAGTACACCGCGATACCGATCGCGATCAGGCCGAGAACGATGCCGGCGGCCTTTGACGGGACGCCGATCGGTGAGAACTGCAGGAAGTCGGACCGGGTGGAAATGCCGAACGTGGACTCGGTCGCCCCAGGTGTGGTCACTCCGAAGAAAATCAGCGCGATCAGGCCGAGGATGCCGTAGGCGATTGGCGCCTTGTAGCTGGTCTGACGTTCCACCCGGGCATCCGCTCCGAGCGGGGCGTCGGATGGCAGTCCTGCCGGCGATTGCGAAGCTAACGTGCCGCTCATGCCGACCTCTCCTTCGTTTTCAGCCGGAATATGGTTCGGACCAGCGGTGGTGCGGCGATGAACAGCACCACCATCGACTGCACAACCGAGACGATGTCGATGGCCGTCCCGGTACGGGCCTGCATCACGACGCCACCCGCCTTCAGCGCGCCGAACAGCAGACCCGCGAGCACGGTGCCGAGCGGCGTCGATCGGCCGAGCAGCGCCACGGTGATCGCATCGAAGCCGATGCCGCCTGCCACACCCGAGGTCAGGTACAGCTCAGTGCCAAGAACCTGGCTGACGCCGGCCAGCCCGGCCAGCGCACCCGCGATCAGCATCACGGTGATGTAGCTGCGTTCGACCGAGATGCCGGCGGTACGCGCTGCATTCGGGTTGAAGCCGACCGCACGGTAGCCGAAGCCGACCGTCGAGCGGTTCAGCAGCCACCAGACGCCGACAGCGGCCAACAGCGCCAGGATTAGGCCGAAGTGCGTGCGCACAGGAGAATCCGCGCCGAAAAGCCGCCACAGCTGGGCACTCTCCGGCATGAACCGACCGATCGGATCTGTGCGGCCCTCCCGGCGAAACACCTCCGTCGTCAGCACATAGAGCACGAGGAAGGTGGCGATGTTGTTCAGCATGATCGTAACGATCACCTCATGCGCGCCGGTCCTGGCTTTGAGGAAACCGGCGATGCCGGCCCACAGCGCACCGCCGACCAGCCCGGCGAGAACGGTCGCCACGATGTGCAGGCCGTAGGGCAGATTCATGCTGCCGCCGACGTAGCCGGCGAAAATGGCACCGACGATGAGCTGGCCCTGGGCACCGATGTTGAACAGGCCTGCGCGGAACGCCAGTGCCACTCCCAGGCCCGCGGCGATCAGCGGCGTGGCATAGGTCAACGTGTCGGCAAGCGGTCGCAGTGCCCGCAGCAGGGTGTACTCACTGATGTCGATGATTGAGCCCTGGAACATCGCGGTGTATGCACCGCCGACAGCAGCGCCAATCGCGGCGAAGGTGTCACCGGGCCGCGAGAAGAAGTACTTGGACGCCGCGATGACGGCCTCGTTCGAAGCGGCGATTAGAACCGCGCCGACAAGTAACGCCAGCACGAGCGAGAGGAAGGTCAGCAATGCCGATCCGGTCGCGATCTCGTGCAGCAACCCGGCCATCCGACCGCGTTCGGGCGGCTGAGGTGGCTTCGCGGCGGCTGGTTCGGGCGTGGCCAGTGCGCGGCCCTCTCCTTCGGCAGGTTCCTGGCCGCTCACAGCACTCCCCCGCCCAGGTCGGTCTCTGAGGTGGCCGTAGCCGGCAATTTCTTCACGCTTTCCTTCGCCTGTTCTGCGCTGGCGCCAGCCATCATCAAGCCGAGCACATCCCGGTGGATGCCGCCATCGACAATGCCGACGATTCTTCCTCGGTACATCACGGCGATCCTGTCCGCGAGCGCCAGCACCTCGTCCAGCTCTGTGGAAACGATGATTACCGGCGTGCCCTTGTCGCGCTCTGACACGATCCGCTGATGCAGGAACTCGATGGAACCGACATCGACCCCACGGGTCGGCTGTGAGGCGAGGAAGAGCTTGAGTTCGCGCGATAGCTCACGCGCCATCACGACCTTCTGCTGGTTTCCCCCTGACAGCTTGCCGGCGAGGGTTTCGGTGGAGGGCGTACGGATGTCGAACTCCTGCACCCGCTGTTCGGCGTTGCTCTGTATCGCCCTGGTCTTCAGAGCAATACCGGAGGAGAAGCTGGGAGTGTCCTTGAGGTCGAGGACCAGGTTCTCCGCAACGCTCATCCGGCCGACCAGTCCATCGACTCCGCGGTCTTCGGGAACGAACCCGACGCCGGAGCGCAGCACCTTTGCCGGCTTTCGGCCGAGCAGTTCTTTGCCGTCGAGCGTGATCGATCCATGCGTTCGCGTGGTGAGGCCCAGAATGGCCTCGGTCAACTCGGTCTGACCGTTTCCCTGCACTCCGGCAACGGCGAGGATCTCGCCACCCCGTACGTCGAAGGACACACCGTCGACGACGACCCGGCCGGTGTCATCGCTGACAGTGAGGTTACGCACCGAGAAACTGCGATCGTTGACCTCATGCTCGCTTTTCGACACCCGCAGGCTGACCGAGCGGCCAACCATCATCGATGCCAGGTCGGCCTCGCTGTCTTCCGGCTTCGCCTGGCCGACAACCGCGCCGCGTCGAATCACCGTGATCCGATCGGCAATGGCACGGACTTCACGAAGCTTGTGGGTGATGAACACGATCGAAGTGCCAGAATCGGAGAGCTGCCGCATGATGGCGATCAGCTCATCGGTTTCCTGTGGGGTGAGCACAGCGGTGGGCTCATCCAGAATCAGAATCCGGGCGTCACGCACCAGAGCCTTGATAATCTCCACCCGCTGCTGCACGCCGACCGGCAGGTCCTCGACAAGCGCGTCGGGATCGACGTTGAAGTTGTACTGATCGGACACCTCGCGCACCCTGCGGCGGGCGGTCGCCAAATCAAGCAGGCCGCCTGCCTTCGTGGGTTCGTTGCCAAGGATGACATTCTCGGCAACTGTGAACACGGGAACCAGCATGAAGTGCTGGTGAACCATTCCGATTCCGGCCGCCATGGCATCCCCGGGCCCGGCGAAAGCCACTGCCTTCCCGTCCACCAGGATCTGCCCGGCATCGGGCTGGTAAAGGCCGTAGAGGACGTTCATCAACGTTGATTTGCCGGCGCCGTTCTCACCGAGCAAGCAGTGGATTTCTCCGGGCTCAACGGTCACATCAATATGATCGTTGGCGACCAGCGAACCAAATCGCTTGGTTATGCCTGAGAGTTCAAGCTTCATGGGTGCTTCTTTCCTCTGATCGCCTGACGCCACAAACGGCGGAGAGGTGATTTCCTCTCCGCCGTCTAAGTGGCTAACGCACTAGATCAGTGAGCCTACGCGCTTATTTAGGAGATGACTGCGATTCGACCTTGACGCTGCCATCGATGATGGCCGCCTGCAGGTCGGTGATTTCCTTCTTGGTCGCGTCATCGATCTTCGAGTCCCAGTCGTGGTACGGGGCAAGCGCCACGCCGTCGTTCTCCAGCGTGCCGACGTACGGCTCGTTGCTGAAGTTGCCTTCGGCGGTTGCCTTCAGCACGTCTTCGACCGCAACATCGATCTTCTTCACGACGGTGCTCATCACGAGTGGCTTGTACTTTTCGGCGAGTGTTTCGTAGCCGTCGGAGTCAACCCAGATCAGGGCGACGTCCTTGGCATCCAGGGCGGCTGCTGCCGCACCTTCGCCAACAGGTCCCGCGACCGGAAGCAGGACGTCGGCGCCCTGGCTGATCAGGTTCTCACTGACCGACTGACCCTTCTTTACGTCCTCGAAGTCGCCGGTGAAGGTGCCGTCCTGCTTAGCCTTGTCCCAGCCAAGAACCTTGACGTCCTTGCCCTTTTCTTCGTTGAAGTGCGCCACGCCGTCAGCAAAGCCGTCCATGAAGATCGTCACCGACGGAAGCTTGATGCCGCCGAAGGTGCCGACCTTGCCGGTCTTGGTCTGCGATGCCGCCAGGTAGCCGGCCAGGTACGCAGCCTGCGCTGTGTCGAACTGGATGGACTTGACGTTCTCGGCCTCTTCTTCGAGGGCGGTGTCGATGATCGCGAACTTCGACTCCGGATTCGCCTTGGCGGCATCGGCCGTCGCCGTGGCCAGCAGGAAGCCAACCGTGATGGTCAGGCCACAGTCCTGGCTGACCATCTGGTTGATGTTCGGAGCGAAGTCTGCGTCGGAGGTGGATTCGGCAGTCTTCGTGTCGCTGATAACGCCGTCTTCTTTTGCCTTATTGAGTCCGCGGAACCCGGCCTCGTTGAAGGATTTGTCGTCGAAACCACCGGAGTCCGAGACGATGCAGCCGAGGAACTCCGACGAACCGGAGGCTTCGCCGCCGCCTGATTCAGTGGGAGCCTCGCCGCAGGCGGTGAGCAGAAGGGCGCTTGCGGCAACAACCGCCGCGTAGCGTAAGCGAGTTTTCACGAGTCTGTCCTTAGAAGAATTTAAGATTCGAAGCACAATAAGTCGGCCGAGCCAGTAAATATTGCATAGCCGAAAAAGAATGTAACCCAGGTTGGCTACTCGCCGGTACTAGAAGCGGCAATTCGGCACCACTCGTTATCTACTCGTGCTCTGGCGGTCTCATCCAGTCGTGATCGGCGGCCTTCGGCACGGGATGGACCTGTCCTGCTCTGGCGGGCTCGACCCTGCTCTGGCGAGCTCGACGCCGGCGTCAACGAAGAACGCTGGATCTGGCGGTTTCGACGACGCCGACCTCGGCTACGGGCGCTCCTCGAGCGCCTTCAGCGCGGAAGCGGTCAGCACGCGGATGCCGTAACCCAAGGCCCGTTCATCTACCTCGTAGTCGCCCTGATGGATGTCATATGTGGTTCCGCCCGGCGTCCGGGTGCCAAGCCTCGCCATCGCACCCGGTACGTGGGTGAGGTACCAGGCGAAGTCTTCGCCGCCCATCGATTGCGGCGTGAGGACGATGGAGTTCGCGCCAAGCTCTTCCCGGATGGCGGCCTCCATCAGGCCCATCTCAATTTCCGTGTTCACAACGGGCGGCACACCCCGCTTGTGGTCGAGTTCGACTTCGACGCCGTACGGCCCGGCAATCTGTTCGACAATCGTCGGCAACAGCTCGGCGGCCTGGTGCCAACCATCGACGTCGAGGCAGCGAAGTGTGCCCGAGAGGCTGCCGCTTCCCGGAACGACGTTCGGCGCCACGCCGGAACTGATGGTTCCCCAGACCAGCGATACCGAGTGGCGCGCGTCGATCAGCCGCGCCAATGCCGTTGGCACCTGAGTTGCGACCTGGGCAAGCGCAAACACCAGGTCCTGGGTAAGGTGCGGCCGGGACGTGTGTCCGCCCTTACCCCGCAAAACCACCCTGACCGTGTCGCCGGCAGCCGTGATGGCACCAATCCGGGTGCCGACCTTGCCGACATCAAGATTGGGGTCGCAGTGCAGCGCGAGGATGCGTGGTACCTCGTCGAGCGCGCCCTGGTCGATCACCGAGATAGCCCCACCTGGGGTGACTTCCTCGGCTGGCTGGAAGATCAACCGGATTGTGCCCCCGAGGCCGCCCGACAGCTGCTGATGCAGGTCTTCGAGCACCTGACCGGTGCCAAGCAGCGCGGTGGCGTGAACATCGTGTCCGCAGGCATGGGCGACACCGGGATTGACTGAGCGGAAAGTGGTTGTGGTCCGGTCCGGCACCGGCAGAGCGTCGATGTCCCCACGAAGCGCTAGTGCGATCGGGCCGCTACCGACGTCACAAACGACTCCGGTGCCACCCAGGGCCTTCGGCTTGAGGCCCGTGCTCCTGAGCGCCTCGATGATCTTCTGCGTCGTCAGGTACTCCTGGTTCGACAATTCGGGATGCTGGTGCAGGTCACGACGGAACTCGGTGAGCGCGTGGTACCTCGGCTTCAGCAGTTCTGCAATTCTTCCGGAGGTCAACGCAATCAGGTCATCGGCGCGGTCGGCATTTACCAGGTCCCCGGCCGCCACGGATTTCAGATGCGCGCTCATCCCATAAACATTACGCTTCGGGAGCGACGACGGCATCGAGGTTTCTTAATAGAACGACTCATTCGGATCGAACAGTTCATTCGCCCAGCACCGCGTACACCCACTCCGGCTAGCGAGAGTGGCATTTCGGCGGCAGCACACACCGCCAGCGCCAGTTCAGCAGGCGCCACTTCTGAGGCGATTTCACCTTAGCCTCCTGGGTCTGGTGGATGGTGGTAGTGATTTCGCCGGGGTTGTTGGGCTGGGTCGATCCAGGCGGGTGCGATTGCCCAGGGAACGCCCGAACGTGTGACGATGCGCCAGTGGCCTTGGTGGACGAGCCCGTGATGGTGTTCGCACAGCAGTGCTCCATTCGGCACGGCGGTCCGGCCCCCGCGGGAGTAGAACTCCACGTGGTGCGCGGCACACCACGCCGCGGGAGTTGTGCAGCCGGGGATGATGCAGCCTCGGTCCCGGGCGATGATGGCCCGGCGCTGGGCTCCGGTGAACAGCCTCTTGCCCTTGCCGACGTCGAGTACCTGACCCTTGCCACCGAGGACGACAGGCACCAGGGACGCATCGCAAGCCATTTTTCGCACCACGGCCGCAGGGACCGGACCCGTATAGGCGAACGCGCCTCCGCCGGCGAGCTGGTCGTAGAGCACTCGGTGATCGATGGTGACCAGAATGGTGGCCTTGGTGCCATTGGCGCTAACCGCCCCTGCCTTCAGTGCGCCGGCGCAAACCGCGACCAGACCGTCGAGGAGCTTGTGCTGGTAGGTCCGCGGGTCGGCCCGGGCAGCATCAGCCGGGTGCGCCGATTGGGTTTCGCAGTCGCCGTGGCGCCGGGGACTCGTGGCCGGTCCCGCGGCGGCAAGCAAGGTCTCATGATCTTCAGAGCTCATCGCACCCCTGAACGGCACCAGCCCGGAGCGCAACGGTGCGCCGAACCACAGGCCGTGCTGCTGCCGTGTCTCGGCCTCGCTGGGCAGCGTGCCGTCGGGATCCAGGGTGTCGATCCAGTGCCGGGCGCAGCGATCGACGAATGCAGGGTCATGGCGCAGGGCCTGTTCGATCAGTTGCGCCTCCGCCGCGGCCACCACCTCATCTGGGGACGCCGCCAGCGGATGAGAAGCGGAAGCCGTCTCAGCCTTCTCCCGGATCACAGCCAGCCGCTGGATCAGGACGCGAGCGTGATCGGCACCGATCCGTCCTTCGTCCAGCGCCGCCACGGTAGCCGGTGCCTGAGCGGGCAGTTTCTGCCCGGTCAACGAAAACGCTGGGCATACTGCGGCAGCAAGGTCCAGGCGATGCTTTGCCTCCCCAGCGTTGATCCGCAGCCTATTCGTCAGCAAACTCACCGTCGAACGCTCACCCGCCGCGGCGGCTATCTCACGCCGGTCAATGGCGCCTGCCACCCGTATGTGGGCGCCATCCAGCCGGCGGGACAGACCCTGCAGGTCCTCGGCCACCTGGAGAACCTCCGGATCAGACAGGCCCGCCAGGTCGGCTCCGATCTCTTCGATCAGGCGCCTGAGCGATGCCGTGACCGCAGCAATCAGCCCGTGACACTCGGCAGCCAATGTCGAGGGAACAGCCCCGCCGCCGTCAACGTCACCACCGCTATCCACACCCGGCACATCCCAGCGCTCGGCGCGGCCAACCCCGGCACTGTCACCCGACGACTGCGAGAACTTCTCCATACCCGCACACTATCCGCCAGCACTGACAGTCAATCACCAGCAATATCACAATAAAGCAGCAACGTACTATTTACGTTCTGTTTTCAAGCAACGACAGCCAGGCTACCTCTGCGCCCACCCCGCGCCAGGTTCACGCCCCGAAGGAGGGGCGGGCGGCGTGCGGGGCAAGGCCAGACAGCCACAGCGAGGTACGAGCGAGAAGGGCGGCTATCTCCGCGCTCACCTCGCACCAGGGCACGCGCACAAAAAGAGGGACGGGCGGCATACAGAACATGCCCGGGCAACCACAGCGGTGAACCAGCGAAAAGGACGGCTACCTCCGCGCTCACCTCGCACCAGGGCACGCGCACAAAAAGAGGGACGGGCGGCATACAGAACATGCCCGGGCAACCACAGCGGTGAACCAGCGAAAAGGACGGCTACCTCCGCGCCCACCCCGCGCCAGATTCACGCCCGATAGGAGGGGGCGGAGGGCAGGCCACGGCCGGACGCAACCGCAGCGAGGATGGAGTGAAAGCGCCAGCTGCCTCCGCGCCCACGCAGCACCAGGTTCACGTACCCCGCAGGAGGGGCGGGCGGCGTGCAGGGCGTGGTCGGGCATTCGCAGCGAGGTACGAGCGAGAAGGGCGGGCACGCCGCGCCGCCCCTCCTGACGGAACACGCGGAAAACCTAGAGCAAATCCTCGCGACCCATCGCCTTCACCCGCTCCACGATGTCCTTCACCGACTGCGCCCGTGCGCGCGTCGTCACCAGGAGCGCGTCCTCGGTGTCGACGACGACGACATCCTCGACCCCCACCAGAGCCACTAACCGTTTCTGATCCGAAACCACGACGCCAGTCGCGTCCACCGAGACGACTGCGGCATCGTCACCCACTACCGTGACTGCGTCGCCCTCCCCGGGCACCGGCTGCCGGAGCTTGGAGATCGACGCGAAGTCACCCACGTCGTCCCAGCCGAAGTCGCCCGGGACAACGGCGACCGCGCCCGCCGCGGCGGCCGGCTCGGCCACGGCGTAGTCGATCGCAATGCGCGGCAGGGTCGGCCAGACCTCGGCAAGCACTGAATCGTAATCGTCTGACCCGGCGGCGTCGGCAATCGTTTCCAAGCCGGCGTACAACTCGGGTTGATTTGCCTTCAGGTGCCCGAGCAGGGCATCGGCTCGGGCGATGAACATTCCGGCATTCCACCGATAGGTGCCGCTGTACATGTACTGCCTGGCGGTCGCCGCATCCGGCTTTTCCACAAAGGCTGATGCGCGGCGGGCGAACGGGGCTCCGGGCGTACCGAGCAACTCGCCGACCTGGATGTATCCGTAGCCGGTGGCAGGGTTCGTCGGAGTTATCCCGACCGTCACTATGTCGCCGTTCTGAGCGGCATCGATCGCCTGCTGCACCACGTCGCGGAATCCGTAGGGATTGGTGATCGAGTGGTCGGCGGAGAACGAGCCGACGATGGCGTCCGGGTTGTTCCGGTACAACAGAAGCGCGCCAAGTCCGATGGCGGCACCGGAGTCCTTGGGAGAGGGCTCCTCGACCAGCCGCGTGTCCAACAGCTCCGGCAGTTGGCTGCGAACCGCCTGTGCGTGCGCGGCACCCGTGACGACCATGATCCGGTCGGCAGGGGCTAGCGGCAAAATCCGGTCCCAGGTGGCCTGCAGCAACGACCGCCCGGTGCCAAGCAGGTCGTGCAGGAACTTGGGAGACGCCTGCCGGGATTTCGGCCAGAGCCTCGTCCCGGCGCCTCCTGCAGGGATGATTGCATAGAAGTCCTTGAGGCCCGGAGGCTGGCGCCACGAGGCGACTGAATCGTTTGCTGACATGGCATCAAACCTAGCCGACGGCGGGTTGAAAGCCGACGATTTACGGCACAAAAGTGTTCTGCAATTGGCCTCTCACCTGCGGGAACGCTGTCGTTCTGATTGAATTCGAATGAAATCGTGAGTGATTGATCACTATCTGGCCTCCGGTGCAGCGCGGCGTTGGCCAGGTCATTACAGTGGTGGATATCAGACGTCGTCCCTACGGCCTGTTTACACGAGCCCCCATACGGTCTTTAGTGTGCAATGGAGCAGAAGGAAAGACGACAAAGTTGCATACAACTCGTCTTTGGAGGAAGGTCCGTGGCCAAAGCTACGACGGGCACCTTGTACCGGGGCCGTGAAGGAATGTGGTCGTGGGTCGCTCATCGAGTGACCGGCGTAGCGATCTTCTTCTTCCTCCTTGTACACGTGCTCGATACCTCGTTAGTTCGCGTCTCGCCTGAGGCTTACGATGCCGTCATCGGCACCTACAAAACCCCCATCATGGCGATTGGCGAGGCCGGTCTGGTAGCGGCGATCGTCTTCCATGCATTTAACGGTCTGCGGATTATCGCCGTGGACTTCTGGAAGGGCGGACCGCAGAATCAGCGCAAGCTGCTCTGGGCAGTCCTCATCCTCTGGTTCGTGACGATGGCAGCGTTCCTGCCCCGTCACCTGATCCACGCTTTCGGAGGTTAATGATGGCCACCCCAGCAATCGCAAAACCACGCAGTGGCTACGACCGGCACAAGAACACCCGGTCCGGCGTTGAACTGCTGGCCTGGCTGTTCATGCGGCTATCGGGAATCGTCCTGGTCGTCCTGATCTTCGGGCACCTCTTCGTCAATCTCTGGGCCGGAGAAGGTGTCAAGGCAATCGACTTCGGCTTCGTCGCTGGCAAGTGGGCCTCACCTTTCTGGCAGATCTGGGACCTGCTGATGCTGTGGCTTGCCATGCTGCACGGCACCAACGGCATGCGCACCATCATCAGCGACTACGCAGAGCGGGACAGCACCCGGATGTGGCTGAAGCTCTGCCTCTACGTCGCGTCCGCAGTAATCATCGTGCTGGGCACCCTGGTCATTTTCACTTTCGATCCGTGCCCAGCCGGCGCAGACCCGAGTGTCGTGCCCTCGTTCTGCGAAGCGCTGTAAGGAGTAGATATGCAGGTTCATCAGTATGACGTCGTGATCGTCGGCGCAGGTGGCGCAGGTATGCGTGCCGCCATCGAGTCCGGGCAAAGGTCACGGACCGCCGTCCTCACCAAGCTCTATCCGACCAGGTCGCACACCGGCGCGGCGCAGGGCGGCATGTGTGCAGCACTGGCCAACGTCGAGGAAGACAACTGGGAGTGGCACACCTTCGACACCATCAAGGGTGGCGACTACCTGGTCGACCAGGATGCGGCCGAGGTGATGGCGAAAGAAGCCATCGATGCCGTGCTCGACCTGGAAAAGATGGGTCTGCCGTTCAACCGGACTCCTGAAGGCAAGATCGATCAGCGCCGGTTCGGCGGCCACACCCGTGACCACGGCAAGGCACCGGTTCGCCGCTCCTGCTATGCCGCGGACCGCACCGGACACATGATTCTGCAGACCCTTTACCAAAACTGCGTCAAGCACGAGGTCGAGTTCTACAACGAGTTCTACGTTCTGGATCTCGTCATGGGCGAGCGTGACGGCAAGCGGGTTCCCGCCGGAGTCATCGCGTACGAACTGGCAACGGGCGAGCTGCACGTATTCCAGGCGAAGTCGATCGTCTTCGCCACGGGCGGCGTCGGCAAGGTGTTCAAGACCACCTCGAACGCGCACACGCTGACCGGTGACGGAATGGGCGTCGCCTGGCGGCGCGGCATCCCGCTTGAGGACATGGAGTTCTTCCAGTTCCACCCGACCGGCCTCGCCGGACTCGGCATCCTGCTGTCCGAGGCGGCCCGCGGTGAGGGCGCAATCCTGCGCAACTCCGAGGGCGAGCGCTTCATGGAGCGCTACGCTCCGACGATCAAGGACCTTGCCCCGCGCGACATCGTTGCCCGCTCGATGGCGAACGAGGTCCGCGAAGGTCGCGGCTGTGGCCCGAACAAGGACTACGTCCTTCTCGACCTGACCCACCTCGAACCGGCGCACATCGACGCCAAGCTCCCGGATATCACCGAGTTCGCCCGGACGTACCTCGGTGTCGAGCCGTACACCGAGCCGGTTCCGGTGTACCCGACGGCGCACTACGCCATGGGCGGCATTCCGACGAACATCGAAGCCGAGGTTCTCGCCGACAACGACACGGTGATCCCCGGGCTGTATGCCGCCGGTGAAGTCGCCTGCGTCAGTGTTCACGGTTCGAACCGGCTCGGCACGAACTCGCTGCTCGACATCAATGTGTTCGGCAAGCGCGCAGGCATCGCGGCAGCGGAATACGCGCAGACGGCCAAATTCGTCGACCTTCCTGACAACCCCGAGACGTTCACCCACGACCTGATCGAAGACCTGCGGTCGGCCGAGGGCACCGAGCGGATCGCGCCGATCCGCAAGGAGCTACAGGAAACGATGGACGCCAACGTCCAGGTGTTCCGCACCGAAGCGACCCTGAAGCAGGCGCTCAAGGACATCGCCCAGTTGCGTGAGCGCTACGCACGGGTTTCGGTCCAGGACAAGGGCAAGCGATTCAATCTCGACCTGCTCGAAGGCATTGAGCTGGGCTTCCTGCTTGAGCTTGCCGAGGTGATCACCGTGGCTGCCATGCACCGGAAGGAATCCCGCGGCGGGCACTTCCGCGAGGACTTCGAAACCCGGGACGACGCCAACTTCATGCACCACACCATGGCGTATCTCGACCCCGACGCGGACACCGACGGCACACAGGGCATCCGGTTGGATACCAAACCCGTCATCGTTACCCGCTATCAGCCGATGGAGCGTAAGTACTAATGAGCGTTGATACCCAAGAGCCAGCCTCGAAGGTTGATCTTCCGGCCCACCTCGGCGGTGGTGGCGGCGAGATCCCCAGCTTCGACTGCACACTGAAGATCGCGCGGTTCCTGCCCGAGGTCGACAGCGAACCTCACTACGAGGAGTACCGGGTCACGATGCACGGCACGGACCGGGTGCTCGACGCGCTACACCAGATCAAGTGGGAGCAGGACGGGTCGTTGAGTTTCCGCCGTTCCTGCGCGCACGGCGTCTGCGGCTCCGATGCGATGCGGATCAACGGCCGCAACCGGCTTGCCTGCAAGACCCTGATCAAGGATCTCGACCACAACAAGCCGATTGTCGTCGAGCCGATCAAGGGGCTTCCGGTCGAGAAGGACCTCATCGTCGACATGGAGCCCTTCTTCCAGTCGTTCCGCGAGGTGATGCCGTTCCTGATCACAACCGGACACGAGCCCACCCGGGAACGTCTGCAGTCCGCGGAGGATCGTGAACGGTTCGACGACACCACGAAGTGCATTCTTTGTGCCGCATGTACCTCGTCCTGCCCGGTGTTCTGGACTGACGGGCAGTACTTCGGCCCGGCTGCGATCGTGAACGCGCACAGGTTCATTTTCGACAGCCGCGACGAGGGCTCCGACCTGCGTCTCGAAATCCTTAACGATAAAGAGGGCGTGTGGCGCTGCCGCACCACCTTCAACTGCACCGAGGCCTGCCCGCGCGGCATCCAGGTGACGAAGGCGATCGCCGAGGTGAAGCAGGCGCTGCTCTCCCGCGCCATGTAGCACGGTTCAACCTTCTATCCGCTTCTGCAGCAGGGCTTCGGCAGCGCTGTTTCGATAAAGGGGCTATGGACGCGTAACGCGTTCGTAGCCCTTTTTCGTACACCCGGCAGCGGGGCGGCTGGCATCCGGGCCCGGAAAGCGGCAAGCTGTTTCTTGTGCTTTTTCGATCCCGTGCGATATCTGCCGCACTTGCCGTCCTGCTCCTGGTCGGCTTCGTTACCGGGATCGGCTCCCCCATCTCCGCGACGACCGATCCACCGATTACGGATGGCGGCGCCGTGCCGAAGCCAAAGGCAGGAGCCTGGATGGTGGGTGACCTCGATTCCGGCGAAATATGGGCCGAATCGAATATCGATCGTCAGCTGGCCCCGGCCAGCACGATCAAGCTGCTGACCGCACTGGCGCTTTACCCGGAGCTCACCGACGGGAAGCGCCGCTACAAGGCCCAGGACAGCGACGCGGCCGTCGACGGGACGAAGGTCGGCATGGTGCCCGGCTCCGACTACTCCATAGATGAGCTGTTCCACGCGATGATCATGTCATCGGCCAACGACGCCGCGCATGCCCTCGCCGAGGCGGCCGGCGGTCAGGAAAAAGCCGTGAGGTTGATGTCCGAAAAGGCGTACGAGCTCGGCCTGGATGACACTACGGTCAGAGACACCAGCGGCCTCAATGACACCAGCCAGGTCTCCTCAGCCCGGGACATGATGGTGATTGCGCGCGCCTACACGAAGGTGCCGTACCTGATGCAGCTCGCCGGACGCGAGCAGTTCGGGTTTCCCGGTAAGGGCACCGGAACCAAAGGACGCAAAAAAGGATTCCAGATTCAGAACCACACCCGTCTCGTCGGCCAGTACGATGGCGCGCTCGGATTGAAGAACGGCTACACGGTCAAAGCCGGTGGAGCATACGTCGCCGTATCGAAGCGGGACGGCCGAACGGTGGTCGCCACCATCCTCAATGCCGACGGACGTACCCGCGACATGGCTGTCGACCTGATGGACTGGGCGTTCGCGCAGAAAGCGCCGAAACCGATCGGTGCGGTGAGTTTCGATGGCAGGATCTTCGACTCGCCAGCCCAAACCCCGCCCACTGCGCAAGCGACCGGTCCGGCCACGACGACCAGTCCGTCAGGCAGCTCGTCGACCTCCGCCCGCAATACCGATGTGGCTGAGCCGGGACGGACAGCGGCGGCCGTTCCGCGCCTGGTGCAGGCAGCCTGGCAGGTCGTCTCGGTGAACCGGTGGTGGTATCTCGGCGGAGCCGTGCTGCTACTGATGGCTCTCACGGCTCTCTTCTTTACCCGCCGCAGCATCCGTGGCGCGCAGGAGGTCGCAGCGCCGGGGGCGGCTGCCCAGGACCCGCCGCACGCACAGGACCCGCCCGACGCACAGGACCCGCCCGACGCACAGGGCACGCCGGGGGCGGCTACGCCCGCCGACAGCGATGAGCGCCCACGCCGCGTCCGCGGTCGGGGTCGCTATCGGGCCTAGCGACGACCGGCGTCGCCAAGTCCCGGAACAAGGCCGCGGCTTTCCAGCTGCTCAGCAAGCCCAGCGCCGTCCGAGGCGTACACCCATGGCACGCCGTTTCCCCGGCCTTCTGATTTGCTCCGGCCACCCGCCCAGACCGCCTCGGTGGCGGATAGCTGCCGGATCGCAACCGCCAGCACATTCTGCGGGTAACGTTCGACGAAGTTGCTGTAGATTTCCTCGTCATGCTGGCCGTCGTCACCGACGAGCAACCACTTCATCCCGGGAAATTCAGCCGCCAACCGCTCCAGCGCTGCGCGTTTGTGGTCCTGGCCGCTTCTGAAGATCCGGTCGGGCGTCGGCCCCCAGTCGGTCAGCAGCAAGGGGCCGGCCGGATACAGATTGCGGGAGAGAAAACGCCGCAGCGTCGGCGCGACGTTCCACGCCCCGGTGGAAAGATAGATGATCGGAGTGTTTGCCTCCGTCGAAACCAACCGGTCGTAGAGCACCGCCATACCGGCTACCGGCGTTCGGGCATGCTCGTTGAGCACGAATGTATTCCAGGCCGCAAGCATGGGCCGAGGCAACGCCGTCACCATGACTGTGTCGTCGATGTCCGAGATGATTCCGAACGCCACATCCGAATCAATGATGTTCACCGCGGCGTCGCAAACCGCCGACTGATCGGTCCGCACTCCGACTGTAATCCTGCCCGGCTCGAACTTTCCGGGCAGAACAGCATCGATTATTCCGCCCCGATCCGCGGTCACCCTATGCTCGATACCGTCAACGTCCACCGTGACAGTCCTGTTTTTCAGCGGGACACTCATAAAGCTGCGCCATCCGCGAACGCTCAACGATCGTTCGGTGAGCACCTCGCCGCTCGCGGTCAGCACGACCCGGCCGAGCACCCGGATCCAGTCCTTGCCGCCGTAGCCGACGAACGGCTGAATCGTCTCGATGTAGCCGTCGCGGCGGGCGCGGCGTTCCCTGAAATCATGAAACGCGTCCTCGAGGCGGGCGGCGCGGTGCAGGGCGTTGCTGGCCGGCCCGGCAAGATCGTCGGCCACGCTGTGGTCTTTCATCATTCGCGCTCATCTCTTAAGACATCATTTGCTTCCGCCGGAAGCCTAACCCGTAGGACCAACTCGGCGACCAGGACATGCTCGTGGTTGTCCAAATCGAGCCCGGCCAGTTCGGCGGCCCGGCGGACCCGGTAGCGCACAGTATTCACATGCGTACTCTGGCGGGCAGCCACCGCGGCGAAGTGGCCTCCGTTGCAAAGGTACTCGCGCAGGGTCACGGCCAGAACAGGGTGCAGGTTGATCAGGTCCTCGACCGGCTGGTGCCGCATCGAGCCCGCTGCCGACAGCTCGGCGATCGTCGCTGCAAGCAGCAACTCGCTGCGCACATCATCGGCGACGACGACCGATTCGTCCGGACGGCGGGCGAGCACGGACAGCGCCGCAACCGCGGTTCGGTAAGACCGCTGAATCTCGGCCGATGTCGGTACCAGCGGCCCGATCGCCATCGTCATCCTGGCGTGCACCCGCTCGGTCACCTTCGGCTGCAGTTTCCCGACCATGTCGGCCAGCCAGCGGGCGTCGGCCTCGGCTGCATTCAGCACCGCAATCACGATGGCCCCGTGCCGGGATGTCATCATCACCGTGCGCCGATACGATTCGGCGTAGACCGCGACCAGGTTTGCAACCGCTGACCGCACATTCTGGGTGTGCATCCGCCTGCCATCTGCGCCGTCGACCTGTAGCGCGACCGCGGCGACGATAGCTGGACGGTCCAGTGACAGACCGACTGCGGCGCCGAACTCCGCGCCGTCGTGTCTGCCGTCGATCAACGCCGAGAGAATACTGTCGAAGAGCAGGGAGGGGCCAGCCTGAACGTTGCGCTGCTGCACGATCATCTGGCCGACCAGCCGGGCAGCTCCGAGCAGGGCGGCACGTTCCTCATCCGGCACGATTTTGACGCCGTCAACCTGGATCCAGATCGCACCCCACATCGCTCCGGCAGTATGGATGCCGACCGCTATCCGCGGTTTGATCCCGAGTCCGGGATGCTCGGGAACCACGACGATATCCTCGCCGGCGTGCAGCCGCTGATAGACCCCGAGTTCCGCCAGTTTGTCCAGATAGGCCCTCGGCCCCTGCCGCCCGAGAATGGATAACCGACGGAAATCGTCGACCTCGTCGCCCTGGGTCGAGTAGGCAAGCACCCGGAAATCATTGTCCTCGATACTGACCGGCCCCGAGGCAATCCCCGATATGGTCTGCGCGAGTGTGAAGAGATCGATCGGATTCTGCGTTCGCCGGCCAGGCGCCATCCCGATGATGTCCCGCACCATGGTCATCAGCTGTTCCCACTGCATGTCCGGATGCACCAGAAGCAGGGCGGTTCCCGCCGCCTCTGCTGCGCTGATCAGCTTCCGGCTGTCGTCCGGGACACCCTTGACCGCCACCGTCGCGCCGGAGGGCGACAGTGCCCGCAGGACTGGCAGGGCGGCATCCGAACGGGCACCGACGACGCAAACCAGATCCTCTGCGAACGTCTCCGGCTCATCGCCAGGCTCGACGATGACAACCTCGCGGACGTTCACCGTCCGGCCTGGATCGTGCACCAGCTGCAGATAGCCCGGCCCGAGAGCCTCAACCAGACGGGCCAACGGCACGCCTGCGTCGGATTCCGCTTCTATCGCACGCATCAGGGAAGTCGGCTACCAGTTCCGGAAGATTCTCTTGACACCTGTAACGACCAGGTTCACGCCGATCACCGCGGACGCGCCAAGCACGGCGCCGGCAGCTGCGGAGGTCCGCTCGGCGGCACGGGGACCAAAGGTTGGCGGCGTGGCCGGCCCGAGCGGCTTGGCAGCGCCATAGGCGTGCGGCGCCAGCGGCAAACCGTCCGCCGCGGTCGCCACCTCCATCACACCTGCGGTATGCGCGGCATCGACCCAGCGCACGGTGGCCCATGCGGCGCAGAGCAGCACGATGCGTCCGATCAGGTTGTACCAGATCAACAGGCCGATCAGCACCCCGGCGGAGGCCAGCAGCGGGTTCGAGGTCGCGCCGCCAAGCAGCGCCGAACCGAGTGACTTGAGGATGCCGAGGCCGACCGCTCCAAGGAGCGCAGCCTCGCGTTCCAGCTTGAAGCCGAATCGCAGCCTGCCAGCCAGGCGGAAAACCGCGATCAGGACCGCGGCATCGACAACGACGGCCAGCACAAAGCTCAGCGCCGCCAGGCCGACAGCGCCAACCAGCGATGACGTATCGAAACCAAGCTGGTCGAGCAGGGTGCGCGCCGTCCCTGTGACGACGGACAGCGAAGCCGACACAAGTACCCCGATGCCAAGCACGATCAGTGTGCCGAACTGCAACAGCTTGGTCATCACCGGGCTGCCGGTAGCAACCGGTCGCTGTGCCACCGCCCGCAGGCCTTGCCCGAACGCGTTCAGGCAGCCGACCGCGGTCAGCAGCAGCGATATTGCGCCGACCACCGCCGTGATGGTGAGTCCGCCGGTGGGGAGGTCGCCGGCGGTGGGAAGCATTCCCGACTCGGCGAGCCCGGGAACTCCTTCGGAGATCGACGCAATCACCCGCTGCTGCAGCGCAGGGTTGCCCTTGAGAACGAAACCAAACACAGCTAACGCAACCGCCAGCATCGCGAAGGTTGAGAAGAGACCAAAGTAGGCGATCGAGGCGGCAAACTGATTCCCTCGCACATTGCTGTAGACCGCAAAAGCGCGAAGCGGCAGCAGGGTCTTCAATCTGGCGACGAACGCGGTGAGCTTCGGCGCCAGTGCGCCTTCGCCGCCGGCCTGCGCCGCCTCCGCACGGCTGGTTGCGTAGCCGGCAAAACTGCGCATCGCCTCGAGATCGAGAGGATCCGGTTGCGTCGGTGGCGGGACCGCGTCAACCTCTTGGGTTTCGGTGCTGGCTCTCATAGCTGTAAGCCTAGCCATTCTTCGGTTGGCGGCCTTCGGTTAGGGGCCGAAACTAAACCGATCCTCGAGCCGCCAGCGGCCGTCCTCGCCATGAATGTACGCGCCGAACCCGTGCGCCATGAAGGTGAATTCAAAGTCGGCGAGCGCGTCCGAGGCGATGTCGAGCTGATCGTCATCAAGCTCGTGCGCCACCGTCACGTGCGGGTGGTAAGGAAAGTTGAGTTGCTGCTGCAATTCCCCGGTTCGGAGCCTTTCCGACAGGATCTGGCAGTCGCTGATACCTCGGGCGATCGCAACGAAAACCACGGGTGACACCGGGCGGAACGTTCCGGTACCGCGAAGCTGCATGATAAATGGCGAATAGTCGTCGGCGACGGCTCGAAGCCTTTCCCTGACGACGTCCCAGCTCGCCGCGGGCACCGGCGTCGGCGGAACCAACGTCACGTGCGTCGGGATGTCGTCGGCCCGCGGGTCACCGAACGATCTGCGCATGTGCTGCAGCTTCGAGCCAAGCGGCTCGGGGATCTCCAGCGAGACTCCGATCGTTAGTTCGCCAGTGACTGTCATGGTTACCCATTCACCCTCGGTAGAAACCCGACACTGTCATAGACCCTGGCCACCGTTGCGTCGGCAATAGCGGAGGCTCGCTTGGCACCGTCACCCAGAATCGCGTCGAGCTGTGCTGGATCGGCCAGGTATTCCTCGGTGCGCTCACGGATCGGGGCGAAGTACTCGACGACCACCTCGGCCAAGTCGACCTTGAGGTGACCGTACTGCTTGCCAGCGTACTCGTCCTCGAGGGTGCCGATGCTCTTACCGGAGAGCGCCGAGTAGATGGTGAGCAGGTTTGAGATGCCCGGCTTGGTGTCTCGATCGAACCGGACCTCGGTGCCGGTGTCGGTCACGGCGGACTTGATTTTCTTACTCAACGCTTTCGGGCTGTCGAGCAGGTTCAGGATGCCCAGCGGCGACGACGCCGACTTCGACATCTTCGCGGTGGGTTCCTGCAGGTCGTACACCTTGGCGGTCTGTTTGATGATGTGTGGTTCAGGTACCACCAGCGACTTGCCGAACCGCGAGTTGAAGCGCTCGGCCAGGTCGCGGCTGATCTCCAGGTGCTGACGCTGATCCTCCCCCACCGGCACCCGGTCGGCGTCGTAGATCAGGATGTCGGCTGCCATCAGCATCGGATACGTCAGGAGGCCGACGGACACCCGCTCCTGCTTGGCCGATTTGTCCTTGAACTGCGTCATCCGGGCGGCCTCACCCATCCCGGTGAGGCATTCGAGCACCCAGCTCAGCCGCGGATGCGCCGCGATCTGTGACTGCACGAACAGGATGGACCGGTCGGGATCGACCCCTGCGGCCAGGAACTGGGCGGCAGTCCGCCGGGTCCGGCTGCGCAGCTGCGCAGGATCATAATCCACCGTGATGGCGTGCAGGTCGGCGATGAAGTACAGCGCGTCGTGACTGTCCTGAAGCTGCACCCACTGCTGCAGGGCGCCGAGGTAGTTTCCGAGGTGCAGCGAGTCAGCGGTGGGCTGCATCCCGGAGAGCGACCGGGGTTTCTCTTGGGTGAGCGATGTTTCAGGAGCAGGCATAGCGTCCATTCTGCCTCAGCTCGGTGCCGGCTCCCCTAGCGGGCTTCCAGGCTTAGATCGGGCACCTGGAGCTGCGCGCCCACCTCGCGGCAGGTCGCCGCAGCGACCAACATGGCGAACTGCAGCAGTTTCGCCCAATCCTGGCTGTCCAGCGAGCTTCCGCGATGGACGATTCCCTTAAGCAGGGCAGCAAGGGCTGCATCGCCGGCACCCATGGTGTCCACAATCGGCCCTGGCAGATTTGCGATCGGGCAGGAAACCGCATCGCCTTTCCGGGTAACCACCCTGGCACCGTCCCGTCCGGCGGTGAGCAGCACCGCCCGGGCCCCCAGCCCGATCACGTGATTGCCGACCTGGTCGATGTCCTTGCCGTAAAGCATCTCGGCATCTTCGCTGCTTATCTTCGCCACACCGGAACGACGGGCAATGTGCTCGAATCCATCGCGGAAGGCGTCGATGTCACGGACCAGCCCCGGCCGCGGATTGGGGTCAACCGCGATAAGTGCGCTGGTCGAATCGAGCAGGGTGTCAAGAGCGGAGAGCTGGGCCGCGTTGTCAAACGGAAAGGAATTTATCGCCACCAGATCTGACCGGCTGGCCGCCGTGCAGACATCGGAATCCACATCGACGAAGCGGTTGACCATGGCTTCGTTGAACTCGTATCGCGGCTCGCTCTCCGTCCGATCGGAAATCGCCACTCCGGTGCCAAGCGGGTTCTCCGCGGCGAAGGTGGCTACGTCGTTCTGTTCGAGGTAACTACGCAACCACTCGCCGTCCATATCGTCACCAACGCAGGTAACCAGCCCGGCCCGCAGGTCCAGAATCGACAGCCCCACGGCCAGATTGAGCGCCGCCCCGCCAGGGAACCGGGAGTTGCCGTCGTTCGTGCGCACCTCATCAATGAGCGCGTCGCCGATCACAAGTGTTCTGGTCATTTCGCCTAGTCCTGCCTGCTGATGCCTAATTCAAAACAATACGCATAAAAGTAAGGATTTAGGTACGACTGGCAGCAATTAAGGTGACTCGACGAGCAATCGGCGTAGGCTCGTCCCGAACGCTATTCCCCGCGGGCCCACCCTGCCTCGCGTGTTCGTACCGTGACGAAGGAGTCATCGAGAATGTCCCTGCAGGAACGAGTGAAATCAGACGACGCGCTACCGCCCGTCGGAATTACCCAACGACCGCGGTGGACCCCGGCCAAGGTCGTGCTATGGGTTGTGATCGCGCTGATCGCCGCCACCGGCTGGACGATGATTGCCTTTGTCCGGGGCGAGAACGTCGATGCCGTCTGGTTCATCGCCGCGGCGGTCGGCAGCTACCTGATCGGCTTCCGGTTCTATGCGAAATTCATCGAGTGGAAGATCCTGCGGCCCGACGCTCGCCGGGCCACACCGGCCGAGGTGAACGACAACGGCCGGGACTTCATGCCCACCGACCGCAGGGTGCTCTTCGGGCATCATTTTGCCGCCATCTCCGGCGCAGGTCCCCTGGTCGGCCCCGTGCTGGCAGCGCAGATGGGTTACCTCCCCGGAACTGTCTGGATCATCGTCGGTGTGATTTTCGCCGGCGCCGTTCAGGACTACATGGTGATGTTCTTCTCGATGCGCCGCAATGGTCGCTCGCTCGGCCAGATGGCTCGTGAAGAGCTGGGCGTGGTCGGCGGCATCGCTGCCCTGATCGGTGTTTTTGTGATCATGATCATCCTGATTGCCGTGCTTGCCCTGGTCGTCATCAATGCCCTGGCGGAGAGCCCTTGGGGCGTTTTCTCCCTGGCGCTCACCATCCCGATCGCCCTCCTGATGGGCGTGTACCTGCGTTTCTTCCGGCCCGGCCACGTCGTCGAGGTGTCGGTGATCGGCTGCGTGCTGCTTGTGCTCGCGATCATCGCCGGTGGCTGGGTGGCCTCGACCGAGTGGGGCGTGGCCATGTTCACACTCGACAAGGTCACTCTGGCCTGGTGCATGATGATCTACGGCTTCCTGGCCGCCGTGCTCCCGGTGTGGCTGCTGCTCGCCCCGCGCGACTACCTCTCCACGTTCATGAAGATCGGCACGATTGGGCTGCTCGCCGTCGGAATCCTGATCGCCAATCCGGTCGTTCAGATGCCGGCCACAACTGAGTTCGCGTTCAACAGCAACGGACCGGCGTTTGCCGGCGCATTGTTCCCGTTCCTGTTCATCACCATCGCCTGCGGTGCACTGTCCGGCTTTCATGCCCTGATTTCCTCCGGCACGACGCCGAAGCTGATCGAGAAGGAGGGGCAGGCGCGGCTGATCGGCTATGGCGCGATGCTGATGGAGTCATTCGTCGCGATCATGGCGCTGGTGGCCGCGGTATGTCTGGACCGTGGAGTGTATTTCGCGATGAACGCCGCGGAGCCGCTGACCGGCGGCACACCGCAAGGCGCCGCGGAATTCGTCAACGGTCTCGGCCTGCCCGGGGTCGAGATTTCGGCGGCTGAGATTCAGCAGACCGCGACCGACGTCGGCGAGGAGTCGGTTGTCTCCCGTACCGGCGGCGCGCCGACCCTGGCGGTTGGTATGGCTGAAATTCTGCACACCTTCCTCGGCGGGACGGCGCTGAAATCATTCTGGTACCACTTCGCCATCATGTTCGAAGCGCTATTCATCCTGACCACGGTCGATGCCGGAACCAGGGTGGCGCGCTTCATGCTGTCGGACATGCTCGGCAACGTCGCCAAGCGATTCCGCGATCCTTCGTGGCGGATCGGCGCCTGGGTCTGCACCATTTTGGTCGTCGGCGCCTGGGGCTCAATCCTGATCATGGGTGTGACCGATCCGCTCGGCGGCATCAACACCCTGTTCCCGCTGTTCGGAATCGCCAATCAGCTGTTGGCGGCTATCGCGCTGGCCGTTGTCTTCGCCATCATGTGCAAGAAGGGGATGGCGCGCTACGCCTGGGTTCCGGGCATTCCGCTGGCCTGGGACCTCGTGGTGACGATGACTGCTTCGTACCAGAAGATCTTCTCTGCCGACCCGAAGCTTGGATTCTGGGCACAACACTTCCGCTACCGCGATGCGCTGGCCGCGGGAGAAACCAGCCTCGGGACGACCACAACGCCGCAGGCGATGGAAGCCGTTGTGCGGAACACCTTCGTGCAGGGTTCGCTGTCGATCATCTTCGCGGTGCTCGTGCTCATAGTGGTGCTGATGGCCGTGATCGTGTCGGTGCGCTCCATCCGGGCCGGCAGCCTGCCGACCACGGAGGAAGAAGCGACTCCGTCGAGGCTGTTTGCCCCGAATAGCCTCATCCCCAGCAAAGCCGAACGAGAAGTCGCTGCCGAATGGGCTGCGCTGGACGCCGGGAAGTCCGGGAAAGGGTAGGGCTCCTCGATGAATCAGGTGGTCAGGGCAGCGCGTGGCATCGGCTGGTATTTTCGCGAGCTGATGGGCGACAACGCCTACCGCAACTACCTGGCATCGTGGCGTCGCACCCATCCCAGCGCGGATGGGTGCGATGTCGGCACGGGAAACGGTCCGATGACGGAGCGGGAGTTCTGGCGAGCACGCACCGATGACCAGGATGCGAACCCGGGGCCGCGCTGCTGCTGACCGGGTGCGCGGCTGAAGCTGACCTCGTATGGCCGAGCGCGGTGCAGCGCAGCGGCCGGCGGGTAGGCGGCTTAGCGGCCGGAAGCAGGCAGCGCAGCGGCCGCCGAGTAGGCAGCTTAGGGCCGGGCGCGGTGTTCCGTCTTCAGCGCCCAACGGCCGTCGTCCCCGGCCGCCAACTGCCAGACGTACTCGTTCTTCAGCTTGCTGCCATCCTCCGCGAAGGGGCCGCTCCGGAACGAATAACATGCCAGAGATGGCAGCGCCGACGTCGGCGAGGTGACAATTGCATGATCGAAGTCGCTGTTGAGCCGCCGCAGTTCGGAAAAAACAAGTTCCCGGACCTGATCCTGGTCGATCTCCGGGCCGGTCTCCTTCAGCTGAAGTGCGATGTGCAGCTGCCGATCCCCGGCATCATCCTCGTAGCTGATCAGCCGATGGTTCTCTATCGTCTCGATCAGTTCCGGCGAACCGAAGATGACGTCACGCACCGTGTCGGGAGCGACGACCGCCCCGTTGAAGTCCACCGAAAGATCCGAGCGGCCGTAGTGGAACAGCAGGGGGAAGTCGAGCAGCTTCTTGTCGACGATTCCGCCTAGGCCGCTGCGACGAAGTATCGGCAACAGCTCACGGAGCCTGGTGACGTGACCACGATCGTGAATGTTGTACCTGATTCTCGGATTCAGGTTCTCCTTGCGGGTGATCGTGACCAGTAGCTCGCCGGCCTGGTTGGTCTCGATCAGATAGTTGTACGGGTTGAACTGGAAGATCATCGGTAGCACCCCGTACTCGTGTTGCCGGGTCAGCAGGCGTGCCAGCTCCGGGTTTCGCGCGATCTCCTGCCGCAGTGCGACAGTGAAGTCGGTTTCCAAGGCGAAGTTGATCTCCAGGTCCGAGGCGCCATAGGAACCGAACACGCTGTGCGCGTAGCGCGAGATGTGGGCGCGCATGTTTTCACTGATGCCTTCACCACCGAACGCGGCGACGATGTCGTACGTCGACCAATCGAGCCGTTCATCGTCGAAAAGTGACTTCAGGAATGGCGGGTAGCTCAGGATGATGTAGGTGAAGTCGGTTCCGAACTCGCGCATCGTCGCGATGATCTTGTCTTTGTCCGGTCCGATCGATTTGATCATGGTGACGTCGGCCAGCGAGGTCGTCACATTCATGCCGGTAGCCCAGGCGCCAAGAGAAAAGGCATTCAGCACGAAGGGTTGCTTCGGCAACCGATTCGAGGTCTGCGCGAATCCAACCTGGAGCAGCACCCGGGTCGCGACTCGCTCGTCTGGTCCGCGTACCCAGCTGGTCGGGTTGCCGGAACTGCCGGACGATTCATCCACCACGACGCCGCGACGGGGAAGCTCCCCGTCCACACACCGCTGGGTGATCGACCACTTCCGGATGTAGGAGTCCTTGTCCATCTCCGGGATGGTGGCAAAGGCCTTTGTGAGGCTTCCGCTGTCCGGCAGCTCGTGCGGAAACCCTTTCGACGTCAGGAACTCGCGGTAGGCAGGCACCCGCCGGGCCGACGCCTCGAAAGTTCGCAACGCACGCCACAGGCCAAGCCGCCAGCGCAGCGGCTCGATGCCAGGCAGCAGTAACAGCTTGTGCGTGCTGACTCGTCTGGCAAGCAGTCGCACGGCGAGGTCCTGCGCGCGGACTATGGCAAAAATCAGCTTCTTCATCCGGGTTCCCCAAGGATCATCTGGTCGACCGGGCGGCGATGCGCGGCCGGTGGAGTCTTGCTATGTCCCATCCGAAACAGCATCCAGGCCATCGAGCCGTCGGTCTCCGAGATGCCCAGGGTCTCGACGAGCCGAGCATGTGAGCGGGGGTTGGTGATTACGGTGCCGAATGGGTGTAACGACACCTGGTTGGCGCTCAGGAAAAGCCATATCTTCATGAACGTCCGCCCGGCCTGCACGTAATCGGCCGGCGAGGCGAAAGGGCCTTCCAGCCAACCCAGCTGGCGGACTCCCCGCATGGTGTTCAGATAGGCCGCCCGCAACGCGACGCCCAATCCGGGTACCGTCCAGAGCTGCCGGTTCTTCATCGCGGCGTTCAACACCTGACCATTGACCAGCATCGTCTCTGCGCTGAGTCCGTCGGCTTTCCGCGCCGCTTCCGCGCGGGAGAAGCGCAGCCAGCGCATGATTTCGGCATGCACAGCGTCATTCTGCAGGTCGTCGAACAGGGTTTCCTGATTGATATGCACAAGCTGCCTGACGATTCCGCGGTTCTCGGTGGTG
The DNA here is from genome assembly GCF_025787225.1 of Saxibacter everestensis. NCBI lineage: Bacteria > Bacillati > Actinomycetota > Actinomycetes > Micrococcales > Brevibacteriaceae > Saxibacter > Saxibacter everestensis. The sequence goes on from NZ_CP090958.1 coordinate 2,552,538, forward strand.
CGGAAGACGTAACCGCCTGCCTGCGCGATCTCGCGTGCGCCGTCCACGACCTGCCGGTCAGCCAGCGATCTGTCGTAACTGCGCCGGGATGTGCGCCGGTTCAGAAAGACGGCTAACGCCATCCGGTCGGCGTCCGTGGCTGCATGCGGGACGAGACGAAGGTGGGCGAGAAAATGCAGGCGGCATTCAGCGGAGAAGTCCATGTCGCTGTAGGCGAGCGATTCCTGCAGCAGGAATCCGCGTGCCGCCGCGACAACCCTGAGTGACTCCAGAAACGTGCCGGCACAAACGTGCCCGAACGGAATTCCGAACGATTCGGCCGGCAGTCCAAGATCGAGATCATAAAACAACTCCGCGTCGTACCCAGCGCCGTCGGGCACCACTGTGCTGTCGTTCCCAGCGCCGTCGGACGCCACGGTGGTCTCGGCCGGCCAGGCCGCTCCCCCGACCGGACGGACCTTGATCGGCTGGGAATTGTGCGGCGAGGGGTACCGGCGGGCTTCTTCCAGCACAGCACGCCACACCGACGTCCCCGCCTGCTCCCGCCCGCCGTCGTCACTCACGACAACAGGTCGTAATCAACGACAAGCGGCGCGTGGTCGCTCCATCGCGTGTCATATGACGGCGCACGATCCACCTCACAGCTCCTCGCCAGCGCAGCGAGTTCCGGGGTCGCCACCTGGTAGTCGATTCGCCACCCGGTGTCATTGTCAAAGGCCTGACCGCGGTTCGACCACCAGGTGTAGGGGCCATCGACCTCGCCGGCGATGGTCCGGGCGACGTCCACCCAGCCGAGCTCGCCGAAAAACCGATCGAAATATGCGCGTTCCTCCGGCAGGAAACCCGCCTTCTTGACGTTGCCCTTCCAGTTCTTGATGTCGAACGTTGTGTGCCCGACGTTGAGGTCGCCGACCACAACGGCGTAGTCGGACTCCTTCCGAAGCTCCTGCAGCCGCTCGATCATCCGGTCCAGAAAGAGGTATTTGTCATCCTGCTTCGGGGTGCCTGCCTCGCCGGAGTGTACGTATGCGGAAACCACAGTCAGCTTCTTGGAGCCCGCTACTTCGATGTCCGTCTCGATCCAGCGCCCCGAGTTGAGGAAGTAGTCGATCCCGATCCCGATCCTGGTGGCAAGTGGCCGCACCTTCGTGGCTACCGCAACCCCGGCACGGCCCTTCGCCTCGGCAGGCGCGGTGCCGACATGAAGGCCGCTCGGACTCAGCAGGTCGTGCACGATCTCGTCGGGGGCGCGAACTTCCTGCAGCGCGAGCACGTCCGGCTGCCGGGTTTCGAGCCAGGGCTGCATTCCTTTCCGCCAAGACGCGCGGAGGCCGTTTACATTCACAGAAGCTAGTCGAAGCATGGCTTCAATCCTGCCACGGTGCACTGACAGTCACTTCCGCTACCCGCCGCTTGACCGGGTAGGCTCGCCTGCAATAGTTGGGTTTAAGAAAGGCACATTTACTATCTGTGCCCGTTCAGCGTATTTTTTAAGCAGAGCAAAGACGTGTTCGGTCCTTCGCTCTGACACCAGTAATTGCCGAGATCCGACGCAGGCCGGCTTTGCATACTCACTGTGGAGGAACCATGACGTTTACCGAACAGAATGTCAGCAGCAGCGATACTGCGCTGACCATCGTGCCGCTGGACGAGATCGACGCCACCGACCTTCGCGACTGGCTGATCAACGCCCAGACCGATTTCTGGGACGAACGCGACCTTCGCGACCAGCACCATCCGGTATGGTTCCGCCAATTCGGGTCAGACGGGCTGGTGGCTCGCAGCGACGGCACAACAGTCGGCTATTTGCTGGGCGTCGTACCGGTGTCCGGGGTCGCCTATGTCCACCTGGTCGCCGCTCGCCGGGATCACCGCGGCATGGGAATCGGCCGCAAACTCTACGAATCCTTCATCGCCAAGGCCAAGCAGCAGGGCGCACGCAGCATCGAGGCGATGACGAGCGCCGGCAATTCCTCATCCATCGCATTCCATACCGCAATCGGCTTCCGGGCCGAAATCGTCGCCGATTATGCCGGCCCAGGCGAGGATCGGGTCCTTTTCGAGATGCCGCTCAACGGCAACGACCACGGCTAGGGAAATTTTAACGGTTCACCGGCCGGGAATTCCCGCCGCGTTCGATGCACAAAGAAATGGCGCGGCTCCGATGGAAAATCGGAGCCGCGCCATTTCCTTGTCCTTACATAGCTTCAGGAATATCGTCCTAATCGAGCGTTCGTTCCGCGGTTTCCACCACATTGCTCAGCAGCAGCGCCCGGGTCATCGGACCTACTCCCCCGGGATTCGGCGAAATCCAGCTTGCCACCTCTGCGACGTCTGCGGCGACGTCCCCAACGATCCGCGGTTTCCCTGTCTCCGGGTCGTTTTCCCGGCTCACCCCGACATCGAGCACAATCGCGCCCGGCTTCAGCTGGTCCGCGGTCACCAGGCGTGGCGACCCCGCTGCTGCGACGACGACATCCGCCGCTCGCAGGTGGCTGGCCAGATCGGAGGTTCCGGTGTGAGTCAGCGTGACCGTCGCGTTGATCTCCCGGCGGGTGAGCAACGATCCGATCGAGCGCCCAACCGTGACGCCGCGTCCAATCACGACGACATGCTTACCCTTGAGGTCGATATCGTGACGGAGCATCAGGTCAATCACCCCACGCGGCGTGCACGGCAACGGAGTGTTGATCGGTTCACTGACATTGAGCATCAGCCGGCCCAGGTTCATCGGATGCAGCCCGTCGGCATCCTTCGCCGGATCAACGCGCTCCAGGACCGAATTGGTGTCAATCTGCTTCGGTAGCGGAAGTTGAACGATATAGCCGGTGCAGCCAGGATCGGCGTTCAACTCATCGATGACACCATCCAGCTCTTCCTGGCTGACGCTCTCGGGCAGGTCACGGCGAATCGACTGGATGCCGACCTCGGCGCAGTCCTTGTGCTTGCCGTTGACGTACCAGGTGGAGCCGGGGTCATTGCCAACCAGGACAGTACCGAGACCGGGGGTGATTCCCCGGTCTTTGAGCGCGGCAACTCGTTCGGTCAACTCCGCCTTGATCGCTCCCGCGGTCGTCTTGCCGTCGAGAATTCTCGCTGTCATCTTCGTTTACTGCTCCAGCCCGGGGTACAGCGGGAACTCCGTTGTGAGTTTCTTCACCCGGAGCTTCAGCGGTTCGATATCCGCGCCGGGCTTCAGCGCACTGGCGATGATGTCGGCGACCTCACGGAACTCGGCCTCACCGAATCCGCGGGTGGCGAGCGCGGGCGTGCCGATCCTCAGGCCGGACGTCACCATTGGCGGCCGCGGGTCGAACGGGACGGCGTTGCGGTTCACGGTGATTCCCGCGCTATGCAACAGGTCTTCGGCCTGCTGCCCGTCGAGCTTCGAGTTGCGCAGATCGACGAGGACCAGGTGAACGTCGGTGCCTCCGGTCAGTACCGAGACGCCTTCCGAGGCGACATCGTCGGCAAGCAGACGCTCGGCCAGAATTTGCGCACCCTCAATGGTGCGTCGCTGCCGATCCCTGAACTCTTCCCCCGCGGCGAGCTTGAACGCAACGGCCTTCGCGGCAACGGCATGCATCAGCGGGCCGCCCTGCTGTCCGGGGAAAACGGCGGAATTAAGCTTCTTGGCGTATTCCTGCTTTGCCAGGATGAATCCGGAACGCGGACCACCAATGGTCTTGTGCACGGTCGAAGAGACAACGTCAGCGTGCGGGACCGGGGTCGGGTGCAGGTCTGCGGCAACCAGGCCGGCGAAATGCGCCATATCCACCCAGAGCTTTGCGCCGACCTCATCGGCGATCTCGCGGAATGCCGCGAAATCCAGGTGCCGCGGGTATGCGGACCAGCCCGCGATGATCACCTGTGGCTGATGCTTCCTGGCCGCGTCCCGAACGATGTCCATATCGACGCGGAAGGTCTGTGGGTCGACGCCGTACCCGGCGACATCGTAGAGCTTGCCGGAGAAGTTCAGTTTCATGCCGTGGGTCAGGTGGCCTCCGTGCGCCAGCTCGAGGCCGAGGATCCGGTCGCCCGCCGACGCCAGAGCATGCAGGACGGCGGCGTTCGCCTGGGCGCCCGAATGCGGCTGGACGTTTGCGAAGTCGGCGCCGAACAACGATTTCGCCCGCTCACGCGCCAGGTTCTCGGCGACATCGACGTATTCGCAACCACCGTAGTAGCGACGGCCCGGATACCCTTCGGCGTACTTATTGGTCAGCACCGAACCTTGAGCCTGCAGCACAGCCCGCGGAACGAAGTTCTCCGAGGCAATCATTTCAAGGGTGTCGCGTTGGCGACCGAGTTCCTGATCAAGAACGTCTGCAATCTCGGGATCAATGTCCTGCAGCGATCCGTTCATGATCTCTGCGGTTGAGGCATCACTCACGCGGGCGTCTCCTTATTCGTAGGGTGGTCGTCTTGACCACATAATGGTTCCAATGTGAGCAAGATCGTCCGGCCCAGGCGAACGGCCAGCTGGCTGCACGCAGCCAAAGATCAATGTCCTTCCACGTCGCTTCTCGGTGGTGTCCCACCCCAACGCCAGTCACGACAACGCCAACTTTAGCAATAATGCCGTCCCGCGGTGTGGGCGGCAAATATTCGTCATACTAGGCTTTCCCCATGCCCGACGACGCAACCCCCACGAATACCGAATGGGTACTAACCATCTCCTGTCCTGACCGGCCGGGAATCGTGCACGCCGTCACCGGCATCCTGGTTCAACTCGGTGCGAACATCACCGAATCGCAGCAGTTCGGCAACCCAGACTCCGAGCACTTTTTCCTCCGGCTGCAGTTCGTGTCGGCGGCCACTGAACAGGAGATAGCGAACGCACTGCGCCCGGTCGCGGATGAGCTTTCGCTGGAGGTCGGCCTCGACCGGGTCGGCCGGCCGGTTCGCACCCTGGTGATGGTCTCAAAGGCCGGCCACTGCCTCAACGATCTATTGTTCCGCCAACGTTCCGGACAGCTGCCGATCGAGGTGGTCGGCGTCGTCGGAAACCATACCGACCTCGCCGGGCTCGCCGAGTTCTACGGCGTGCCGTTCCACCATGTTCCGGTGACGGCGGAGTCCAAGGAACAGTCGGAGGCGACGATCTCGGAGCTGGTCGATTCTCTGGATGTCGAGCTTGTGGTCCTCGCCCGGTACATGCAGATTCTGTCCGCAGAGCTGTGCGACCGGCTGCGCGGGAAAGTAATCAACATTCACCATTCGTTCCTGCCGAGCTTCAAGGGTGCCCGCCCCTACCACCAGGCACATAAGCGAGGAGTCAAACTGATTGGTGCGACGGCGCATTTCGTCACGACAGATCTGGACGAGGGCCCGATCATCGAACAGGACGTGGCACGCGTGGACCACAACCAGCGGATCAGCGATTTCGTCGCGCTCGGCCAGGAAATAGAGGCCCGCACCCTGGCACGCGCGGTGAAGTGGCACGCGCAAGGCCGGATAATTCTCGACGGACAGCGGACCGTCATCTTCCGCTAGGGCGGATGCTTCCCAGCGCAAGCACGCGCCATCAGCGCAAGTGCCTGGCAGCTTGCCGTCCGCGCAAGCAGCGCAAGCGCGCCGTCGGTGCAAGCGCAGTCGTCAGTGCAGGTGCGCACCGTGCGGCTGGGCGCTGGCACCCGCATCGGTTGCCGCGAGGCCGGTTGTAGTCAGCGCGGCGACCAGAACGCAGCCGAAGAAGAGAGTGCCGAGCAGCGCCGCGGCAGGCAGTGGTACTGCGAAGAACGGCCGGGCATTCGCCTGCTGTGACCTGAACAGCGCGACGATACTGATCAGGATTCCCAGCTGGAGGGCAAGGGCTGCCGCATCAGCGGCGGTTGGGATCCTCAAGGCAGCAGGGCCGAACGGCATAGCCTGCAGATGCAATGCCAGCCAGGCCGCCAGCGACAGGATCGTCACCGTGCCCGCAGTTCGCGGCATCACAACGCGCTTCGACCGGAGCATGCCTACGCTCCAGGCCAGCTGGGCCACTGCCAGCAGCAGGATGCCGACCCCGACAGGTGGCCACCAACGGTAGTTGGCGACCACGACCGACAGGTGAATCAGTCCCGCCCCCAACGACGCAGTCGCGCCCCACAGCCGAATCGCATCAGCGATAGTCGTCTGTGGGGCGGGAGCCGCCTCTGTGATCGATTGCTCGCGGGTTCCGCGCTGAGCGCTGGAACCCGCGACAATCGGCGCCCCGGCGTTACCCAGGGACCGGATCATGCCCGAACTGCCCTGTTCTCGGCAGCCTTGTCCTGCGACAGCCCGACCACGAGCAGAAGCACGGCAGAGGCCAGGTGCAATACGTTGTCCGCACCGTTCAGTGCCAGGATGTTGGCACCCGAGTTCAGCAGGAACAGGCCGAGGACACCGACCAGCAGGTACACGGCTCCGACCAGAGTGTTCACCGAACGCGAGGATTTCACCGAGCGCAGCCCGGCCAGCAGCAGGGCTGCACCGATAGCCAGGTGGATGATGTTGTGCAACGGGTTGACCTCAAAAACGATGAGGGTGGAGCCTTCGGTGCCAAAGAAGCTGACGCCGGATGTTACGAAAAAGCCGAGGATCCCCACCAGGAGATAGACAACTCCGAAAACAGTGGCGAGCAAGCGATTCGGTGATTTGGACATTGCCTTGCCTTTCTTTGAACCCTGATGGGTTGGGATTGGAGCGGTGGGCGGCGGGAGATTTCCACCGCCGCCCACTGCGGGTAGTTTCCGATCGTCGATTACTCAGGCATCAGAACGGTGTCGATCATGTAAACCGTTGCGTTCGCGGTCTTCACACCGCCGCAAATGACTGCGCTCTCACCGTTGACCATCAGCTCCTCTGGCGAACCTGAAACCTCGACCTCGCCGCCCTGGACCGTCTTGTGCGTTCCGACGATTGCATCCGGTGCGATCTGGCCCTCAATCACGTGGTAGGTCAGGATCTTGCTGAGCAGGTCGGCATCAGTCTTCAGAGTTTCGATTGTCTTGTCATCGATCTTCCCGAAGGCGTCATCGACCGGGGCGAAGACTGTGAACTCTCCACCGTCCAGCGTGCTGACCAGGTTGACATCGGGGTTGAGTTCCCCGGAGACCGCCTGGGTCAGGGTCTTCAGCAACGGATTGGCACCTGCTGCCTCGGCCACCTTGGCCTCAGACATTCCCTGGACGGAGCCGGGACCGTCTGCGTTTGCCTCGGCGTAAGCCGCACAGCCCGGCCCGACGGGACCTTCTGCCATTGCTTCCGTAGTCGGCGCCGCCTCCGGTGCGGCCGATGAGGTCTCAGAAGAAGAGCCACCACCGCCCGAGCAGGCGCTCAGCATCAGCACTGCTGCGCCCGTTACTGCGAGCAGTGCGCTGTACTTCGTGTTTTTCCGTAGCATGTCAGTGCCTTTCGCTTATGTGCCATTTCTTTGATTGAGCTGTTCAACGTCAGTGGCAGATCTTGCGGCCCTGCTCATGAACTATGGGGTATTCGCCGCAAGCCAGGTGCCGGATGGTTCGACGCCGGAAATCTTTTTCATTCCACCCGCACCATTCGGTTGTGCAGGCCGGTGGCGCCGTCGGGAAGCGGGTCGGCACGCTTGTCGGTCTGCAGGTTTCCGTCGGCATCCGTTGCCCGGACGTAGATGTAGTGATTGCCCTTGTCCCTAGCGGTCCACTCGTAGCGCCATTGTCGCCAGGTGTCCGGGCCCGGAACCTCCGCGAGCGTGGCTTCCTGCCAGCTGCCTTCGTCAATCCGGACTTCGACCTTGCTGATTCCGGTGTGCTGCGCCCAGGCGACCCCCGCGACGGCGATCTTTCCCGGTCCGATCTTGGCGAACGATTTGGGCACGTCGATTCGCGACGCCAGCTTGATCGGCGCCCGCTCGGCATAGCCGCGCGGAGTCCAGTACGCCTGCTTCTGATCGAACCGGGTCACCTCGAGGTCGACGACCCACTTGGTCGCAGACACGTAGCCGTATAGGCCGGGTACTACCATTCGCACCGGGAATCCGTGTTCCAGCGGCAGAGGTTCGCCATTCATTGCCACGGCGAGGATGGAGTCCCTGCCTGGGTCGGTCAGCGCCTCCAGCGGCGTGCCTGCCGTGTATCCGTCCTGGCTTGAAGACAGCACCATGTCCGCATCCCGGCTCACGCCCGCCTCCTCCAGGAGCAATCGGATCGGGTAGCCGAGCCAGACGGCGTTTCCGGCAAGGGTTCCGCCGACTTCGTTGGAAACGCAGCTCAGGGTGATCACTCGCTCGATTAGCGGCTTCTTCAGCAACTGATCGAAAGACAGCTCAACTTCCTTGTCCACCATTCCGTGGATTCGAAGCGACCAATCGTCCGTCGAGATCTGCGGCACCTGAAGCGCCGTGTCGATCCGGTAGAAGTCCGCGTTGCCGGTGACGTAGTCGGAGACGCCATCCACCTCGAGTTGCGCTCCGTCGGGGATAGTCGCTCTCCTGCCCGGTCGAGGCAGCCGGATCGCTTCACGGCTGGCCTGCGCTCCACGCACAGTCGCGGTGACGAGCCTGCCGATGGTCGCCGATACAACGGCTATCAGTGCCGTTCCCACCGATAGCTGCACGAAGCCACGTCTGCGCACGGATCGTGGGTTAACCGGCAGCGACTCAGCTGTGCCACCAGGTCCGTTGCTGGTCTCCTCGGCCGGGCGCAGCGCACCGGTCAGCAGCCGAAGTGCGACGATGCCGATGGCCACTCCGATCACGGTGGGCAGGGCGGCGGATACCCCGGCGCCGACCCTGGTGACCGCAGCAATCACCCCGAGCGCGCCAAACACCACGAAGATTGCGGAGCCGTATGGCCGGGAGCGTCTTTCCAGAACGCCGGCGATCGCGGAAAGTGCCGCTATCGCCAGCCCCATACCGACGAGCAGCGCGATCTTGTCGTAAATCCCGAAGGTCGCGATGGCGAAGTCCTTGACGCCCTTGGGCGCTGAGTCCACCACAACGGATCCGATCGCCAGCACGGGTGAGGTCCGCGCGCCGGTGAGGACCGTGATCAGTTCGGCGATGCCGAGGGCGAGGCCGGCGGACAGCACCCCGGCCAGTGCTTTGAGCCCAAGGCGGCGCAGCTTCGCACCACGGGTTTGACCGGGGGCAGGTGGCGTCGGCTCATCGTTGGTGTTCATGCACGTTATTCGTCGCGGACCCGGTTGCCGGATGGGTTCATATCTCACCCATCCGAGCCTGGATCGGCGCCGAATACAGGCTGTGAGCATTCGCAGCGCACGGAACAGCTTGGAGCGGCCCTGGCACATCCTCTTTGAGCCGGCTTGCTACAAACGCGCTCCGCGACCGGCTAGGCTGACAGGAAGGATGGATGATTCACTACGACGCGAGAAGCACCGCGCAGGGAACGGGGATGCCCCGACCTCGTCGGCACCTGTTCATGCGGAACAACAGAGCCTACGGGATCTTCTGCTACTCATCGCGCATGGAGATCGGGCCGCTTTCGAGGAGTTCTACGATCAAACCTCGGCAAGGGTTTACGGCCTGACGGTTCGAATTCTCCGGGATCGCGCCCTGTGCCAGGACGTCACCCAGGAGGTTTTCCTACAGGTGTGGCAGCAGGCTCCGCACTTCAATCCGACGGCGGGGACGCCGTTGGCCTGGCTGATGACGATCGCGCATCGCCGGGCCGTCGATGGCGTCCGTTCGCAACAACGGTCTGTCGATCGTGAACAACGTTTTTCCAACCGAAATCAGACAGTAGAGCACGACGAGGTCCTCGACACCGTAACGTCACGGGACGAGGCACAGTCGGTGCAGAACTGCCTGGGGACGTTGACGGATACACAGCAGGAATCGGTTAAGTTGGCTTACTACTCGGGGCTGACCTACCGGCAGGTCGCCGAGAGGCTCGGCGCCGCACTACCGACGGTTAAATCCAGGATCAGGGATGGCCTGATCCGGCTACGCGAATGTCTGGGGGGAAGCTAATCATGGACCGAAGCAGCGACGAACTGCTCGACCTCGCCGAGGTGTATGCCATGGACGCCCTGGACGATACCGAACGCGACGACCTGGCGGCCCGACTGAGCCAAGCGGATGAGGCTACCCGACGCGCCTTCGAGGAACGCGCCCGTCAGGCCCGGGAAACACTTGCGGCGCTGGCCATGAGCAACGCCATCGATCCGCCGGCCGGGCTGAAGGCCGACATCCTGGCTGCGCTGCCCCCGCAAGCCGGCAACCGTTCGCGGCCGACATCGGACCCGTCGCCGGACACCACTCAGACAACGAACCCCTCGCCGAATATTACAGAGAACGACAACGTGACCGCCGTCGACTTCGATCCTCGCTCGAGGGCTGCGCAGCGACGTCCGAACCGGGTCTGGCTCGGACTTGCCGCAGCGGTGGTTATCGTTGCCGCCGCATTCGGCGCGGGCTACCTCACCCGGCCACTCGCCGACGGCACTCAAGTTGCCGCCTCGATATTGCAGGCTGACGATCTTGACACCCATTCGGTCACCCTGGAAGACGGCCGTTCGACCACGGTCGCAACGTCGGTGTCCGAAGACGCCGCAGTGGTTATCATGGACGGATTCACCGATCCGCCGAGCAACCGGGTCTATCAGATGTGGCTTATCCGCGATGGCGTTCCGGTCTCCGCTGGCGTTATAGATGCTGGCCGTAACCGGGACGGTTCGGACAAGGTGGCCGTAATCGACGGCATCGCCGGTGCCAGCCAATTCGCCCTGACGGAAGAGCCGCCGGGCGGATCGAAGCAGCCGACGAGCGATCCGTTTGCCTCGATCGAACTGAGCTGAGCCGACCGGACTGCAATGCCAGCACCGACGTTTGCGGACGCTGACTGGCCGGTAACCCTCGGTTTCTCACAATCTGAGCCGATTCCGGCTGCTTTCGCACCCTAGCCTCAGCATTTGTCAGCCTCAGCATTTGTCCCTTCACGCCAGCGCCTGGTGCCCGCCCGCCCACCTCGAGCCTGACGCACGCCCAGTCTCACCGCTTGCGTACGCCCGATCTCACCGCCAGCCTTGTCCGCAGCCCCCACCCAGCGCCGCCGGCGCACGCCGCCTGACTAGCGAGCCCAGCCCGACCGCCCGACTAGCTCGCGGTGGCCGGAAGAACCGCCGCCAACGCCGGCGCCGGGTTTCCAAACCTGTGGGTGGTGATCGACACCGCCTGTTCGCGGAGGAGATACTGCAATTCGATTCGGCCGGTCGGCAGCACAGGGTGATCGATCAGCGCGATATCCGGGTGTTCGGCAGTCGCCTCGGCGAGGCCCGCAGCTGAGCCGACGATCCGAACCCGGCCGCTGAGCCGTCCTTTGGCGAGCGTGGTCCGGAATTCATCGTCCGTGTAGTACGTCGTCTCTGCGACCAGTCTTGTCAGTGCCTCGGGCAGGGCGATGGCGGAATTCAATGAAATCCTGCCGCCCGAGCGAATACCGGCGATCACGACTCGAGCCACCTCGTCTATTGACGCGTCGTCGGCAACGCGGACGGTGAGGGATGACGGCCGGTATCGGAAGATATTTGCCTCCGCGCCAACCTGCGATGCGTCCCGAGCCTGGCCGAACTCCTCGGCCCACCAGTACTCATCGCTCCGTGCCGCGGCTTCCAGCCGGTCGGGATCCGAGACAACCGGCGAGAGCGTGGCGATCGCCGAGGCGACGCGAGGCCCGGTCGGCAGTTGCTGCTGCCCCGGAACTTCCGCCGGTGACCATTGCCCCAACTGGGTCAGATAGTTCGGTCCGCCGGCCTTTGCGCCGACGCCGATGGCCGAGCGCTTCCAGCCGCCAAATGACTGACGTCGCACGATGGCGCCGGTGATAGAACGGTTCACGTACAGGTTCCCTGCCTGCATCTCGTCGATCCACTGCGTCACCTCCGCCGCGTCCAGGGAGTGGATGCCCGCGGTCAACCCGTAGTCCGGCGCATTCTGCAGTGCCAGCCCCTGGTCGAGGTCCTTGGCACGCATCAACCCGAGAACCGGGCCGAAGCACTCATTGAGGTGGAAGAAGGAGCCCGGTGCGACGCCGTCCTTGATTCCCGGCGACCAGAGCCGGCCGGTCTCATCCAGCTGACGCGGCTCAAGCAGCCAGCTCTCGCCCGGATCCAGTGTTGTCAGTGCCCTGCGCAGTTTCCCGGTTGGCGGTTCGATAACCGGCCCGATGACTGACGCCGGGTCGGTCGGCCAGCCCACGACCATGGTGCTGGCCGCGTCGACCAGTTGCCGACGGAAACGCTCCGAGTCGTAGACACTGCCAACACAGATCGCCAGGGAGGCGGCCGAGCACTTCTGCCCCGCGTGGCCAAAGGCGCTGTTGACCAGGTCGGCGACGGCCAGATCGCGGTCAGCACTCGGCGTGACCAGTAAGGCGTTCTTCCCGCTGGTCTCTGCGTGCAGTTCGAGTTCCGGTCGCCAGCCGTGGAACAGCGAGGCAGTCTCGAACGCACCGGTCAGTATCAGCTGATCGACGCCCTCGTGAGACACCAGCTTTTGACCGATCTCGCCTTCGACGGGTTCAACCAGCTGAAGCACATCGCGCGGGATACCAGCCTGCCACATCACCTCGATCAGCGCCGTGGAGCACCGCACGGTCTGCGGCGCCGGCTTGTGGATCACGGCGGAACCTGTCGCCAGTGGGGCAAGCGTCGAACCGGCCGGGATGGCTATCGGGAAGTTCCACGGCGGGGTGACCAGGGTCATCCGGACCGGATGGAAGCTGGCTCCCTCGATGGAATCGAGTTCGAGTGCCCGTTGCGCGTAATAGCGGGCGAAGTCGATAGCCTCGGATACCTCGGGATCGGCTTGGGCGATCGTCTTGCCGGCCTCGGCCGCCATCACGGCTATCAGCTCGCCGCGCCGGTCGGCCAACGCGTCGGCAACCCGGTACAGCAGTTCCGCGCGTTCCCGAGCCGGCCGAGCAGCCCAGCCCTCAGCAGCCTTCCTGCCTCTGGCGATGACCGTATCCACTTCATCGCTGCCAAGCGGAGCCGGTGTCGGCAGCGACGCGAGGAAGCCAGAGTCAGCAACCTGATCGATCACACCGTAGGCCCATTCACGGTTGGCAACCAGGGCAGGATCGGTGTCAGGCTCATTGACGAACCCGGCCTCGAGCGAGCCCTCGTTTTGCTCCGCAAGGCGATTCTGGGTGCGATTCGGCGAGGGGACCCCGTCGTCGAGTTCCTTGAGCGAGGACAGGAAGCGTGCCGCCTCCCGATCGAAAATGTTGTTTCCATCGCGCAGCTCGAAGATGCCGGACATGAAGTTCTCGGTCGCCGAGTTTTCCTCCAGTCGGCGGACAAGATACGAGATGGCGACATCGAACTCACGGGGATGCACGGCCGGAACGTACAGCAGCATGTCGCCGACATCCTTGCGCACAGCAGCGGCCTGACCGGTCGCCATTCCCTGCAGCATCTCGAATTCGACCCGGTCGCTGACACCGCGGCGGTCCGCCAGCAGATGGGCGAAAGCGATATCGAAAAGGTTGTGACCGGCGACGCCCATCCGCACTGCCCTGGTGTGCTCGGGACGCAGAATCCAATTCAGCACACGCTTGTAGTTGGTATCGGTCTCCTGCTTGCTGCAGCACACCGTGAGCGGCCAGCCATGTATCTGCGCGTCGACCTTCTCCATCGCGAGGTTGGCGCCCTTGACCAGTCGCACCTTGATGCCGGATCCATCGGCGGAAACCCGGCGATCAGCCCAGGCTGTCAGCCGTTGGATGGCTGACAGCGCGTCGGGGAGGTATGCCTGCAGCACGATGCCTGCCTCGAGCTGCTGAAGCTCCGGCTGGTCGAGCAGCCGGGTGAAGACCTCGATGGTCAGGTCGAGGTCGCGGTACTCCTCCATGTCCAGGTTGATGAACTTGGTGCCGGCCGGCGCCGCGGCCGCGCTGCGGTACAGCGGGCTGAGCCGCTCGATCAGCCGGTCGGCCGTGGCGTTGAAATCCCACAGTGACAGCTGCGCGGCGACCGATGATGCCTTGATGGAGACGTAGTCGACGTCCGGCCGGTCGAGCAGCCGGGCGGTTTCGGCCAGGTGGTGGTCGGCCTCGGCATCGCCCAGCACGGCCTCGCCAAGCAGGTTGATGTTCAGCCGGGTGCCATCCGCCCGCAGCTTTGCGATAGCGGCGCCGAGTTGTTTGTCGCGTGCATCCACGACCATGTGGCCGACCATTGCTCGAAGGCGCCGCCTGGCAACCGGGATCACCAGATGAGGCAGCCGCGGCGCCAGTGCCGCACCCATCCTGATCTGGGCTTTATCGAGCGCGGGCAGTGTCGCGGGGACGATCTCGCCGAGCTCATGCAAAGCAGCCGCGGCGGCGTGCACATCTTCGGTCCGGATCACCCGATCGACGAAGCCGACGGTGAAGTCGAGGCCATTGGAATCCTCCAGGACCATCGACAACCGCTTGGCGGCGGCGTTGAGCGGAACCTCGTCGCTGGCCTGGGCCTGCAGCCACTTCCGGACCAGCGCGACAGCATCGTCTCCCAGCTCTCGCGGATCAGCGTGTGTGAGTTGTGTGCTGGCGTCCATTGATAGGCTCCCTTGACTGATGTCGACGATCTAGTCCCAGCCTAGGCAGCGACCGCAGTCCCAGTATTGTTCTCACCCACAACTTAGCCCCGCTCAACTTAGAGCTTCGTACAACACATGTGAAACAGGCCATGTCCGGCGTCGGGAGGCTCCCCGCGCAGGCCGAGTCTAGAGTCAGCTACATAGGCATTGATGTGCGCCGCCCACCGGCCTAGCCGAACGGTCCGGTTCCTCGCCGAGCAGGGCCCTTCTAGGCCGGCTTTCAGCGACATACTGGCCCGTTTCGCTTACGCGGTGCCCTGAGCCGAGGATGCCCGCCCGTCGCTGGCCACCGGAATCACCCGGACGCAAAACAAAGGGGCACCAGCACCGGTTGCCCGGTACTGACGCCCCTTAAGTCCAGAAGGCCTTACTTCTTGTCGTCCTCAGCCTTGGCGTCGGCCGTGTCGCCGTTGGTGTCCTCGGCGGCTGCCTGGGACTCGTCGGATGCGACATCGGCCGTTCCCGAGACATCGTCGGCAGCCTCGGCGCCGGCTTCCTCGGCGTCATCCGATTCACCCGTCGCGTCAACGAAACCGGCTGCCGCGGCAGCTTCCTCGGTCCGAAACCAAACTTCTGCATTTGTGTTGTTGAACCAGCGAGACTCGGGTGTGTGGTACTTCATCGAGTCTTTGTTTCCCTTGATGGTGAAGCCTTCAGGGGCTGAACCATCTTCGAGCGGCTCCGCAGAATCCGCAGCGTTCTGATCCTTTGAAGCGGCCTTATCCTTGGCCGAACGCTTCGTCGCCGACTCAGCTTCACGGACAGTCGACTTCGCGGCCGAAAGCGGCTCGAGCACAAGCTCGATAACTGCCATCGGGGCGTTGTCTCCGTTACGCGGGCCGATCTTGGTGATGCGCGTGTAGCCACCCTGACGCTCGGCAACAGCCGGAGCAATCTCGGTGAAGAGCTCGTGCACGATTCCCGCATCACTGATCTGTGCGAGTACCCGGCGGCGCGCCGCCAGGTCTCCGCGCTTGGCGAAAGTGATGAGGCGCTCGGCCACCGGGCGAAGACGCTTGGCCTTGGTCACCGTGGTGGTGATGGACTTGTGCTCGAAGAGCTGAGAAGCCATGGTGGCTAGCATCAGACGCTCGTGCGCTGGGCCGCTGCCAAGGCGCGGACCCTTGCTAGGCGTGGGCATTGTTGTTTCTCCTTGAGTTTTTTAAAGCTGCTCGTCTTCGGCGAAGGCGAGGTCGTCGTCTTCGTCGTCGCCGGCAGCAGCAGCGGCAGCAGCAGGGTCGAATCCGGGAGGGCTGTCCTTGAGCTGCAGACCGAGCTCAGCAAGCTTCGCCTTCACCTCGTCGATGGACTTCGCACCGAAGTTGCGGATGTCCATCAGGTCAGCCTCACTGCGGGCAACGAGTTCACCAACCGTGTGGATTCCTTCGCGCTTCAGGCAATTGTAGGAACGAACCGTCAGATCGAGATCCTCGATCTGAAGCGCCATGTCAGCGGCGAGTGCCGCATCGATCGGCGATGGGCCGATGTCGATTCCTTCAGCCTCAACGTTGAGTTCACGGGCCAGGCCGAACAGCTCGGTGAGTGTTTTACCTGCCGATGCAACGGCGTCGCGCGGGGCGATAGCCGGCTTGGTCTCGACGTCCAGTACCAGTCGATCGAAGTCGGTGCGCTGCTCGACACGAGTAGCTTCCACCTTGTAAGTGACCTTGAGAACCGGCGAGTAGATGGAGTCGACCGGGATCCGGCCGATTTCCGCATCGAGGTTCTTGTTCTGAACGGCTGAGACGTAGCCGCGGCCACGCTCGATCGTCAGTTCAAGTTCCAGCTTGCCCTTGGAATTCAGGGTGGCGATGTGCAGGTCGGTGTTAAAAATCTCGACGCCGGCCGGAGCGGTGATATCCGCTGCCGTGACAACGCCGGGGCCCTGCTTGCGCAGGTAAGCGACGACCGGTTCATCGTGCTCCGAGGAGACGACGAGCGACTTCAGGTTCAGAATGAACTCGGTGACATCTTCTTTAACGCCGGGCACAGTGGTGAACTCGTGCAGCACGCCATCAACGCGGATGCTGGTTACAGCAGCACCCGGAATCGAAGACAGCAAGGTGCGGCGCAGTGAGTTTCCGAGTGTGTAGCCAAATCCTGGCTCCAGCGGTTCGATGACGAACCGGGAGCGGTTGGTGGAGACGACCTCTTCGGTGAGTGTGGGACGCTGTGCAATCAGCACGTGGGCTTCCTTTCAGCGAGCATCCGCCATATGACGCTTCGCATGCACTTGATGAACGCCGGGCATGCCGGCGATCTTCACTTGCTTGATTGACCTGGACAGGCGTCGGTCTACCTGTCCAGGCTTCGAACTGCGGCGAACGGTCCTTAGACGCGACGGCGCTTGGGTGGCCGGCAGCCGTTGTGCGGTGTCGGGGTGACGTCCTGGATCGATCCAACCTCGAGGCCAGTGGCCTGCAGTGATCGGATTGCGGTCTCGCGTCCGGAACCCGGTCCCTTGACGAAGACATCGACCTTTTTCATGCCGTGTTCCTGCGCGCGTCGGGCTGCCGATTCGGCAGCCATCTGTGCGGCGAACGGGGTGGACTTACGTGATCCCTTGAACCCAACTTCACCCGAGGACGCCCACGAGATGACGGCGCCGGTCGGATCGGTGATCGAAACGATGGTGTTGTTGAACGTGCTCTTGATGTGTGCCTGACCGGCAACTACATTCTTTCGTTCCTTGCGGCGGGGCTTACGAGCGCCCGCAGCGCGAGTCTTTGGAGGCATAACCTTCGACTACTCCTGATCGATTTTGGTCACCAGTTCAGTTACGAATGACCAATGGATGGCTGTTACTTAGTCTTCTTCTTACCGGCCACGGTACGCTTCGGGCCCTTGCGGGTACGGGCGTTCGTCTTGGTGCGCTGTCCGCGCACCGGAAGTCCGCGGCGGTGACGCAGACCTTCGTAGCAGCCAATCTCGACCTTGCGGCGGATGTCTGCTGCAACTTCGCGGCGGAGGTCACCCTCGACCTTGAATGTTCCTTCGATAAAGTCACGGAGCTGGACGAGCTCGGCGTCGGAAAGATCCTTAACGCGAGTGTCCGGGCTGATTCCGGTATCTGTCAGGGTCTGGCTCGCACGAGTGCGGCCCACACCATAGATGTATGTCAGGGCGACCTCTACGCGCTTGTCACGCGGGAGGTCGACACCGGCAAGACGTGCCATTGCTGGTTCTCCATTTGTTGTTCGGAGGTACTTGAGCAGCGCTTGTCCTCATCCATATGGAGAGGTCCCCGGCCTCCGACCGAGGGTGTCGTCCTGACGATTGCCCGTCAGGGGTCGAGCGCTGCTGTGGGTGTGGTGCTCACATCTGCTGTTGCAAGTGCGATGCGGGATGTGCTGGGTTTATTAACCCTGACGCTGCTTGTGGCGAACGTTTTCGCAAATCACCATGACCCGGCTGTTACGCCGAATCACTTTGCACTTCTCGCAGATCTTCTTAACGCTGGGCTTAACCTTCATCGTTTGTCCTTCTTCTCCTCAATCAAGACTCACTGCTCGACTGACAAGGAACAGTTAGAGATCTCTTTACTTGTAGCGGTATACGATACGGCCGCGGGTGAGGTCGTACGGGCTCAACTCAACGACCACGCGGTCTTCGGGAAGAATCCGGATGTAGTGCTGACGCATTTTGCCTGAAATGTGAGCGAGAACCTTGTGGCCGTTGCTGAGCTCAACGCGGAACATCGCGTTGGGCAAGGCTTCGACAACACTGCCTTCGATCTCAATGACCCCTTCTTTTTTGGCCATATCGTTCGCTAACCTCTTATCCCCCACGAATAACACGCGGGATATCGTCGTTTTCCACCATGTCCGGTGAACAGACACCGAACACGCAACAAGACCCCGCGGCACTGATCGGCTCTTCGTCATATGCGACGAAAAGTCTTCGCTGCCTGGGGGTTTCGTCTATGGTGAGGCGTGACGCCGCACAGCAAAAACACCAGCGCAAAACCTGCCTGGAGTCTTCGTGCCAAAGCGACACATAACCGCTTGTCAACGATACGCTAATCCGCGCGCATGTTCCAATCGGGTCGCCCTGCGGCCGAAGCACGTTCCAACACTCTTGACGAAGGTGAGCAAGTGGCAACACAACACGCAAGCAGCAAGGTCAACTGGCCGGTGCTGCTGTGCTGGATCGCGGTCGCTTTGGACGGCTTCGACCTCGTGACCCTGGGTGCGGTAATCCCGACACTGCTCGACGGCGGCCTGCCTGGCTTCACACCGGAGGCGGCCACATTCATCTCCACGGTCGGCCTTGTCGGCGTCGGAATCGGCGCGGTGTCGGTCGGTCCGGTGATCGACTCGCTGGGACGGCGCAGCGCCCTGTTGGCCAGCGTCGGGCTCTTCTCGGTTTTCACCCTGCTGATCGCCGTGTCCCCCAATTCGTACGTCTTCGGTACCTTCCGCTTCATTGCCGGCCTCGGTCTGGGCGCCTGCCTGCCAACGGCACTCACTATGATCAGCGAGTACGCCTCCCCCGGCCGGCGAAGCCGGGCTACGACGCGCATGATGACCGGTTACCACGTTGGCGCGGTCCTCACCTCATTGCTCGCCATCATCCTGGTGCCGCACTGGCAGCTGCTCTTCGTCATCGGCGGGGTGGCTGGGCTTATCGTGCTCGCGGTCATGTGGTTCAAGTTGCCAGAAACCCCTGCTTTCCGCGCGGTCACGGCCGGCTCAGCCAACTCAGTCACTGCCACTTCGGCCGCAGCCAACTCAGTCACTGCCACTTCGGCCGCAGCCAGTTCAGGCGCGGCCAGCTCGGAAGCGCGCGCGGCCGCCGGGCGCGCGACATCGCTTGCGCGTCGGCCGTTCCTTACCCTCAGTATCGCGATCTCGGTCACCTCGTTCATGGGCCTGTTGCTGGTCTACGGCCTCAATACCTGGCTGCCCCAGCTGATGGCCTTGGCCGGTTATGACCTTGGTCAGTCGCTCGCGCAGCTGCTGGTGCTCAACGTCGGCGCGGTCATCGGTCTGCTTATCGGCGGGCGAGTAGCGGACCGGCATGGCACCAAGCCGAGCACGCTGGTCTGGTTCGGCGCGTCGGCCGTCTTCCTAGCCCTACTGAGTGTGCGTATCGATAACACACTCCTGCTGTATGCCGCCGTGTTGGTCACCGGACTCTTCGTGTTCAGCTCCCAGGTGCTGGTCTATGCCTTCGTCACCCAGCTCTACCCGCCACAGGTTCGCGGCAGGGCTCTCGGGATGGCGGCCGGCATTGGCCGGATCGGGGCAATTGCCGGGCCGGCCATCACCGGCGTGCTGGTGAGCGCGGGGATTGCCTACCCGTGGGGGTTCTACGTATTCGCCCTGGTGGCGGTCCTGGCCGTACTGGCCCTTCTGTTCGTTCCGCGACAGCTACCCGCTGCGGCCGGCAGCAGTATTTAGCTTCGGCGCGGACGACGAATCACGGTTCAGGCCCGACGCCATACTTCGGCACCCACCTGCCGAGCAGCACAGCCGCCGCCAGCCCAAGTCCGCCTATCGCCAGAATGCCCGCGCCGAGGCCCGCCGTCGCGGCCACAGTTGACAGCAGCAGCGGGCCGACCGCATTTCCGCTATCTGAGAGCAGCCGCCACGAGCCGAGGAAAGACGCCCGGTGCGTGCGCGGCGAGACGTCTGCGCCGAGCGTCATGATGATGCCTGAGCCGATTCCATTTCCGGCGCCCAGCACAAGAGCCACCACAAGCAGGGAACCAAACGATTGGGTCAGCGGCATCATGAGCAATGCCAGCGCGAGCACGACGACGGACGGCACAGCTATCCAGACCCTGCCGAACCGGTCCATCACCTTTCCGGCCGGATAAAACAGCAGCATGTCGACCGCGCCGGCTATGCCGAAGATCAGCGACGTGCTTTGACCATCCAGGCCGATGTGACTGCTCCACAGCGGCAGCGCAACCTGGCGGGACGCCCTGATCCCGGCGACGAGCAGCACACAAACACCAAGCGTGCCGAGAACCTTTCGGTACCGTCTCACCATCGTCCACACGCTGACCGGCGCGACGGTGGTCGACGTCCGGCGGCGATCGGCGGCAAGGTCGGGTGCAACAAGGAGTGCGATGCCGGCGAGCAGCGAGGAGCCCAGATGCACCCAGTAGCCGCCGACAGTGCCAAGCAGTCCGATAGCGACGACGGCGACGAACGGGCCGATGAACATGCCGATCCGGTGCGTTCCGCCGAGCGTGGACAATGCCCGCGCCCGCAGTCCAAACGGCACAACTTCGGCCACGTACACCTGGCGGGCCAGCATCCAGACCGCGCCGGAGGCGCCAGTACATGCGATGGCCAGGCACAGCATCCAGAGCGACGTGGCATAGATGCACACCAGCAGCGCGACGACATCGAGACCGACGGCGAGCAGCATCGATCGTTTCTCGCCGATGCGGGTGACCAGCGCGCCAACCGGCAGATCAGCACAGATCTGGCCGATTCCGACCAGTGCGACAACGAAACCGGCAAACGCTACGCTGGCTCCGAGGTCTATGGCGGAATGCGCGATGATCGGCTGAACCGCTCCCTGCCCCACGCCGTAGAGAACCGCCGGCAGGTAGGCCGGGAGGATAAGCGAACGCAACGATCCCGACCGGTTCGGCTCAGGCGTTCCATCCGCGGACATCAGTCGAGCGGCGCGACCGTCACACCGAGTTCGGCGAGCTTTGCCGCCCCGCCGTCGGGTGCGGTCAGCACCCAGATTCCACCGTCGTGCACGGCAACGCTGTGCTCCCAGTGCGCCGCATTCCGTTTGTCTTCGGTCACCACGGTCCAGTCATCGTCGAGCACCCGGGTCGCGATATCACCGGCAACCAGCATTGGTTCAATAGCCAGGCACAGCCCGGGCTTGACCTTGGGACCGAGATTGGAGGCGCGGTAGTTCAGCACGTCCGGCGGTTGGTGCATCGAGGTGCCAATTCCATGCCCGACATAGTCTTCCAGGATGCCGAAGTCGGCCGCGGAGGCCGTCACGAAGTCGTCGATTGCCGCACCTATCTCCCCCACGTGCCTGGCCGACGCGAGAGCGGCAATACCCACCCACATAGCCTGTTCGGTGATGTCGATCAGCCGCTGGTTCTCGGAGTCGACCGGGTCGACGACGGCCGAGAACGCAGAATCGCCGTGCCAGCCGGAAACGATAGCGCCGCCATCGATCGAGACCAGGTCTCCGGGCGCTATCTTCCGATCGCCCGGTATGCCGTGCACCACCTCATCGTTGACCGAGATACACAGCGTCGCCGGGAAGCCGTGATAGCCCTTGAAGTTCGACGTGGCGCCCGCATCTTTGATCACGGCGGCGGCGATGGCGTCCAGCTCACGGGTTGTGATACCAGGTGTCAGCGCATCCCTGGCGGCACCCAACGCGGCTGCGGTCACCAGACCGGCCTCTCGCATCAGCCGGATCTGTCCCTCTGTCTTGTATTCGATCTTTCGTCCGCCGAACACCGCGAAAGCCCTAGGCCTTCTGGTCCTGGCCGATGGCAGCGAGGACCCGCGAGGAGACCTCGTCGACAGCACCGAGTCCGTCCACTGTGCGCAGCAGGCCGCGCTCGGCGTACAGCTTGGTCAGCGGGGCGGTCTGCTCAACGTAGACATCCAGCCGGTGGCGGATGATTTCCTCGCTGTCGTCCGCGCGCGCCTCGATCTGCGCCCGGGTCAACAGGCGGGCGACGACCTCGTCGGTGTCTGCCTCGAGCTCGACGACGTGATCCAGCGAATCCCCCGTCTCGGCCAGAATTTCGTCCAACGCAGTGACCTGGGCGGTCGTTCGGGGGTAACCGTCGAGCAGGAAACCGTTGAGCGCATCATCCTGCTGCAAACGCTCCCGCACCATCTTGTTCGTGACTTCATCCGGAACGTACTCCCCGGCGTCCATGTAGCGTTTCGCCTCGACGCCGAGCGGAGTCTCCTCGGTCACGTTCGTCCGGAAGATGCTCCCGGTGGATACCGCGGGAATCTGCAGACGTTCTGCCAGCCTGGCGGCCTGCGTTCCCTTGCCGGCGCCGGGCGGGCCGATCAGGATAATGCGTGCACTCATATGAGTCTCTTTCTTAGGTAAGTCATACCCGACAAGTCGGGCGACTGCGCCTCCTCGTGCCGGCCTGGCGGGCCGGCACGAGGTGTGCATTTGAAGCTTCTAGCGCAGCAGGCCTTCGTAATGCCGTTGCTGCATCTGTGAATCGATCTGCTTCACAGTTTCAAGTCCGACGCCGACCACGATCAGGATCGACGTGCCACCGAACGGGAAGTTCTGGTTCGCGTCGATCAGTACGAGAGCGATCAATGGGATCATCGCGACGAAGCCGAGGTACAGCGAGCCCGGAAGGGTGATCCGGGTCAGAACATAGTTGAGGTACTCGGCGGTTGGCCGCCCGGCACGGATACCGGGAATGAAGCCGCCGTACTTCTTCATATTGTCTGCGACCTCTTCGGGGTTGAAGGTAATCGCGACGTAGAAGTAGGTGAAGAAGACGATCAGCAAGAAGTACAGCGCCATGTAGAGCGGGTGGTCGCCCGTGGTCAGGTACTGCGCGATCCACTGCACCCAGGCCGACTGAGGATCGCCGAACTGGGAGATCAAGGTCGGAAGGTAGAGCAGGGACGAGCCGAAGATCACCGGGATGACGCCGGCCATGTTCACCTTGATCGGGATGTAGGTCGAAGTGCCACCGAACATCCGCCGGCCAACCATGCGCTTTGCGTACTGCACCGGTACCCGGCGCTGCGACTGCTCAACGAAGACAACCAGTCCGACGATGACCAGGCCGATCAGTACCACGATCACGAACACGTCCCAGCCCTGCGAGCTGACGATCGCGCCGAAGGAGGACGGGAACGCAGAGGCGACGCTGGTGAAGATCAGCAGCGACATACCGTTGCCGACGCCACGCTCGGTGATCTGCTCACCGAGCCACATGATCAGGCCGGTGCCTGCCGTCAGGGTGATAATCAGCAGGCCGATACCGATCCAGCTGTCGTCAACTATCAGGTTCGTGCAGCCGGCGACGTTGCCGAACAGCGCACCGGATCGGGCTGTCGCCACGAGCGTGGTGGCGTTGAGCAGTCCGAGGCCGATCGTCAGGTAACGGGTGTACTGGGTCAGCTTGGCCTGACCGGCCGCGCCTTCCTTGTGCAGCTGTTCGAAACGCGGGATGACGACGCGGAGCAGCTGCGTGATGATGCTGGCCGTGATGTACGGCATGATGCCGAGCGCGAAGATGGACAGCTGCAGCAATGCGCCGCCGCTGAAGAGGTTCACGAGGCCGAAAACGCCCTGGGTGAGTTCAGGGGACGCCACACATTCCTGGACCTGCTTGTAGTCGATGCCGGGGGCAGGTACAAACGATCCCAGGCGGAAGACAGAGATGATCGCAAGCGTGAAGAAGAGCTTACGACGGAGATCAGGCGTGCGAAACGCCCGCGCAATTGCGCTGAGCAAGCATCCTCCTGGTGGCTGGTAGCAGGCGACCGTTGAGCGGCCTGATGAACGTAAAAGTTTTCTAGGGAAGGCTATCAGCCTAACCGGGTAGTGCAGAAACTCCCGATACCCAAGTTGGGCGGGCAGCCGGATAGACTGCCCGCCCAACGAAGGGTTATCTTCAGTGTTAAAGCTCAGATGCGGATCCACCTGCGGCGTTGATCTTCTCAACAGCCGATGACGAATAAGCGTGAACCTTGACGTTCAGCTTCACCGACAACTCGCCGGTGCCAAGAACCTTGACCGGCTGATTGGCGCGAACCGCGCCCTTTTCAACCAGGTTCTCGACAGTGACATCGCCACCATCCGGGTAAAGGGACGTCAGCTTATCCAGGTTGACTACCTGGAAGGTCACCTTGAACGGGTTCTTGAAGCCACGCAGCTTTGGAAGCCGCATGTGCAGCGGCGTCTGTCCACCCTCGAAGCCGTGAGGCACCTGGTAACGAGCCTTCGTTCCCTTGGTACCGCGACCTGCGGTCTTACCCTTGGATCCTTCACCACGACCAACACGGGTCTTGGCAGTCTTGGAACCCGGGGCAGGACGAAGGTGGTGAACCTTGAGAGCGTGTTCCTTTTGGGTTTCAGCCATGGTTAGTCCACCTCTTTCCAGGTGACGAGGTGGCGAACGGTGTTAACCATTCCGCGGAACTCAGGGCGATCCTCCTTGACGACGACGTCGCCAATTCGCTTGAGGCCAAGCGAGCGGAGGGAATCGCGCTGGTTCTGCTTACCACCGATTTTGGACTTGATCTGCTTGATTTCCAGCTTTGCCATTATGCACTCGCCCCGCTTGCAGCTCGGAGCAGCGCGGGAGGCGCAACCTCATCGAGAGGAAGCCCACGCCGAGCCGCAACTTCTTCCGGACGCTCAAGCATCTTCAGCGCAGCGATCGTGGCGTGCACGATGTTGAGCTGGTTCTGCGAACCGAGCGACTTCGACAGCACATCGTGAATACCGGCGCAGTCGAGAACCGCACGCACCGGACCACCGGCGATAACACCGGTTCCCGGGGAGGCCGGGCGGAGCAGGACTACGCCCGCTGCCGCTTCGCCCTGCACCGAGTGCGGGATCGTCTTGTCGATCCGCGGAACCCGGAAGAAGCTCTTCTTGGCTTCCTCGACGCCCTTGGCAATCGCTGCAGGAACTTCCTTCGCCTTGCCGTAGCCGACGCCAACCATGCCGTCGCCGTCTCCGACGACTACCAGGGCGGTGAAGCTGAACCGACGTCCACCCTTAACCACCTTGGCTACACGGTTGATCGTCACTACATGCTCGACGAACTGGTTCTTTTCCTCGCGGCTGTCGCCGCGGTTGCCACGGCCACGGCCTTCACCGCGTCCGCCGCGTCCACGACCTTCGTTACGCTGGTCGCGGCCACCGCGGCCAGCGGCCTGGCCCTCAGCAGAACCGGTACCGGTTGCTGCGGCGCCCTGGGTGGTTTCGCTCACCTGCTGCTCCTTAGTTGCTTCATCTGAAGTGCTCACAGGGTGAGTCCCCCTTCACGAGCACCGTCGGCGATAGCTGCAACACGACCGTGGTAGGCGTTACCCCCGCGGTCGAACACAACAGCGTCTACGCCGGCGTCCTTGGCACGCTGAGCAACGAGCTCACCGACCGTTTTGGCTTTCTCGGTTTTGTCACCGGAGTTAGCCCGCAGGTCGGCCTCGAGTGTCGAGGCGCTTGCCAGCGTGACGCCGCGGGTGTCATCGACAACCTGGACGAACACGTGACGGGATGAACGCGAAACGACCAGACGAGGGCGTTCCGTGGTTCCGGTGATGTTCTTGCGCAAACGGGTGTGACGGCGTGTGCGTGCTGCCGCCTTACCCTTGCCGTAACTCTTCTTCTTGGCGAAGGCCATCGCTTACTTACCAGCCTTTCCGACCTTGCGGCGAACGATTTCGCCGGCGTAGCGTACACCCTTGCCCTTGTACGGGTCAGGCTTGCGAAGCTTACGAATGTTCGCAGCTACTTCGCCGACTTGCTGCTTATCGATGCCCGAGACGGTCACCTTGTTGTTGCCCTCCACAGCGAAGCTAATTCCCTGTGGCGGTTCAACGGTGATCGAGTGGCTGTAGCCGAGCGCGAACTCAAGGTTCGAGCCCTTGGCCTGCACGCGGTAACCGGTGCCGACAATTTCGAGCTTCTTGGAATAGCCCTCGGTGACGCCCTGGATCAGGTTCGAGATCAGCGTCCGGGTCAGTCCATGCAGTGAACGCGATTCGCGCTCATCGTTCGGACGGGCCACGGCGATGTTTCCATCGTCGCTGCTAACCGTGATCGGGCTGGCCACCGTGTGGCTCAGTTCTCCCTTGGGGCCCTTTACGGCCACATTGGAGCCATCAATTTTGACTTCGACGCCGGAGGGAACCGGAATTGGCAGTCTGCCGATGCGCGACATATTTTCTCCTCCTGCCCTTACCAGACGTAGGCGAGGACTTCCCCACCCACACCCTTCTTGGCGGCCTGCTTGTCAGTAAGCAGACCGGACGACGTGGAAAGAATTGCGATGCCAAGCCCGCCGAGAACCTTAGGCAGGTTCGTGGACTTCGCATAGACCCGGAGGCCTGGCTTGGAGACGCGGCGGATTCCAGCGATAGAACGCTCACGGCTCGGGCCGAACTTCAGGTCAAGCAAAAGCTTCTTGCCGACCTCGGCATCTTCGACCTTCCAGTCGGCGATGTACCCCTGGTCTTTCAGGATTTCAGCGATACGCGACTTCAGCTTGCTGTACGGCATAGCTACGTCGTCGTGATACGCCGAGTTGGCGTTGCGCAGACGTGTCAACATGTCTGCGACGGGATCTGTCATTGTCATTGGGCACGTGCCCTTCCTCGTTACGGTTTCGCATCCCGCTACGGTCGAGAACTCTCAACCGAAGCGGTGGACCTGAAACGTAGTTAGTTGCTCTTGAATGGGAAACCGAGGTGACGAAGCAGCGCGCGGCCCTCATCGTCAGTCTTGGCGGTAGTTACTACGGTGATATCCATGCCCCGAACGCGATCAATCGCGTCCTGGTCGATCTCGTGGAACATCGACTGCTCGGTCAGACCGAAAGTGTAGTTTCCGTTGCCGTCGAACTGACGATCCGAGAGTCCGCGGAAGTCACGGATACGCGGCAGCGCAAGGCTGACGACGCGATCCAGGAATTCCCACATGCGACGACCCCGGAGGGTTGTGTGCGCACCGATCGGCTGGCCTTCACGCAGTTTGAACTGCGCAATCGACTTGCGAGCGGCGGTGACCTGCGGCTTCTGACCGGTGATTGCGGTGAGGTCGCGAATCGCGCCCTCGATCAGCTTGGAGTCGCGTGCAGCGTCTCCGACACCCATGTTCACGACGACCTTGGTCAGGGTAGGAACCTGCATGACGTTTGCGTAGCCGAACTCATCCTGCAGTTTGGCCACGATTTCCGCGCGGTACTTGGACTTCAGCCGTGGCAGCTCGATCGCTGCCGGCGTTTCAATAGCTTCAGTACTCATCAGATGTCCTTACCGGAACGCTTGGATACACGTACGCGCACAGCCTTCTGACGTCCGTCCCGTTCAACCGTCTCGGTGCGGTAGCCAACCCGGGTTGGCTTCTTGTCCGATGGGTCTACCAGAGCAACGTTCGAGATGTGCAGCGGAGCCTCGTGGATTTCGATTCCACCGGTCTTCGCTCCGCGTCCGCTTGCGCCGACCTTCTTGTGCTTGCTGACGCGGTTGACGCCTTCAACCAGGACACGGTTGCGCTCGGGGTAAACCTCGAGGACCTTGCCCTGCTTGCCGCGGTCTCCGCCACGATCAGCCTTGGCACCGGCGATCACCTGAACGAGATCGCCCTTCTTGATTTTCAGCTTGACTGTCTTATTCGCGCTCACGATTACAGCACCTCCGGGGCCAGCGAGATGATCTTCATGAACTTCTTGTCGCGCAGTTCACGGCCAACCGGGCCGAAGATGCGCGTTCCGCGTGGTTCGCCGTCGGTCTTCAAGATCACTGCGGCATTTTCGTCGAAGCTGATGTAGGAACCGTCTGGACGACGGCGCTCCTTCACCGTGCGGACGATAACCGCCTTCACGACGTCGCCCTTCTTCACATTGCCGCCTGGGATCGCGTCCTTGACGGTGGCCACGATGGTGTCGCCGATTCCGGCGTAACGTCGACCTGAACCGCCGAGAACGCGGATGGTCAAAATCTCTTTTGCCCCCGTGTTGTCGGCGACCTTTAGTCGCGACTCCTGCTGGATCACTGTCGAACTCCTGTCGTCACGCCGGTTCTCTGTTCGAGCCTTGCGGAACGGTCGATTTGGATTATTGCCTTAAAGCTCTGCTGACTTCATCACTGCCGTACACGGCGAGCGGGAAACCCGCTCGCCGTGCAAAGAGTGTTCTACTTGGCGCGCTCTACGATTTCTTTCAAGCGCCACCGCTTCGTAGCGGACAACGGCCTGGTCTCGCTAATCACAACGAGGTCGCCAATGCCGGCAGAGTTGTTTTCATCGTGAACCTTAACCTTGCTGGTCCGACGGATGATTTTACCGTAAAGACGGTGCTTCACGCGATCTTCAACAGCGACCACGATTGTCTTTTCCATCTTGTCCGAGACCACATAGCCACGGCGTTCCTTGCGGAACGCCCGCTCTTCGGTCTCGTTAGCAACAGCTTCGGCGTTGTCCGCCTTTACTGCATTGCTCACGTTGCTCTCCTGCTCTGCTTTTTTAGCTGCAGCCATTACTTATCGTCCTTCGCTGCAGCCGGGCTTGTGCGGATAGCAAGTTCACGCTCACGGATGATCGTGTAGATACGCGCGATGTCCTTGCGGACCGCACGCAGACGACCATGACTTTCCAGCTGGCCGGTGGCCGACTGGAAGCGGAGGTTGAACAGTTCTGCCTTCGCCTTGCGCAGCTCTTCGACGAGACGCTCGTCGTCGTAACCGTCAAGAGCCGAAACAGACAGGTCCTTAGAACCGATAGCCATGATCATTCACCACCCTCACGCCGCACAATGCGGGCCTTGAGCGGAAGCTTGTGGATCGCGAGGCGCAAAGCCTCACGGGCCACTTCTTCCGATACGCCGGCGAGTTCGAACAGAACCCGGCCTGGCTTAACGTTTGCCACCCACCATTCGGGCGAACCCTTACCGGAACCCATTCGGGTCTCGGCGGGCTTTTTCGTCAGCGGGCGGTCGGGGTAGATATTGATCCACACCTTTCCACCACGCTTGATGTAGCGCGTCATCGCAATACGTGCGGCCTCGATCTGACGGTTCGTAACGTAGGCAGGCTCAAGCGCCTGAATTCCGTACTCACCGAACGCAATCGTGGTACCACCCTTGGCAACGCCCGAGCGTCCCGGGTGGTGCTGCTTGCGGTGCTTAACACGACGGGGGATCAACATGATTAGTCCTCCGCTCCATTCTGGGTCTCGGCCGCGCCGGCTGCCGGTGCCGCTTCGCCTGACTGAGGCGCTGCGCCGCGGGCGCCGCGCTCCGAGCCACCACGAGCCGGACGGTCCGAGCCGCGACGGCCACGAGGACCGGCACTGCCGCCACGTGGGCCACGGCTTGGGGCTGCTGCCTGCTGTGCGGCCAGTTCCTTGTCCGTTACGTCACCCTTGTAGATCCACACCTTCACGCCGATCCGGCCGAAGGTGGTGCGAGCCTCGTAGAAGCCGTAGTCGATGTTCGCGCGAAGCGTGTGCAGTGGCACCCGGCCTTCGCGGTAGAACTCCGAACGGCTCATCTCGGCGCCGCCAAGACGTCCCGAGCACTGGACACGAATGCCCTGTGCGCCGGCACGCTGAGCGCTCTGCATTCCCTTGCGCATGGCGCGACGGAATGCCACGCGGCTGCTGAGCTGCTCTGCAATGCCCTGGGCAACCAGCTGAGCGTCGATCTCCGGGTTCTTGACCTCGAGGATGTTCAGCTGAACCTGCTTCTTGGTCAGCTTCTCGAGGTCGGTGCGGATCCGGTCTGCTTCCGCGCCGCGGCGACCGATGACAATACCCGGCCGAGCGGTGTGGATGTCGACGCGGACCCGGTCCCGGGTGCGTTCGATGTTGACCTTTGAAATGCCAGCGCGTTCCATGCCACCGGTCATCAGCTGGCGGATTTTGACATCCTCGCCGACGTAGTCGCGGTAGCGCTGGCCGACCTTGGTCGAATCAGCAAACCACTTCGAGCGGTGATCGGTGGTGATACCGAGTCGGAACCCGTTGGGGTTAATCTTCTGTCCCACTAGCGGGCACTCCCCTTCTTGTTAGCCGCGCCGGCCTTGACATCATCCGCAGTGCCGAGCACTACGGTGATGTGGCTGGTGCGCTTCTTGATGCGAAATGCCCGACCCTGGGCGCGTGGCCGGAACCGCTTCATCGTTGGACCTTCGTCCACGTATGCAGCGGTGATAACCAAATCGTCCTCAATGAATGCTTCACCGAGCTGGTCTGCCTTGACCCGAGCATTTGCAATGCCCGAAGCGACAAGCTTGTAGATCGGTTCGGAAACATCCTGTTGTGCAAACTTCAGCACCGCCAGAGCCTCAGACGCCTGCTGACCACGAATGAGGTCGACGACGCGCCGGGCCTTCTGGGGCGTGACACGGAGGTACCGTGCCTTCGCCGTGGCTTCCATCGCTTCCTTCTCTCTTATCTATGCCGTAAGAATCGCACGCCCGCAATTAGCGGCGGCGACCCTTCCGGTCGTCCTTTTCGTGGCCGCGGAAGGTCCGCGTCGGTGCGAATTCGCCGAGCTTGTGCCCGACCATCGCTTCGGTGACAAACACTGGAACGTGCTTGCGGCCGTCGTGCACGGCAATCGTGTGACCGAGAAAATCGGGCACGATCATCGAGCGCCGGGACCAGGTCTTTATGACGTTCTTGGTCCCCTTCTCATTCTGGACTGCCACCTTCTTGAACAGGTGTTCATCCACGAAGGGGCCTTTCTTTAAGCTGCGAGGCATAGTTCAGGCTCCCTATTAGCGCTTCTTGCCAGTACGACGGCGACGCACGATGAGTTTGTCGCTCTCTTTGTTCGGGCGGCGGGTACGACCCTCGGCCTGTCCCCACGGACTAACCGGGTGACGACCACCAGATGTCTTACCCTCACCACCACCATGTGGGTGGTCAACCGGGTTCATCACGACACCGCGCACGGTCGGGCGCTTGCCCTTCCAACGCATCCGGCCGGCCTTACCCCAGTTGATGTTCGACTGCTCAGCGTTTCCGACCTCACCGATCGTTGCGCGGCAGCGCAGATCGACGTTGCGGATTTCGCCGGAAGGCATACGCAGCTGGGCGTAGGGGCCGTCCTTGGCGACGAGCTGAACGGACGAGCCGGCAGAGCGAGCGATCTTTGCTCCGCCACCAGGGCGAAGTTCAACCGCATGGATAACGGAACCGACCGGGATGTTGCGCATCGCCAGGTTGTTACCCGGCTTGATGTCAGCAGCCGGTCCGGCCTCGATGGCGTCGCCCTGCTTGAGCTTGTTCGGAGCAACGATGTATCGCTTCTCCCCGTCCGCGTAATGCAGCAATGCAATGCGTGCGGTGCGGTTCGGGTCGTACTCGATGTGCGCGACCTTCGCCGGTACGCCGTCCTTGTCATGCCGACGGAAGTCGATGACGCGGTACTGGCGCTTGTGACCGCCACCCTGGTGACGCGTGGTGATGCGTCCCTGGTTGTTACGGCCGCCGTTCTTCGACAGCGGACGCAAAAGTGACTTTTCCGGCGTCGACCGGGTCACTTCGACGAAGTCGGCGACACTTGAGCCACGACGGCCCGGTGTCGTCGGCTTGTACTTACGGATTCCCATGTGAGTCTCAGTCCTCTTAAAAAGTTCCTATGCGTCCGGCTCAGCCGCCGAGCGGCCCGCCGAAGATATCGATCGAGCCTTCCTTCAGAGCAACGATCGCGCGCTTGGTGTCCTTGCGCTTGCCCCACCCGAAACGGGTGCGCTTGCGCTTGCCTTCGCGGTTGAGCGTGTTGATGGAAGCAACCTTGACACCGAAAATGCTTTCGATGGCCAGCTTGATTTCGGTCTTGTTCGAGCGAGGGTCCACCACGAAGGTGTACTTACCCTCGTCGATCAGGCCGTAGCTCTTTTCGGAAACGACCGGCGCGATGATGACATCGCGTGGGTCTTTCTGTACGGCGCTCAC
Organism: Saxibacter everestensis; assembly: GCF_025787225.1. Classification (NCBI taxonomy): domain Bacteria; kingdom Bacillati; phylum Actinomycetota; class Actinomycetes; order Micrococcales; family Brevibacteriaceae; genus Saxibacter; species Saxibacter everestensis. The sequence goes on from NZ_CP090958.1 coordinate 2,584,711, forward strand.
TTCGCGCCCTCCTCGTCTTCATTAGCCTTGGAGCCGGCTGCCTCAGCCTCGGTGGAGGTTGCGACTGCCTTGACCGACTTGCCCTTGGCCGCTCCCTTGAGGAACGTCTCGAGGGCTGCGGAGGTGAACACGACATCGTCCGAGATCAGAACGTCGTAGGTGTTCAGCTGGTCCGGTGTCAGAACGTGAATGTCGACCAGATTGCGCACGCTCTTGAGCGTGACGACGTCGCTGCGCTCGATAACGACGAGCTTGTGACGGCGCGGGCTCAGGTTAGCCAGCGCGACAGCAGCTGACTTCGTCGATGGCGTATCGCCATCCACCAGGCTGCTGATCACGAAGACGCGATCGAGGCGGGCCCGGTCGGACAGAGCGCCACGAAGCGCGGCAGCCTTCATCTTCTTGGGGGTCCGCTTGGTGTAGTCGCGCGGCTGCGGGCCGTGCACAATTCCACCGCCGGCATACTGCGGAGCGCGGATCGAGCCCTGACGGGCGTTACCGGTTCCCTTCTGCTTGTACGGCTTCTTACCACCACCGCGCACTTCGGCGCGGGTCTTGGTGGAGTGCGTACCCTGACGGGCAGCGGCAAGCTGCCCGACGACGACCTGGTGGATCAGCGGCACGTTCGTCTGCACGCCGAATACCTCTGCAGGCAGTTCGGTGGTGCCGTTCTTCTTGCCAGCGGCATCAAGAACATTTACGGAGAAAGAAGTTTCAGCCATTGTCCTTAGCCCTCCTTCGCGGCAGATCGGACCAGAACGACTGCACCCTTGGGGCCGGGAACGGCGCCCTTGACAAGCAGCAGACCCTTTTCAGCGTCAACCGCGTGCACGGTGAGGTTCTGAGTGGTGTGGCGCACGGCGCCCATCCGGCCGGCCATGCGCTGGCCACGGAAGACCCGGCCCGGGGTGGAAGCTCCACCGATCGAACCCGGCTTGCGATGGTTGCGGTGTGCACCGTGGGAGGCGCCGACGCCCGAGAAGCCGTGACGCTTCATAACACCGGCGGTTCCTTTACCCTTGCTCTTCGCGGTGACGTCGACCTTAACGCCGGCATCAAACACCTCGGTGCCGAGTTCCTGGCCGATGGTGTATTCGGCGGCGTCGGCGGTGCGGAGTTCAACCACGTGGCGACGCGGGGTCACGCCTGCCTTGTCGAAGTGACCGGTCAGCGGCTTCGTCACCTTGCGGGGATCGATCTGGCCGTAGGCAATCTGCACGGCGGGGTAGCCGTCGACGTCCGCGGAACGAACCTGGGTGACCACGTTGGCGCCGGTAGCGATGACCGTGACGGGAACCAGACGGTTGTCTTCGTCCCAGACCTGGGTCATGCCGATCTTGGTGCCGAGCAGACCCTTGACGTTACGGGTCGTTGGCAGTGGCTTGGACTGTGTATTTGGAGTAGACATTGTTCGCTCGTACTCCCCTACAGCTTGATCTCGATGTTGACGTCGTCAGCGAGGTCGAGACGCATTAGCGAATCAACCGCCTTCGGCGTTGGATCGATGATGTCAATGAGCCGCTTGTGAGTACGCATCTCGAAGTGCTCACGGCTGTCCTTGTACTTGTGCGGCGAGCGGATAACGCAGTACACGTTTTTTTCCGTCGGCAGCGGCACCGGGCCCACAACCGTTGCACCAGCACGGGTGACAGTATCGACGATCTTTCGCGCCGCACTATCAATTACCGCGTGGTCATACGACTTGAGCCGAATGCGGATCTTCTGTCCCGCCATGGCGTCGATTGACTCTCTCTCTTGATCTTCCCGGCCATCAAACTGCTGCTCCAAGTTGAGCAACGGCTCTGTGCCGGCTTTACCTAAGTCGTTTAGTCACGCCTGGCAGCGACAAGCATCGCTATCTACTCAACTGTTCAGCTGCCAAGGTGTTGATCTGACTCGCATCTCCCCGACCCCCGAGGTCGGGTGTGTCGCATTCGAACGAACGACAGGAGCTACGAACGATCCCACTAAATTAGTTCCGCTTTAACCGTGCCCGGAGCCCCGCCAGGTTCTACCTGTCGCAAGCAACGTCGGACATACGCAAAGCGTGGATAAAAGCGCCTGGAACTGCGCCGAATCGGTTACCTGGGGAAAGCCATTCCGGGCACGCCAATACACTTTTAACAACCTGTCTATCCTGACACATGCCCCACAGCCTTGCAAATTAGCCTGACTAGGCAGGCAGTTCTATGGTCTCGCCAGCGAGCGAGGCGGTTGTTCGCACGGCCAGACGGCCGAGCGAGGCGCCGGTCAGACGGACGGCGACAGCAAAACGCGAAGCCGGTGTCAGGATGCGCGCGTCAACGGACGCGGACCTGCACCGGCTTCGCGATTCAGCCTGGCTCGTGCCTGAACTGTCGAAGGCCCAGGCGATAACCTACCCTGCCGTGGATGCCGCCTTGGCTGTGCCGTTCTGCTGAGCCCTTTCCAGCGCCTGCTTCCGCAGTTCTTCGGATTCCTGCGCAAGCTGCGCGGCCAGGTCCTCATTCCTGGTCAGATTCTCACCGGTTGCCGGGTCGAAGACCATTACCCGGCGTGGGTCGAACCAGAGCGTCACCTCGCCGCCTTCACGAACCTTGGAAGAGGCGTCCAGCGTGGCGGCAACCTGGTTGCGCATACTCTCGCCATCGAGGTCCCGGTCCAGTTCGTCCAGCGCTTCCTGCACCGTCGGATCCGTGTCGAACGGAATGTAGGCGTAGAGCTCGTTTCCGAGCCACTCGGTGACATCGACCCTGGCATCGAAGGTGGCACCGGTCTTCGCCTTCTGCTCCTCCACCGTCGACAGGTCCTCGAAGTGCTCGGGCCTGATGCCGACGATCACCACGTCCGAAGCGTTTTTCAACCTGGCGGCCAACCCTTCGGAGACAGGAATGTCTCCCAGCGGGGTCTGCAGTGCCTCGCTGTTCGCTTTCGCCGGCAGGAAGTTCATCGGCGGCGAGCCGATGAAGCCCGCGACGAAGAGGTTCACCGGCTGTTCGTACAGCTCCTGCGGCGAGGCGTACTGCTGAAGCACACCGCGCTTGAGCACCGCAACCTTGTCGCCGAGCGTCATTGCCTCGGTCTGGTCGTGGGTGACGTACAGCGTGGTGGTCGCCAGCCTGCGCTGCATCCGGGAAATCTCGGTCCGCATCTGGCCACGAAGCTTCGCGTCGAGGTTGGACAGCGGCTCATCGAACAGGAATGCCTTCGCATCCCGGACAATCGCCCGGCCCATCGCGACCCGCTGCCGCTGTCCGCCGGACAGGTTTGCCGGCTTGCGTTGCAGATGCTCGCCGAGTTCCAGCAGCGAGGCGGCTTCCTCGACCTTCCGCTTGATCTCCGACTCCGCGACCTTCTTCTTACCGAGACGCAGTGGAAAAGCGATGTTCTCGAACACGGTCAGGTGCGGGTACAGCGCGTAGTTCTGGAAGACCATCGCGAGCCCGCGGTCACGCGGAGCCTTCTCATTGGTGCGTTCGCCATCAATAAGGAGTTCACCTTCGCTGATGTCCTCCAGGCCGACAACCATCCGCAGCAGTGTTGACTTGCCGCTTCCGGACGGGCCAACCAGGATAACGAACTCGCCGTCGGCGATATCCAGGCTGACGTCGTTGACGGCGGGAAAGCCATCGCCATACTTCTTCACGAGGTTCTGGAGTTTGATTTCAGCCACGACGTGCTCCGATCAATTGTGCGTTCGAGGTGGATTGCGCGGTACTCATGCCTAACCTTTCACCGCTCCGTTGGTCAGACCGGAAACTATTCGGCGCTGGAACAGCAGCACGAGAACGATGACCGGAATCGTGACGACGATGGCGGCCGCGGTGATTGCGCCGGCCGGGTCTTCGAACTGCGAGGCACCGGTGAAGGACGACAGCGCGGCGGGTACTGGCCGGGCCGCGGTTGTCGACGTCAGTGATATTCCGTAGAGGAAGTCGTTCCACGCGATGAAGAATGCAATGATTGCGGTCGTGAACACGCCTGGCATTGCCAGCGGAACGATCACTTTTCGGAATGCCTGCCAGCTCGTGGCGCCATCTACCTGCGCGGCCTGTTCCAGTTCCCACGGGATCTGCCGGAAGAATGCGGCCAGGGTCCAGATCGAAATCGGCAGCGTCAGCGACAGATACGGGATGATCAGCCCGGGCCAGGTGTCATAGAGCCCGATCCGGCTCCATAGGTTGTAGAGCGGCGTCACGATCGAGATCACCGGGAAGATCGATACCGCCAGCGCCATGGTCAGGATCGCCCTTTTGCCCGGGAAGTCGAGCCGTGCCACAGCGTACGCGGTCAGGGTGGCGAGGACTACCGCGACAAACGTTGCGATCAAACAGATGCCGATCGAGTTCCACAGCGCGGGCACGAAAAGCTCCTGCGCGCTGCCGACGAAGATCAGCCCGTAGTTTTCCCACTCGGCCGTGGTCGGGAAGAAGCTGCCATTCGAGATGTCGCCAGCCGACTTCAGCGAAAGCGACACCATCCAGGCGACGGGGAACAGTGCGTAGATCGTGATGAACAGGGCCGCGAGTGCCCACAGAACTTTCTCACGGGTAGACAGTTGCGTCATCGCCTACTCCCCCCTTGCCTGAGACAGATCGACCTTGAACAGCTTGATGAAGATAAAGCAGATGATCGCAACACAGATGAACAGCATGATCGAGACCGCAGAGCCCATACCTACCTGTAGCTGCGCAATCGACTGGTTGTAGGCGAGGAATGACACAGTTGCCGTGTTCTGTGCTCCCGCCGTCATCACGAAAACGCTGTCGAATATTCGGAAGGCATCGAGCGTCCTGAACAGCAGCGCGACCATGATGGCTGCCTTCATGTTCGGGATGATCACCTTGCGCATCCGCTCCCACCAGGTGGCGCCGTCGACTTTGGCGGCCTCAACCATCTCGCCGGGTATCTGGGCCAGGCCGGCCAGCAGCAAAAGCGAAATGAACGGCGTGGTCTTCCAGATCTCCGCTGCCGAGATCACGAAGAAGGACGACCAGAAGCCGCCGAACCAGTCGTAGTTCGGATCGAGGCCGAACACCGCCAGCCAGTTGTTGACGAAGCCGGTGCCCAGGTCGAACGCATAGCTCCAGGAAAATGCGCTCACCACCGTGATGATGCCGTACGGCACAAGGATCACGGTCCGGATCCAGGGCTTGACCGCCCGAACCGCGTTGAGCATCACAAGTGCCAATGCGAAACCGAGCACGAGTTCAACCGCCACTGTGAACACGGTGAGCATCACCGTGACCCCAAGCGTTGTCCACCACTGCGGATCGCTCAGAATCACCACATAGTTCTGCCCCCAGTTGAAGAACCTGTTGTCAGGGTCGGTCAGCCGGTAGTTGAACAGCGACTGATACGCGGCTTGCAGGATCGGGTAGGCGGTGACCGCCAGCAGGACGACGACTGCCGGCCCGGCCAGCCACCAGCCGAGCTTTGCCTCCTGCTTGCCGCGGTCGGACATCACCAGCTTCTTTTTCTTCTGGTCAGGTAGCTTCTTGTTCTCTTCAGGTGCCTCGAGCTGCGTCGTCATAGCAACCGCTCCCCCTTCAGGATCTGCTCCATCAGCGTCGTGGACGCGCCAGGCGTGGAATCAGGTGACACTCCCGCGGCCGGGTGCCAGGTCCGCTGCAACCCGCCGGTCACTTCGTTGTAGTACGGCGTCAGCGGACGTGGGGCTGACATCTCCAGAGACTTCCTGATCGTCTCGTACATCGGGTATCCCTCGGCAACCTTCGGATCGTCGAAGGATGCTGTGTTCGACGGCGGGTTGCCGTCCGAGACGAAGTACTGCGACTGGCGCTGCGGTTCGACGATGCACTGTACGGCCTGCCAGGCCTCGTCCTGATGTTTGCCGAAGGCGCCGACGCCGATATTGATGCCGCCCAGCGGCGGCGCGGCCGGTGTGCCCTCGTCGACCGCCGGATAGGTGGTCCAGGCGATGTCGTCGAGGACCGACTGGTCAAGCGCACCGGCATCAACTGAAGCCTTGGCTGCCGCGTAGACGAAGGGCCAGTTGACCATGAAGCCACCGGTATCACCCTGGAACCTGGTCAGTGCGCCGTTCTCATCCTGCGTGGATAGCGTTGGCCCGCCAAGTCCTTCTTTTCCAATGGTCGAAACAATTTCGGCTGCCTTTTTGCCGGCCTCCGAATCCAGTCCGAGCTGGATTTCCCGGGCAGAGGCTTCGGGATTCTCCACAATTTGCCCGCCAGCGGATTCGATCAGCGCGTTGAGCCACACCATATAGGCCTCGGCGCGAATTCCCTGCGCGCCAATTTCCTTCTCCTGGCTTTTAGCTGCGTCGATCAACTGATCCCAGGTCACCGGCTTGGACATGTCCAACCCTGCGGCTTCGGCCACCGACTTCCGGTACCAGAGCAGCTGGGTATTGGCCCAAAACGGCGTCGCGACCAGCTTGCCTTCCCAGGATGACGATTCGACCGAGCTCTCTATCGTGTTCTCGGTCAGCGGTCCGGTCAGGTCGTCGGGCACCGGCACGATGTACTCGGCCTGAGCAAGTTCGGCCACGTAAACGGGATCGATGCTCATCAGGTCGATAGACGAGTCCTTCGAGGCCAGGCGACGAACCAGTTGCTCACGCTGACCGGCAGCGTCACGCGGAAGAATCGATGTCTGGATTTGGTAGGCACCGTTTGCTTCCTCAGTGCATTGTTCGGCAATCAGCGTCTGCCCGCCGGCATCGGGATTGATGTACCACGTCAAGGTAGGTACCGAACTTTGCGGTCCGCAGGCGGCGACGGTAGTTGCGGCGAATACTCCGACCGCGGCGACTGCAAACATTTTTAGGGCCTTTTTCCTGCCGCGCCGAAATTGCGCCAAATGTTGCATCAGACCAACCACTCCTTCGAAGTTGCCGCCATACCTGAAAAGATCGCGTCGCATTCATATCTACATTGATTCACGACTTATTGCCAGTGCAGGCGAATAACATCCACGTAACTGTGACCTCGATTCAGACACCGCGTCGCCATCCGGCGCCGCTTTCCGTCTCCCGGTGCGGCTGAGTCAAGGGAAGGTCAAATAGCGTCGGAGCAACATCAGGGCAGCGAAAAGGCCCCGGGGAGAACCCCGGGGCCTTTATCGTTCAAGATCGGTGAGGTTAAAAACCTACTTGTTGATCTTGGTTACTCGACCGGCACCAACCGTGCGGCCACCCTCGCGGATAGCGAAACGCAGGCCTTCTTCCATGGCGATCGGCTGAATCAGCTGAACGCTCATGTCGGTGTTGTCGCCCGGCATGACCATCTCGGTGCCCTCTGGCAGCGTGATGACGCCGGTGACGTCCGTGGTACGGAAGTAGAACTGCGGACGGTAGTTCGAGTAGAACGGGTTGTGGCGTCCACCCTCGTCTTTGCTGAGGATGTAGACCTGGCCCTCGAACTCCGTGTGCGGGGTGATCGAGTTCGGCTTGACGATAACCTGTCCGCGCTCGACATCTTCGCGCTTGGTGCCGCGGAGAAGCAGACCGACGTTCTCTCCTGCGCGAGCGTCAGGAAGGGTCTTGCGGAACATTTCGATAGCGGTAACCGTGGTCTTGGAGGAGTGCTCCTTGATACCGACGATTTCGATCTCTTCGTTAGGAAGCAGAACGCCGCGCTCGACACGACCGGTGACAACGGTTCCACGACCGGTAATCGTGAAGACGTCCTCAACCGGCATCAGGAATGGCTTGTCAACGTCGCGCTCAGGCTCAGGAACGCTGTCGTCCACTGCCTGCATGAGCTCGAGAACCGTCTTGCCCCACTCTTCGTCGCCCTCAAGAGCCTTAAGAGCCGACACGCGAACAACTGGAGCGTTGTCGCCATCGAATTCCTGGCTGCTGAGCAGATCGCGAACCTCGAACTCGACGAGCTCGAGGAGCTCCTCGTCCTCGACCATGTCGGACTTGTTCAGAGCCACAACGATGTAAGGAACACCAACCTGACGGGCGAGCAGCACGTGCTCACGCGTCTGAGGCATCGGGCCGTCGGTAGCGGCAACCACGAGGATCGCGCCATCCATCTGAGCGGCACCGGTGATCATGTTCTTGATGTAGTCGGCGTGACCTGGAGCGTCTACGTGTGCGTAGTGGCGCTTTTCGGTCTGGTACTCGACGTGCGAGATGTTGATGGTGATACCGCGCTGCTTTTCCTCAGGCGCGTTATCAATCTGGTCGAAAGCCGAAGCCTGGTTCAGCTCAGGGTATGCGTCGTGCAACACCTTGGTGATGGCAGCGGTCAGCGTCGTCTTTCCGTGATCGACGTGACCAATCGTGCCGATGTTGACGTGTGGCTTAGTCCGTTCGAACTGCGCCTTTGCCACTGGGGTCCTCCTCGTGGATGCCTTAGGACACTTGATCGTGCCCTAATGGACTTGGGTTGATTTATACAAATGCTCTCATGCGAGAGCACCGATAGAGCAAATCGCTCGGCTTGGCTATTCGCCCCGTACCTTCTGAATGATCTCTTCGGCTACTGCCTTCGGGACCTCGGAATAGCTCTCGAACTGCATGGAGTACACCGCACGGCCCTGGGTCTTCGACCGCAGATCGCCAATGTATCCAAACATTTCCGACAATGGAACGTGAGCACGAACGACCTTAACGCCGCTCGCGTCTTCCATCGACTGGATCTGCCCGCGCCGTGAGTTGAGGTCGCCGATCACATCACCCATGTATTCCTCAGGGGTCCGTACCTCAACGTCCATCAGTGGCTCAAGCAGAACCGGGTTTGCCCGCTTGACGGCTTCTTTCAAAACCATCGAACCGGCGATCTTGAATGCCATCTCCGAGGAGTCGACATCATGGTACTGGCCGTCGAGCAAGGTGGCCTTGATACCAACGAGCGGGTAGCCAGCCAGAACACCGTACTGCATGGCGTCCTGCATACCGGCGTCAACGCTAGGGATGTATTCCCTGGGCACACGACCACCGGTAACTTTGTTCTCGAACTCGTAGATCGCGTCCGAGGTGATTTCCATAGGCTCGATCGCTACCTGCACCTTGGCGAACTGACCGGATCCACCGGTCTGCTTCTTGTGCGTGTAGTCAATCTTGGGAACTGCCTTGCGGATGGTCTCACGGTAGGCAACCTGCGGCTTACCGACATTCGCCTCGACCTTGAACTCACGACGCATCCGGTCGACGAGGATATCGAGGTGCAGCTCGCCCATGCCGCCGATTTCCGTCTGTCCGGTGTCCTCATTGAGGTTCACCGTGAACGTCGGGTCTTCCTTGGCCAGCTTCTGGATCGCCGTGGAAAGCTTCTCCTGGTCGCCCTTGGTCTTCGGCTCAATGGCGACGAAGATCACGGGATCCGGGAAGCTCATCGACTCCAGCACGACCGGGTTGGCGATATCGCAGAGCGTGTCGCCAGTCGTGGTGTCCTTGAGACCAATGAACGCGTAGATGTGGCCGGCAACGGCCTCTTCTACCGGGTTCTCCTTGTTGGAGTGCATCTGGAAGAGCTTTCCGATCCGCTCCTTCTTGCCGTTCGTGGTGTTCAGAACCTGCGCACCTGGAACGACCTTGCCGGAGTACACCCGCACGTAGGTCAGCGCACCGAAGAACGGGTGCGTGGCGACCTTGTACGCAAGGGCTGAGAACGGCTCGCTCATGTCCGGCCGGCGAGTGACTTCCTTCTCCTCGTCACCGAGTGCGTGACCGATCATCGGCGGCACGTCGAGCGGGGAGGGCAGGTAGTCGATCACGCCGTCCAGCATCAGCTGAACGCCCTTGTTCTTGAAGGCGGAGCCACACAGAACGGGGAAAGCCGCGCCGGAAACGGTCAGGGCGCGGATTCCGGCCTTGAGCTCGTCGATGGTCGGCTCGGTGCCTTCGAGGTACTTCTCCATCAGGTCGTCGTTGCCTTCGGCAACGTCCTCGACCAGCTGGGCGCGGTACTCTTCGGCCTTCTCCTTGAGATCCGCGGGGATCTCAATTTCGGTCATGTCCTGGCCCTTTTGCTCCTCATCCGGCCATACGTAGGCCTTCATGTGGATGAGGTCGACAACGCCGGCAAAGTCATTCTCGGCGCCGATCGGCAGCTGGATGACGAGCGGCTTCGCACCGAGGCGGTCCTTGATGGTGGCGACCGTGAAGTAGAAGTCCGCGCCAAGCTTGTCCATCTTGTTGACGAAGCAGATGCGGGGAACGTTGTACTTATCGGCCTGACGCCACACAGTCTCGGACTGTGGCTCGACGCCCTCTTTGCCATCGAACACGGCAACGGCGCCATCGAGGACGCGCAAGCTGCGCTCTACCTCGACGGTGAAGTCAACGTGTCCCGGTGTGTCGATGATGTTGATCTGGTTGTCGTGCCAGTAACAGGTGGTTGCGGCGGAGGTAATGGTGATTCCGCGCTCCTGCTCCTGCTCCATCCAGTCCATCGTCGAGGCACCGTCGTGGGTCTCGCCGATCTTGTAGTTCACACCGGTGTAGAACAGGATGCGCTCAGTCGTCGTCGTCTTACCGGCATCGATGTGCGCCATGATGCCGATGTTGCGGACCTTATTCAGGTCGGTTAGCACGTCAAGTGCCACGGTGTCTCTCTCTCGCCTTGTTAGCGTTGCTGCGGGGCCGGCGACTGCATGCCGGCCCACCAAGCAACTTAAGTGATTACCAGCGGTAGTGCGCGAAGGCCTTGTTGGACTCGGCCATCTTGTGGGTGTCCTCGCGGCGCTTCACAGCGGCACCAAGACCGTTGCTTGCGTCCAGAATCTCATTCTGCAGACGCTCGGTCATCGTCTTCTCACGACGCTGACGTGAGTAACCGACCAACCAGCGCAGCGACAGAGTCGTGGCGCGGCCCGGCTTCACCTCAATTGGCACCTGGTAGGTTGCGCCGCCGACGCGACGGCTCTTGACCTCAAGAGTCGGCCGCACGTTGTCGAGCGCCTTCTTCAGCGCGACAACGGGGTCGCCGCCGCTCTTCTCGCGTGCACCTTCAAGCGCACCGTAGACGATGCGCTCCGCGGTCGAACGCTTTCCGTCGAGCAGGATCTTGTTGATCAGCTGCGTTACTAGCGGAGAGTTGTAAACCGGGTCAATGACGAGCGGCCGTTTCGGGGCCGGGCCTTTACGAGGCATTACTTCTTCTCCTTCTTCGCACCGTAGCGGCTACGGGCCTGCTGGCGTCCCTTGACACCCTGGGTGTCAAGCGAGCCGCGAACGATCTTGTAGCGCACACCGGGAAGGTCCTTCACACGTCCGCCGCGAACGAGCACAATCGAGTGCTCCTGCAGGTTGTGGCCTTCACCGGGAATGTAGGCGGTGACTTCAATCTGGCTGGAAAGCTTGACACGGGCTACCTTACGGAGCGCCGAGTTCGGCTTCTTCGGCGTCGTCGTGTACACACGGGTGCACACTCCACGACGCTGGGGGCTGCCCTTGAGGGCAGGGGTCTTCGACTTGTCGACCTTGTCCTGCCGGCCCTTGCGGACCAACTGCTGGATCGTTGGCACTAATTGTCTCCATTTGCTTCTCGATGTTGCGATGGTCGAGGCGGCCGGATCGGCCGAACTCGTCCTCACCTTGCGGGCTACGGGTGAAGCGAACAATTCCCGCAGCCATATTGAGTTGTGATACGTGTGTGACAGCCCTTCGCAACCCGAGGTCGGGTGTGTCGTTTTCTACGAAAGCGGCACGCCGCTTGGCCTGCAAGTAGTTGTGGAGCCGCCACACGGCTTCGCCCGACGGCGTCTTCGTGACTTACAAGAACGCACGCGAACACACCCGAACAAAATTCAGGCACTGGACAAGGCTACCCGGTGCGTCATAGTCGGTCAAAATAGGCGGCAGCGCCGTCCGAGTCGGACCTGGCGTCACCGCCGTTCCGGGCTTCACCGCCCGGGACCTGGTCGGCATCCGGCACCTGGTCATCACTCCCCTGACTACCTCCCTGTCCGGGAACAGCCTGCCCGCCAGGGCCTCGCACTCGGCCGGGGCTCGCCATCGGGCTGTGGCGTCGCGCCGTTCGGCGGCGCCGCCTGGACCGGAATGCCTATCGTTTTCGACAGTCCAGTATCGAGTTCGCCGGTATCCGGTTGGCCTGTGTGAGTGAGCGCCGAAGTATTCATCCCTCCACGGTCGTCACGGCTACTATGAAGGTCCTTTCGCAAAGCTATGTCCGGGCTGTGCGACTTCGCCTATTTGTGTTGCCGAAGGAATGACTCAAACGTGAGTGATGAGAACCCCGACCGGTCGCCGTCCGAATCAGGACCCGACCCTGATCGCGACGTCACGCGCCCGCCGGATGTGTCGCGAGGAATTCGCGCGTCGGACGCGGACCGAGAGCGCATCGGCGACATCCTGCGCGAGGCATATGCCGCCGGCCGACTCGACCACGAAGAGCTGGAGGAGCGGACGGCTGCCCTCTGGCGGTGCAAGTACGTGGCGGAGCTCGGCCCGCTAGTCGACGATCTGCCCGCAGTCGGCACCGGACATCCGTCGACGAGCCCCGTGCCGGTGAACGACCGCGCACCCGCACAGCGCGAGGCGAGCGTTCTGCGTGAGCCCGGGGGCGCGCGTGAGCAGACGACTATCGCGGTCCTCGGTGGCGACTACAAGGTCATCCGCCCGGGCGCCGGTATCGTGCGCTCGATCAATGTGATGGGCGGCGACGACATCGACCTGCTGGCAGCCCTCGCGCCGGGTGAATCCGTCGTGATCGAATCGATCAGCGTGATGGGCGGCGCGGACATCATCGTCCCGGAGGGGACCAGGGTCATCACCGAGACCTGGTCCTTCCTCGGCGGTGACGAGGTCAAGGTTCACGGCGATGGCTCGGCCGGCACCTTGGTCCTGAAGGGCTTCAGCATGATGGGCGGGAACACTGTGCGGCGCGCCAAGCCGAAAGAGTTGCGCCAGACCGGCCGCGACAAGGGCTGAACCTTCCCGGCGCCATAGCCCGGCGCCTCGGCCTGGCGGCCGTACCGGTGGGCCCGGCGGTGGCCGGCCTGGCGGCTGTAGCGGTGCCCGGCGGCGGTGGGCTACCTTCCGTGCCCGGCCGGCGGTCGGCTACCTTCGGTGGGCCCGGCCGGCGGTCGGCTACCTTCCGTGCTCGACTGGCTGCCGTCCGGCATCCTGGGCGTTCAGCGTTTCACCCCGGCGGCCAATCGTGAACCAGCCGATCGCGAGTATGATTCCGAAGCCCAGCGCCACGTAGATGGCGACCCGGGTGGCTGCATCAAATGTCAGCAGCACGAAAACGAAGGCCAGGAAGGCCAGCACGATCCAGTTAGTGACCGGCGATCCGGGCATTCTGAACTTCGATGCCTTCACCTTTCCGGCGGCTACCGCGCGACGGTAGCGCAGATGGCTGAATACGATAACGCCCCACACCCACAGGATGCCGACCGTCGCAACGGAGGTGATGTAGGTGAAGGCCTCCTCCGGAGCCAGCGCGTTGACGATGACCCCGATGCCCATGACACCGCCGGAGAGGAACAGTGCCCGGCTCGGCACCGCCTGCGAACTCAGCTTGGAGAAGACCTTAGGAGCTTCATGCTGGGTGGCCAACGTGCGAAGCATCCTGCTGGTGGAATAGAACCCGCCCGCATTGCAGGATGACAGCGCCGATGTGAGCACGACGAAGTTGACGATCCCGGCGGCGGCAGGAATGCCGATCTTGGCGAAAGCAGCGACGAACGGGCTGGTGCCCTCTTCGAAGTCCACCCAGGAGACGACCGACAGGATCACGACGAGCGAAGCGATGTAGAAGATGACGATCCGCAGCGGGATGGTGTTGATCGCCTTCGGCAGCACCTTCTCGGGGTTCTTGCTTTCGCCCGCAGTTACTCCAATCAGTTCGACGCCGACGTAGGCGAACATCACGATCTGCATTGCCAGCAGTGTCTGACCGATTCCATTGGGCGCGAAGCCGCCGTGGTTCCACAGGTTCGCAAAGCTGGCGGTGTCCGCGGCCGGGCTGCCGAACCCGAAGGTCAGCACGCCGAGGCCGATCACGATCATGCCGATGATGGCGAGGATCTTGATCCCGGCGAAGTAGAACTCGGCCTCGCCGAAGATCTTGACCGAGATGAGGTTCACGCCGAGCAGAATCAGCAGGGCTACAAACGCCGTGACCCACTGCGGAATTTCCGGCCACCAGTAGTTGACGAACTTGCCGGCGGCGGTCAGTTCGGCCATTCCGGTGGTAACCCAGACCGCCCAGTACGTCCAGCCGGTGACGAAGCCCGCCCAGGGCCCGATGAACTCGCGGGCGTAGGTGGCGAAGCTGCCGGCAACTGGTCGGTACATCAGCAGTTCGCCGAGCGCCCGCATGATGAAGAAGATGACTATGCCAGCGACGGCATAGCAGAGAATGAGTGAGGGACCCGCCTTTGCGATAGCGGTGCCGGCACCGAGAAACAGACCCGTGCCGATCGCGCCGCCGATCGCCATCATCTGAATCTGACGGGCTCCGAGCCCGCGCTGGTAACCGTCGATGGTCTGTGAAACGCCCGAATCAGACGTGCTCATGGTGCTCCCATAGTTCAACTGCGTCATGGCCTCATACAGGCTAAGGGCTGCCTGGCGCGGCGCATAATCCTTACCATTCACCCCCTGGCGGCGGGCGGCACCCTTATCCTTGACGTGGCATCTGTCATACCCGGCGTCTGCCCGGACTTGGCGTCTGTCTGGCGTCGCGTCTGCCCGGACTTGGCGTCTGCCGGGCGTCGCGTGCCATTGACGTTGCAACCTACGAGCGCGGAGAACATCACCTTGAGAATTGGAATCCTGACCAGCGGTGGAGATTGCCCCGGCCTGAATGCGGTAATCCGAGGGGCGGTGCTCAAGGGAGTCGCGATCTACGATCAGGAGTTCGTGGGCTTCAGGGATGGTTGGCGGGGCCTGGTCGAGGATGACGTCGTGCCGCTCACCAGGCACGACGTCCGTGGGTTGTCCAAGCAGGGCGGTACCATCCTGGGCACGTCGCGGACCAACCCGTTCGAGAACAACGGCGGGCCGGACCGGGTCAAGTCGGTGATGGACAAGCGGAACGTCGACGCCGTCATCGCCATCGGCGGCGAGGGCACGCTTACTGCGGCCAAACGTCTTACCGATGCCGGGGTCAAGATCGTCGGGGTCCCGAAGACCATCGACAACGACCTTTCCGCCACCGACTACACCTTCGGCTTCGACACCGCGGTTGCGATTGCGACCGAGGCGATCGATCGTTTGCGGACCACCGCCGAATCCCATCACAGGTGCATGGTTGTCGAGGTGATGGGTCGGAACGTCGGCTGGATCGCACTGCACTCCGGCATGGCGTCTGGAGCCCACGCAATCCTGATTCCGGAGAACAGCGTGAGCCTCGACCAGATCAACGAATGGGTGCGACTCGCATTCGACCGCGGCCGAGCGCCTATCGTCGTCGTCGCCGAAGGGTTCATGCCCGAAGGCATGGAGCACCCGCACACCGAACGCGGTCTGGATACATTCGGTCGGCCGCGGCTCGGCGGTATCGGTGAGCAGATCGCCCCGCAGATTGAGCTGGCCACCGGCATTGAGACCCGCTGCGCCACCCTGGGCCATCTGCAGCGCGGCGGCGTGCCGACCGCCTACGACCGGGTGCTGGCGACCCGGTTAGGCATGGCCGCGATCGATTCCGTGGTCAACGGTACCTGGGGCACGATGGTGGCTCTGAACGGAACGGAGATCATCCACGTCGGCCTGGACGAGGCAACCATGGTGCTCAAAACCGTGCCGCAGCATCGATATGAGGAGGCTTCGATCCTCTTCGGCTAGAACCGCTCCCAAGCGAAACGGTCCGGTAAGTGCTTAACCTCGGGGGCTAATACAAGCCACCCGAAGCAGAAACCGGACCGAGCTGGACGAACTCACGCGATCCCGCGGGGTCGTGCTCGCTTACGCGCCATGACGATTCTGCGCTTAATCCCGACCGGATCCTTGAGATCGTCCCACGTGACCCGCACGATCTCCCATCCGACTTCCTGGATCGCGTTGTGCCGCCGTCGTTCCGCCTGCACAGTTCGGAACGGGTCGCTGGTGTACAGCTCCGTGTACTTCTGGTCGCCATCGATCTCGACAGCTACCCCATAGTCTTCGAAAACGAAGTCCGGGTAGAACGTGCCGATGCCCGTACGTACCGTGAACTGGGGCGTAGGCGCCGGAAGGCCGACGGCGCGAAATCCTATCCGTGCCCTGGTCTCCGCAATCGACTCCGACCGGCCATCGCTGAACGCTATGGCCTTCCGCGCCTGGGTCGCTCCCCGGAGGCGACGCCGATCGAGCTCCGCGATCAGCATTTCTCGATGGGTCTCTTGCGCCAGCTTGCGATCGCCCGGCGCCACGCCTTGCTGGTCGAGCAGGAGTCTCAGCCCTGCATCCGCAACAGCTACTCCCGTCACAAACGAGTGAGCGCGACAGCAATCGATGATTGTCCGGGGCAGTGTCGTCACCGGAATTCCGTCGATCTCCGTCACGGCGTCGACCAGGAGGGAATGGTGCGTTCGCACGCCGACGGGATCCCGGCGGACTCGTCCTCCGGCGCTGGTCACATGGACCTCAACCTGCCTGCCGTACACCGGCAGTTCCCACAGCACCGCCGCGGATGCATGACTGATCGCCCGATGTCGGCTGCCGGATGGAATCCCGCGCAGGGCGACGGCGCGGACTTGGAGCTCATACCGTTCCCAAGGCTTCCGCCGGTCCCATTCCGATGGCAGGCAATAGATGCCCGGTCGTACCCGCAAGAGGCTTCGTGTTCGGCACCAGCGGCGGCGAGCCTTCGCATCTACGCCGTACAGCTCCAGCTGTCCAGCTCGGACGAGTCCACCCTGCTCCGCGAACATCGCGGCCACGCCTTCTCCCAGGCTCGATTCTGTGCGGTCCATCCGCCCATAATCCAGGCGGCCGCAGCCGGTGGGCATAAAGCCGCCGAACTGTGGAAAGGCGGAGCGACCCCGTCAGCTGTGCCGGCAGGTTACCTCCGGGCCGAAACGGTCCGGTTTACGCCTGGCCATACCGGCATTTGCAGCCCACCTGGGCCACAAACCGGACCGTTTCGCATCCGACTAGGGCTGGACGCACAAGGGCCCCCGGACGCGTGATGCGTCCGAGGGCCCTTGTCATGCGCGACTAACGGTAGTCGCCCAGGTCGTACTCTTCCAGCGGAATCGCCTGTCCGGCGTCCGGTCCACCGAGCGGCGAGTAACCGAAGTCAGCGTAGGCCGTGGAGTTGAACAACTCAGCCTTAGCTTCTTCGGTCGGCTCGACGACGATGTCACGGTAACGCGGCAGACCGGTTCCGGCCGGGATGAGCTTACCGAGGATGACGTTCTCCTTGAGGCCCAGCAGCGGATCGGACTTGCCTTCCATTGCCGCCTCGGTCAGAACGCGGGTCGTCTCCTGGAACGACGCGGCCGACAGCCACGATTCAGTTGCAAGCGACGCCTTGGTAATACCCATCAGCTCGTCACGGCCTGATGCGGGCTGACCGCCCTCAGCCAGGACCCGACGGTTTTCGGCTTCGTAACGCGGACGCTCAGCGAGCTCACCCGGCAGCAGCTTGGTATCGCCGGAATCGATAACGGTGACCCGGCGAAGCATCTGACGAACGATGACCTCGATGTGCTTGTCGTGAATGCCCACGCCCTGGCTGCGGTACACGTGCTGTACCTCATCGACCAGGAACTTCTGCACTGCACGACGGCTCAGGATACGCAGAACCTGCTTCGGATCCGCGGCTCCGTTCACCAGCTTGTCCCCGGCCTCTACGTGGTCGCCATCGGCAACCACCAGACGGGAACGGCGTCCTACCGGGTGCGGGATCTCTTCGGAACCGTCGTCCGGGGTGACGATGATCTGCCGGACCTTGCCGGAATCATCGATCTTCACCCGGCCACGAGCCTCGGAAATCGGTGCGACACCCTTAGGCGTGCGTGCCTCGAACAGCTCGGTGACACGCGGCAGACCCTGGGTGATGTCTCCACCATCCGAAGCCACACCACCGGTGTGGAAGGTACGCATGGTCAGCTGGGTTCCCGGCTCACCAATCGACTGGGCGGCGACCGTACCGATGGCCTCGCCGATGTCCACGAGCTTTCCGGTGGCCAGCGACCGGCCGTAGCACAGCGCGCAGGTTCCGACCTTAGAACCACAGGTCAGCACGGAGCGAACCTTAATGGTCTCAACGCCGAGCTCGATCAGCTTGTCGATGAGCACGTCTCCGACGTCGTCGCCCGGACGGGCAACAACCTCGCCGTTGTGCTCGACATCGACGGCCAGGGTGCGGCCGTAGACACTGGACTCGACATTGTCGTCCCGGCGCAGCGAACCATCCGAGCCAACAGTGGCAATTGCCAACTCCAGACCGCGGCTGGTGGCACAGTCACGTTCCCGCACGATGACGTCCTGCGAGACGTCCACCAGACGACGGGTCAGGTAACCCGAGTCGGCGGTACGCAGAGCGGTATCGGCAAGTCCCTTACGGGCACCGTGGCTAGCGATGAAGTACTCAAGTACGGAAAGACCTTCACGGTAGTTCGACTTGATCGGACGCGGGATGATCTCACCCTTCGGGTTCGTCACCAGACCACGCATACCGGCCAGCTGACGGACCTGCATCCAGTTACCGGATGCACCGGAGTTGACCAGACGCATAACCGAGTTGGATGCCGGGAAGTTGCCTTCCATCTTCGAGGCAACCTCTTCGGTAGCGGCGGTCCAGAGCTTGATCAGCTCGGAACGACGCTCGTCATCGGTCACCGCACCCAGGTCGTACTGCGACTGGATCTTCGCGGCCTTCTTCTCGTACTCGGCCATGATTTCCGGCTTCGAGGCCGGGCTCACGACATCCGACATGGCGATGGTGACACCTGAGCGGGTCGCCCAGTAGAAACCGGTCGCCTTGAAGTTGTCCAGGGTCGCGGCAACCTCAACCTTCGGGTACCGCTCGGCCAGGTCGTTGACGATGGCCGACAGCCGCTTCTTGTCAGTCGTCTCGTCGACGAATGAGTAGTCATCCGGAAGCGTCTCGTTGAAGATCGCGCGGCCAAGAGTGGTTTCGACCGTGACGGTCTGTCCCTCTTCCCAGCCTTCCGGTGCTTCCCAGTCGGCCGGCGGCACGAAACGGTCGATCCGGATCTTCACCTTGGCGTTGATCGAGATCTGTCCGCGGTCGAACGCCATGATCGCCTCAGCGACGGACGAGAAAGCCTCGCCCTCACCGGTGTCGCCATCGACAAGCGTGGTCAGGTGGTACAGACCGATGATCATGTCCTGCGAAGGCATGGTCACCGGACGACCGTCGGACGGCTTGAGAATGTTGTTCGACGACAGCATCAGGATTCGCGCCTCGGCCTGCGCCTCGGTGGACAGCGGCAGGTGTACTGCCATCTGATCTCCATCGAAGTCGGCGTTGAACGCCGAGCAGACCAGCGGGTGAATCTGAATTGCCTTACCTTCGACCAGCTGTGGCTCGAAAGCCTGAATACCAAGCCGGTGCAGGGTAGGAGCACGGTTCAGCAGAACAGGGTGTTCCGTGATGACCTCTTCGAGGACATCCCAGACCTGTGGGCGCTGGCGTTCCACCATTCGCTTGGCGCTCTTGATGTTCTGCGCGTGGTTGAGGTCGACCAGGCGCTTCATCACGAACGGCTTGAAGAGCTCCAGCGCCATCTGCTTCGGCAGACCACACTGGTGCAGCTTCAGCTGCGGACCGACGACGATAACCGAACGGCCGGAGTAGTCGACGCGCTTACCGAGCAGGTTCTGGCGGAACCGGCCCTGCTTACCCTTCAGCATGTCGGACAGCGACTTCAGCGGACGGTTACCCGGACCGGTGACCGGGCGGCCACGACGTCCGTTGTCGAAGAGCGAGTCAACAGCTTCCTGCAGCATGCGCTTTTCGTTGTTGACGATGATCTCCGGCGCGCCGAGATCAAGCAGACGCTTGAGCCGGTTGTTCCGGTTGATCACGCGACGGTACAGATCGTTCAGGTCCGAGGTGGCGAAGCGGCCACCATCGAGCTGGACCATCGGCCGCAGCTCCGGCGGGATCACCGGCACAGCGTCGAGAACCATACCCAGCGGGCTGTTTTTCGTCGTCAGGAATGCGTTGACGACCTTCAGCCGCTTCAGGGCACGGGTCTTCCGCTGGCCCTTACCGGTCGCAATCAGCTCGCGAAGCAGCTCGGACTCGGCCTGCAGGTCGAAGCTTGCAAGGCGCTTCTGGATTGCCTCGGCGCCCATCGAGCCTTCGAAGTACAGTCCGTAGCGGTCGACGAGTTCGCGGTACAGCGACTCATCGCCCTCCAGGTCGGATACCTTGAGCGACTTGAACCGGTCCCAGACCTGGTCAATGCGTTCGAGTTCTGCATCGGCACGCTTGCGCAGCCGATCCATTTCCTTCTCCGCGTCGTTCTTGACCTTCTTCTTGGCCGGGGCGTTGGCGCCGTCGGCTTCGAGCTGGGCGAGGTCCTCTTCGAGCTTGCGGGCCCGGTTCTCGATGTCGTTGTCACGACGATCGGCGAGTTCCTTCTTCTCCACATCGATCTGCGACTGCAGTGAAGGCAGATCGCGATGACGCGACTCCTCATCCACGGCCGTGATCATGTAGGCGGCGAAGTAGATGACCTTTTCGAGGTCCTTCGGCGCCAGGTCCAGCAGGTAGCCGAGGCGTGACGGCACGCCCTTGAAGTACCAGATGTGCGTGACCGGCGCGGCCAGCTCAATGTGGCCCATCCGCTCACGACGCACCTTGGCGCGGGTTACTTCCACACCGCAGCGTTCACAGATGATGCCCTTGAACCGGACACGCTTGTACTTGCCGCAGTAGCATTCCCAGTCGCGGGTCGGGCCGAAGATCTTCTCGCAGAAGAGTCCGTCCTTTTCCGGCTTCAGGGTTCGGTAGTTGATGGTTTCGGGCTTCTTCACTTCGCCGTACGACCACTGACGGATCTCGTCTGCGGTCGCGAGGCCGATGCGCAACTCATCAAAGAAGTTGACGTCGAGCACGTGAGTCCTTCTCTCCTTGGCGTATATGCCAGTTTGTAGCGTTTAAGTGTGCTTGGAGGCTGTCAGAGCGTTGTCGGCTCAGACCTCTTCGACCGTGTTCGCCTCGCGGCGGGACAGGTCGATTCCGAGTTCTTCCGCAGCGCGGAATACCTCTTCATCGGAGTCACGCATTTCGATGTGCGCACCGTCGGAGGACAGAACCTCGACGTTAAGGCACAGCGACTGCATTTCCTTGATCAACACCTTGAACGATTCTGGGATACCCGGATCCGGCACGTTCTCGCCCTTGACGATGGCCTCGTATACCTTCACGCGGCCTGGAATGTCATCGGACTTGATCGTGAGCAGTTCCTGAAGCGTGTAGGCGGCACCGTAGGCCTCGAGTGCCCACACCTCCATCTCACCGAAACGCTGGCCACCGAACTGAGCCTTACCACCGAGCGGCTGCTGGGTGATCATCGAGTACGGACCGGTGGAACGTGCGTGAATCTTGTCATCCACAAGGTGGTGCAGCTTCAGGATGTACATGTATCCAACGGATACCGGCATCGGGAACGGTTCGCCGGAGCGGCCGTCGAACAGCTGCGCCTTTCCGCTGGCACCGATCATCCGGTTGCCGTCGCGGTTCGGCGTCGTGGACTCGAGAAGGCCCGTGATCTCTTCCTCATGGGCACCATCGAACACCGGGGTCGCGACATTGGTGTCCGGCGCCGCCGAACGCGCGGCCTCGGGCAGGCGGGTGGCCCACTCCGGGTTGCCTTCGACGTCCCAGCCCTGCTTGGCAATCCAGCCGAGGTGGGTTTCGAAGACCTGACCGATGTTCATTCGACGAGGCACACCGTGCGGGTTAAGGATGATGTCGACAGCGGTTCCGTCTTCGAGGAACGGCATGTCCTCGACAGGCAGAATCTTGGAGATAACACCCTTGTTTCCGTGCCGTCCGGCGAGCTTGTCGCCGTCGGTGATCTTCCGCTTGGTGGCGGTGTAGACCCGGACCAGCTGGTTGACGCCGGGAGCGAGCTCATCATCTTCGTTGCGGTCGAAGACCTTCACGCCGATAACGGTTCCGCGCTCACCGTGTGGCACCTTGAGCGAGGTGTCGCGGACTTCACGCGACTTCTCACCGAAGATGGCGCGCAGCAGGCGCTCTTCCGGTGTCAGCTCGGTTTCACCCTTAGGGGTGACCTTGCCGACCAGGATGTCGCCATCGGTTACCTCGGCGCCAATCCGGATGATGCCGCGCTCGTCCAGGTCCGCCAGCGCCTCAGGAGAGATGTTCGGGATATCCCGGGTAATTTCCTCGGCACCCAGCTTGGTGTCACGGGCGTCGACTTCGTGCTCCTCGATGTGAATCGAGGAGAGAACATCGTCCTGGACCAGTCGCTGGGACAGGATGATGGCGTCCTCGAAGTTATGACCTTCCCAGGACATGAACGCGACGAGCAGGTTCTTGCCAAGCGCCATCTCACCGTTTTCGGTGGAAGGACCATCGGCAATAACGCCGCCGACCTCGAGCCGGTCGCCTTCGTTGACCAGAACGCGCTGGTTGTACGAGGTTCCGTGGTTCGAGCGGGCGAACTTCGCCACCCGGTAGGTGATGGACGTGCCGTCATCGTTGGCAACGCTCACCTGGTCGGCTGAGACGTCGGACACGACGCCGGCCTTGCTGGCGACCACGACATCTCCGGCATCGACGGCGGCACGGAACTCCATGCCGGTACCGACGACAGGAGCTTCGGCCCGTACCAGGGGCACGGCCTGACGCTGCATGTTGGCACCCATCAGGGCGCGGTTGGCGTCGTCGTGCTCGAGGAACGGAATCAGGGCTGTTGCGACCGAAACCATCTGGCGGGCCGAAACATCCATGAAGTCGATCTCGCCGGCCGGAATAAGCTCCGCCTCGCCGCTACCACCCGAAGGCCGGGCCAGAACCTGCTCTTCGGCGAAGGTGCTGTCATCGGTCAGCGGCGCGTTGGCCTGGGCGATCGCGTACTCGGTTTCCTCATCAGCCGTGAGGTAACGGGTGTCGTCGGTGACCTTGCCATCGATGACCTTGCGGTACGGCGTCTCGATGAAGCCGAACGGGTTGATCCGCGCGAATGATGCCAGCGAACCGATCAGGCCGATGTTCGGGCCTTCAGGCGTTTCGATCGGGCACATCCGGCCGTAGTGCGAGGTGTGAACGTCACGAACTTCCATGCCTGCACGGTCACGGGACAGACCGCCCGGGCCAAGAGCCGACAGCCGGCGCTTGTGCGTCAGACCGGCCAGCGGGTTGTTCTGGTCCATGAACTGCGACAGCTGGGAAGTTCCGAAGAACTCCTTGATGGCTGCGACCACGGGACGGATATTGATCAGGGTCTGCGGCGTGATTGCCTCGACGTCCTGAGTCGTCATCCGTTCGCGAACCACGCGCTCCATCCGGGAAAGCCCGGTGCGGACCTGATTCTCGATCAGCTCACCGACGGCGCGGATCCGGCGGTTGCCGAAGTGGTCGATGTCGTCGAGCGCAACCCGGATGTCGGCAGGGTCACCGTCGCGAACGCCCTTCATCGTCTCGCTGGCTGCGTGCAGGTGCACGATGTAGCGGATGGCGGCGACGATGTCCTCGTCGCTCAGGACCGAATCCGACAGCGGCGCGTCGGTTCCGAGCTTGCGGTTGATCTTGTAGCGACCAACCTTCGCCAGGTCGTAGCGCTTCGGGTTGTAGTACAGGTTGTGCAGCAGGTTGCGTGCGGCCTCGGTTGTCGGGGGCTCGCCTGGACGCAGCTTGCGGTAGATATCCAGCAGCGCCTCGTCCTGGGTGGTGGTGTTGTCCTTCTCCAGGGTTGCGCGGATCGACTCGAACTCGCCGAACTCTTCGAGGATCTTCGCCTCGGACCAGCCGAGTGCTTTCAGCAAGGTGGTAACCGACTGCTTGCGCTTGCGGTCGAGGCGGACGCCGACCTGGTCGCGCTTGTCGATCTCGAACTCGAGCCAGGCGCCACGGGATGGGATGATCTTCGCGGTGAAGATGTCCTTGTCCGAGGTCTTGTCCGGGACGGACTCGAAGTAGGCGCCGGGCGAACGAACCAGCTGCGATACAACGACACGCTCGGTGCCGTTGATGATGAAGGTGCCCTTCTCGGTCATCAACGGGAAGTCACCCATGAACACTGTCTGGCTCTTGATTTCGCCGGTGTTGGTGTTCATGAACTCCGCGGTGACGAACAGCGGAGCGGAGTAGGTCATGTCGCGCTCTTTGCACTCTTCAATCGAGTACTTGGGCGGTTCGAAACGGTGCTCGCGGAATGAGAGAGACATCGAGCCGGAGAAATCCTCGATCGGCGAGATTTCTTCGAAGATGTCCTCGAGACCGGATGTCTCCGGTACCGAATCGTCTCCGGCTTCCGCTGCGACGATAACGCGATCCTGCCAGCGTTCGTTGCCAAGGAGCCAGTCAAAGCTTTCGGTCTGCAAACCGAGGAGGTTCGGTACCTCGAGCGGTTCGCGGATCTTCGCGAAGGAAATACGGCTAGGGCTATTTGCGTTCTGATCTGAGGTGCGCGAGGCAGCCAAGAGAGTCCTTCCAGGGCTTAAGAACTTCATTTTGCTTCGGCCGAATTGTTGCCGCAAAGTAGGCGCAAAAAAGCGACGGCTGTGCGGTTATTAGGCCTGTACGTGTTCGCACGCGGCCCATGACACTAAGCCCACCGCTATATGAAGGCTGGAAGTTATGGGAGCGCAAAGATTAAGACTACACCCTCATGCCGAGCCTGTCTACTTTACACCATGACCGGGCAGATGTGTCATCGCCGACACACCTAGATTGTTTTTCTCACTCGCCGTCGCGTGCTCCAGCTACCCTCGGTAGGACTGCAGGCCCTCGATCAGGTCACCGTCGATGGCGCCGAAGAGCGTCTTTCCCCAGACGGTTTTCTGCGACGCATACGGCTCGTCGCCATCGTAGAGCCAGTCGGGCTCCTGCCGTGACCTCACCGCGCTTGCGCAGTCATTGCACGCCGGCAGGCTAACTTTGCGGCCGGAATCGAGGCGGTAGTCGGCCCGGGACTCTGCTTCGCGGTGCAAGGGGTTGAAGACGCAGAGCGCGAGCGGCCCCGGCCCGCTCTTCCGGCCGGCGATCTTGCGGCCCTTCTTCTGCCGCACCGACTGGGTTGCATCGTCCGCGGCCTGTTCGGCGGAGAACAGGTCGCGCTCAGCAACCCGGATCAGCACCAGGGCCCCGGCTAGGTCGACGGTTCTGCTCGCCGCGTCGTCGACGAGCCGCGAGGCGAGGCTGTACGCATCCAGGCCGTGCACGACGGTCTCCAGAGTGTCCTCGGAGAGCCCCTGGGTCTTGAGCGCCTCAAGTCGCGCGGCCACGTGCAGCGTGTTCTGCCCGACCTGTTCGCGCAGTTCCTTGCGTTGCAGCGAACGTACGCTCGTGACCAGGGCCGAAGGCAGCCGGTATCTGCGCTTGGCCCGGTTTCTGCGCAGCGCCGCAATGCCCATGCCCGCAGCGGCGACCACAATGGCGATGCCCAGTACCCCGAGCATGACCATGCCGGCATCTGAAATCACCGGTTCACTAGGGGAGGTTTCGGCGCGCGGCTGCACAACCCCTGGCTGCATACCGCCGTCACGAAGCGCCTGCGCCTCCTGCTCTGTCAAGGTTTTCGGGTTGTTCAGCTGCTCGAGAAGCAGATTCAGCTGTTTGGCCGGTGAGCTGTCCTGAAATCCGTCGTCCCGGGCGAGCAGGATCTGGTCGTAGATAACGGATGACGTTTCGTTGTCGGTTTCGACGGCGTATGTGTTGGACCTGCCGGGCTGCAGCAGAATGTAGAGGCCGTCCTGCTGCAGGTTCGCATGCACGAAGGTGAGCAGGTCTGCGCTGTCGGCGTCTGCATCGTTCAGCGCGACGACGTACACCGGGTAGTCCAGCGACTCGCTTTTCGACCGGGCCGAGGTCAGCGCTTTGGCACCGAATGTCTCTTCGGCCCCGGGGGCGAGGTAGAAGTTGTCCGTCTTCAGCGCCTGGGCTATCTGCGCGCCCTGTTCAAGGATGCTGCTCATTCTTTGACCTGCTTTCTAAAACCTCGCACCACTCCGATAACCAGGCCGGCGGGGACAAGAGCGAACAGCACCCCGATCACAAAGTCGAGCACGACGGTTTTGATCGGATATCCGAATATCCGTGGTCCCGGGTCGTCCTCTTCATTAAGCGTTGGCTTGTCCGGGTTCGGGTTCGCGGGAACTCCCTCGCTCAGCGTCGCGTTCTCGATTGCATCGATGGTGAGGGCGAGCTTCCGATTGCCGTTTTCTGAATAGAAGTCGGTATCGCTCAGCTTCGCCTCGTCTCCTTCTCGATACTCGACGTCCAGCCCGCTCGCTTCGAAACTGGTGTCCGAGGCGTTGTGCACGACAACGACAGCATCTTTGCCCAACTCGTAGCCGATCCGGCGGGCGAGCAAATCGTTGTCCCCCTCGGACTCGTCGTAGATTTCGGTGGGCACCACCGCGACATAGATCGGCGCGTCACCGCTCAGCAGTTGGTCGCTGAGGTCTGCTTCGCCGGCTTCGGTGAGCATGATCCGCTGGGTGGGATCCACGTAGACACGATCGTCTCTCAGCTCGTCGACGATCCTTTCGATCCGGGTGGTGTCGTACTCCGGCGGCCAGTCTTCCAGCAGCTCCTGCCGTTCCTCGAGGTACTCCTTCCTCGGGGTATCAGGAAAGGTCGTCAACAGATAGCCGCTAACGCCGGTGCCCACCCCGAGACCGACCAGGGTCCAGGCCGCAACCACGGCCACCTTGCCTCCTACGCCTTTCATCGCGAAACCCTTGTCTGATCGAGGATCGCGTCCTCGAGCGGTCGCATGCTGCCAAAGCCACAGTCGGCGTAGACGTTTCCAGAGGCGGCGAAATATGGCTGGGAACGTCGTCGAGCGAACAGCGATCGCCTGGCAACCATGAGTGCGGCCGGCTCGCCGCCATTCCTCAGCGCTGTCCGGCAGCCGCGGCACACCGGAACCGTGAGCCGGGTTCGGCCCATCCGCCAGACGCCGTCGCCAGAGGAATCCGAGTGTCGAGGGTCGAAGAAGCATGACCGCGCCGGCTCGCCGGGTTTCGGGGCTTTCGTGCCTCGTCTACCCTTCCCGCTTGGGGCAATCACGGCGGCACGTCGCTGCAGCAGGGACATGGCCAGGAGGTCGAGCGGGTCAGTTTCCGAATCGAACTCACCGCCGGCCCGGCGCAACACGACCTCGGCGGCACGGCCGATCCGATCGATGGTCTCGACCTGGTCGTCGGACAAACTCTCTGGCCAGGGGCCATCCACGAGCGAGCGAAGCGCCGATTCCGCTGACCTGGCTTTACTGATCAACTCCGGCGTCACACTGATCGGCGTCGCTGCCTTCGCTGCCTTATCGCGGCGAACGCAGACCCACACCAGGGCCGCACCGAAGGCAACCCCGGTCGTGATCACACCGGGCACACCAGGATCGCCGTCATCAGGTAGGTAATAATCCAGTTCATCCAGCCGGCCGGGTGTCTTCTCGTCCGCTGGCTTCCGGTCTTCATGCCGAGGTCGGGGCGGCGCATCCTCGCCGCGCAGATATGCCAGAAGGGCGTCGGCAGCGTATGAGGTGGTCGCAGCGACGGAGTCGGTGTCCAGCTCGTCGCGGACGTCGGGCCCGGAGAGTTCGCCGCTCTCGCCGTCGGCGTCGACGACGAAAGCGACCGACCGCCAGTTGCCGAATCCGCTCTGTACCTCTGTGAAGATGTAGCTGACCGGGCCTTCTTCGACATCGAACATGTCGCGCACTGCCCCGGCCAGGATCTGTTCCCTGGCGGAATAGTTCAGGTGGGTCTCCCCGGTTCTGCCGGCAAGCTGCGGCAAAACCGCGACGTAGCAGCGCCTGCCTTCGCCAACGACACGGGCGATCGCCGCTATGATCCGGTCCTGCTGACCGTCGGTTATCGCACCGGCGACGTTCTGGTCGACGAAGAGCGGCGACTCTTGCCAGCCCGGTGCGATGAGGCTGCGCAGGGCACGGACAGCTCGCGCTCTGGTCTCGGGAGAGTTATCGGAATCGTCGGTGCTCACGGCTCTCTCCAAATGGAGGGTGACCGCAGGAGGTGCACGCGGAGAGGGGGAGCATGTCTACCTTGCCTGGGGACGGGTGCAGCAAGACTGCGATTCGAGGAAGACTCTAGCAAATCGACACGCAAAAGGCCGATCCGCATGAAGCGGATCGGCCTTTTGCCGGTCACCATCCCGGGATCCGGGATCCCAGAAGTGGCGACTTAAGGGAACTACTTGAGGGTAACCGAAGCGCCGGCGCCTTCGAGCTGTGCCTTTGCCTTCTCGGCGGTGTCCTTGTCGACGCCTTCAAGAACGGCCTTAGGAGCACCATCGACCAGGTCTTTGGCTTCCTTCAGACCCAGGGAGGTCAGCGCGCGAACTTCCTTAATAACCGGAACCTTCTTCTCGCCGGCTGCTTCGAGAACGACGTCGAATTCGGTCTTCTCTTCCTCAACAGCAGCTTCGCCGCCGCCTGCAGCGGCCGGACCGGCAACTGCGACAGGAGCAGCAGCGGTTACTTCGAAGACCTCTTCGAACTTCTTGACGAACTCGGAGAGCTCAATCAGGGAGAGTTCCTTGAAGCCGTCGAGCAGCTCGTCAGTTGTGAGCTTCGCCATGGTGGCGTGTCCTTCCTTAAGTGGCTCGTTGAGCCAGGTGTCTTAAGCGGAGCGAATAACCCCGCAGTTTGTGTTTCGCAGATTGACCGGGTCGAGGGTTACGCCTCGGCCGGAGCCTCCGCTGGGGTTTCCGCAGCTTCGGCCGCAGGAGCGGCGTCGGCAGCCTCGGGCGAAGCCTCGGCAGCAGCGCCGCCGTCTTCTTCGACCTTGGCCCGCAGGGCGTCGACGGTACGAACCGCCTGCGCCATTGGGGCGGTGAACAAGTACGCGGCCTGGAACAGGCCGGCCTTGAATGCGCCAGCCAGCTTGGCAAGCAGCACCTCGCGCGACTCAAGGTCGGCGAGCTTGTTGATGTCCTCACCCGTAAGCGCGGCACCATCGAGGTAACCGGCCTTGATCACGAGCTGAGGGTTGGCCTTGGCAAAGTCACGCAGTGCCTTCGCGGCGTCAACGGGGTCGCCGTCAACGAAAGCAATCGCAGTCGGGCCGGAGAGCTGGTCATCGAATGCGTCGATGTTTGCTTCTTTGGCCGCGATTGCGGTCAGCGTGTTCTTTACCACGGCGTAGGAGACGGACTCACCAAGTGAGCCGCGCAGCTGCTTGAGCTGAGCGACGGTGAGCCCGCGATACTCGGTCAGCACGACGGCGTTAGAGCTACGGAACTTGTCCGCGAGCTCTGCGACCGCGGCTGCCTTGTCAGGCCTCGCCATGGCATTCCTTTCGTAGTGTCGGCCTGCTTGTTCAGCTGACCCCCCAAACGAAAAAGGCGCTCCGCGCAGATGCACGAAGCGCACATGTCCTCGTTTCCTGATCGGAGATCAGGACGAAAGAATGCTGCTTGGTATCACCTGCGCAGGTCACCCCGTGTTCTGGGGATATTCTGTTGCTGGGACTGGCTCGGTTGAGATTGGCTCGGGTGAGTCAGCGCCACAACAACGACCGACGGTCTTGGGCAGGCTTCAGCATACGGGCATCGGGCGATTGAATGCAAAACGGCGACGCTGCTTGTGTCCGGCTACGGCCGCCGACTGACAGCTTAGGTGTCATATTTCAGCTTCGGAACGCCCCTAGCCTGTCAGTCGGCGGGATTCGAGGGATCGCCGCACCCGGTCCACCAGCTGACCCGGCCGGCTCAGCTGTTGATTGGTGACCCGGTGCACGATCCAACCGGCATCCCGGAGTGCTTCATAACGCTGTAGATCGAGTTCCCATTGTCGCCTGTCGGTGCGATGCTGGTCGCCCTCGTACGGCGTCGAAGATGTGGATAACGACACCGCGCCGCTGAGCGCCCCTACTCTGTCACCCGCTCTCCTGCAGCCGCTTCTGCCATTCGCCTTCAACGTCCTCCGGCCGGTATCCCTGGTCCAGATTGACCCTGAGCATGTATGAATTCCCCGCCGCATTCCAGGTGTGGATCCGCTTCAGCCCCGGATTCTCGGTCAGCACTCGAGCCAGGTTGACCGCCTTGACCAATTGGCCGAGCTTGTTCCCACGATGCCCCTTGATCACAAGCGTGTCGCCCTGAAACGCGAACTCGGTGCTGCGTGCGACGGTCTCGATGGCAGTGAACGCAGCCAGGAGCCCGCTCTGAACATGCAGCGCCGCGGTGACATAGGAAGTTCGGCCGAAAGCGAGTGTCCTATCCTCTTCGTCCCGGATCCGGGCGCCATCCCAGTCCTCTTCCTCAATTTCCAATCCAGCCATCGGTGCATCCGTCGACATCTTTTGCCGCAGTTTGGCGAACTGCTCCAGCCACTCGTCGGGACAGCGATTCTTCCAGGTGACCAGTTGATAGGTCTCCGGAACGTTCGCGCGCTGCTCGGCAGCACTGAGCAGGGCGGAATTGTGCTCCGAGTCGATCGGCGCGGGCAGCACGCTGTGCCGGCCGACTTGCTCAAGCTGGAAGCCATTCCTGACCGCAAATCGGGTCGGCGCGTCATCCGGGGGCACCCCGCCGATGCCCGTAGGGGGGCGAAGGATAGCTTCCGCCTCGAGGCCAGAGTCATCGTCACCGCGTGTGCTCGGCGCATCCCTGTGATCGCTCCAGGCCAGAATCGTCGTCCGGCCAGCATCGCGTGCCAGCTCCTCCGCTGCCGAATAGAGCGCGGTTCCCACACCACGGCCGCGGCACTCCGGGCGGACGGCGACGTGAACCTCGGCAAGATGCAGATTGTCGTGTCGTGGCAGGTCGATCGACGCCCAACCAAGCACGTCCTCGCGGCGCGGCGCGCCGGCCAGGCCGGCGACCGCGGCAAGCCTGATCTTTTTGTAGTATTTCTGACTGCGCAGCGAGACCAGGACTTCCTCCGCGGAGGGGCAGAGGTCGGTGTACCCACGCTCCTGCTTCGCGATCGCGAACTCGACATCGACACCGCCGTGGAATAGCTCCGCCTCGGGTGAGTCCAGTGATTCGGGTGGGGATATCTCCAGCACGCGTATTTCGGTTTGGCTCGTCATATGCCAACAGTTGCAGTCCGCTAATCGCGCCGCAAGCGAATTTCAGGCAGTCCGATCGCGCCGAGCCAGGCATCGGTCGTTGGGCTGTTCCGCCCGGCGCACGGCGGGGATAGCCGTGCCGGGCGCGGGGTACGGCAAACGGTCACCGGAGTATAGTCAGGTTGGTTGTCTGCGTGTGTTTCCCCGCCTCGGCAACGACGCTCCCGGGCAGGAAAGGCTGGTCAATGCAAGCGCTCACAGATGTGGTTCTTAATGCCGCCGATTCGCTGTGGGTCTATCCGCTCAGCCTGCTTTTCGTTACGGTCTCCGCTCTGATCCCGCCGGTACCCAGCACTTCTCTCTTCGTTGGACTTGGCGCATTGTCAGCCGCCGCCGACGTTCCGTCCGCCTGGCTCCTTGCTGTCACCATGGCAGCTGGTTCACTGCTCGGGGATGTCATCTCGTTCTATCTGGCAAGCCGGTACGATCCCTCCGCCTGGCGATTGCTCCGTGGCAGGCGTCGGCAGGAAGCACTGGACAAGGCCAAGGAGCAGCTTGCCGAGCGAGCTCCGACGTACATCATCTCCTCACGCTTCATCCCGCTCGGCCGGCTCACCGTAAACGTCACAGCCGCAATGAGCGACATGCGCCGGGAACGGTTCCTGTTCTACTCGGCAGTCGCCGCAGTGTTCTGGGCCACGTATTCGGTTGGAATCGGTTCATTGGCCGGCGTCTGGTTTAAGCGGTATCCGGCGTTCGGAGTGCTGATCGCCGTCGCGATCTCGATCGTGCTCGGCTATGGCATCGGCAAGGCAGTCAGCTGGTATCTCGACCGTCATCAGGCTCGGCAGGCCGAGCGACGCTCGGCGGCCTAGAGGCACCCGGACGCTGCCCGGCAGGCCAGCTGCCCGGCTGGTCAGCTGCCCGGCTCACCAAACACAGCGGCCGGTCAGCTGCTGCGCCAAAGACAAAAGGCCCATTCCCGCAGTGCGGGAACGGGCCTCTTGCATCAGGCTGATTATGCCTTGGTGGCGTTCGGGTCGACCGGAATGCCTGGACCATTTGTCGTCGTAATGGTCGCCTTCTCAACGTAACGTCCCTTGGACGACGAGGGCTTGAGCCGCAGAACTTCTTCGATCGCCGCGTTGTAGTTCTCGACCAGCTTATCGAAGCCGAAGGACACCTTGCCCACGATGAAGTGCAGGTTCGAGTGCTTGTCGACGCGGAACTCGATCTTTCCGCCCTTGATGTCTGTAACCGCCTTGGCAACGTCCATCGTGACGGTTCCGGTCTTCGGGTTAGGCATCAGGCCACGAGGACCAAGTACCTTACCGAGGCGACCGACCTTGCCCATCAGGTCAGGCGTTGCGACGGCGGCGTCGAAGTCGGTGAAGCCACCGGCCACCTTCTCCAGCAGGTCGTCGGAACCGACGAAATCGGCACCTGCTGCCAATGCTGCTTCCGCACGGTCACCGGTTGCGAAAACCAGGACCCGGGCCGTCTTACCGGTACCGTTCGGAAGGTTGACGGTGCCTCGCACCATCTGGTCAGCCTTACGGGGATCAACGCCGAGTCGAAGTGCCACCTCTACGGTGGAGTCAAACTTCGAGACCGCGGTCTCCTTGGCGAGTGCGAGAGCATCGCCTGGACTGTAAAAAGTATCTGCCGAAACCTTCTCGGCGGCGGCTTTGTAAGCCTTGCTGCGCTGTGCCATCTGCTTCGTTCTCCTTTGAGCAGTTGTGGTGCGGGCCGCTGCTCAGCCCTGCCACGTGTGTATAAGTCCGACGACTTCTTAGTCAGAACCTTCGCCCGACCAAGGGCGCCGTTTCAGACTCCGCGAGAGCTCGTACCTCGTCCTCACTTCGCCTTCACGACTTCTTAGTCAGAACCTTCGCCCGACCAAGGGCGCCGTTTCAGACTCCGCGAGAACTCGTACCTCGTCCTCACTTCGCCTTCACGACTTCTTAGTCGGTTGTGATGCCCATCGAGCGGGCGGTGCCTGCGATGATCTTGGACGCTGCCTCGATGTCGTTGGCGTTCAGATCTTCCATTTTCACCTGGGCGATTTCGCGAACCTGGTCAGCCGACAGTTTGCCGACCTTCGTGGTGTGCGGAGTGCCCGAACCCTTGGCGACGCCGGCTGCCTTCTTGATCAGCTCGGCGGCTGGAGGGGTCTTCGTGATGAAGGTGAAGGAGCGGTCTTCATAGACCGTGATCTCCACAGGAACTACGTTGCCGCGCTGCGACTCGGTAGCGGCGTTGTACGCCTTGCAGAACTCCATGATGTTGACGCCGTGCTGGCCCAGCGCGGGGCCGATCGGCGGCGCCGGGTTGGCAGCACCAGCCTGAATCTGGAGCTTGATAAGGCCAGAGACCTTTTTCTTTGGGGGCATTACGGGTCCTTACTTGACTAGGTAATTCCGTGGTTTCTTGCCCGGGCGCCACTATCGGCGGCGCTCCCCCACGGATGCTTTCCTTAAGCGTCGTAGTCTCAAGCAGCCACCGGCGACGACCGGTGCGAGCCTGCTCCTACGCTTTGAAGGCTGATCGCGCTTGGCAAATCAACCAGCAAACTCAACTATTATTCCATGAATCCACGCCGGCCATGACCAACGCCCTCCTGCGTGACGTCAGCGCCGGCAAATGGCGACGCCGCAGACAGTGACTGCCTGCAGCGTCGCATCAGCGCGAATGACTTGTACTGCTAGATCTTTGAGACCTGGTTGAAGCCGAGTTCGACCGGAACGTCCCGCTCGAAGATCGACAGCAAAACAACAAGTTTCTGTGTTTCGGCTTTGATCTCGGTGACTGTCGCTGGATGTCCTTCGAACGAGCCTTCCTTGACCAGCACCGATTCGCCAACCTCGAACTCGACCTCGATGGCCTTGCCTGCGGTAGGGGTGCCTGCTTGCGCAGCAGCGGCCGCAGCCTTTTCTTCGAAGACCGGCGCCAGCATCGTGAATACCTCATCGAGGCGCAGCGGTACCGGGTTGTAGGCATTGCCCACAAATCCTGTGACACCCGGCGTGTGCCGAACGGCGCCCCACGACTCATCGGTGAGGTCCATGCGAACCAGCACGTATCCCGGGATGCGAACCCTGCGGACCTGCTTGCGCTGGCCGTTCTTGATTTCCACGACGTCTTCCATCGGCACCTCGATCTGGAAGATGAAATCTTCCATGTTGAGGCTAACGACGCGATTCTCGAGGTTCGCCTTTACCCGGTTCTCGTAACCCGCGTAGGAGTGGATGACGTACCAGTCGCCCTCCTGCATCCGCAGCTCAGCCTTGAACTGTTCGGCGTCGTCGACCTCTTCACCATCGTCGCCTGCTGCCTCGGATTCATCGGCATCCGAAGCCTCGGATTCATCCGCTGCCTCAGTGTCGTCTGCCTCAGCGCTATCCGCTGCCTCAGCGTCGCCCGCCTCAGCGCTACCCGCTGCCTCAGCGTCGCCCGCTTCAGCGTCGTCGGCCGAGGTCTCGGCATCTGCCGATTCCTCGGTTGCCGCGACGGAAGCTACCACGTCATCGAGTTCAGCAGCGGCGGCATCGCCCTCGGTGCCAGCAGCATCGAACTCCTCGCCCGCGACCTGATCGCGGTTCTCGTTCGGATCGTGCGTTGGCTCCGACACGTGCTGTCCTGCTTTCTGTAGTGATTGGGTGGGCTGCGCCCATGGACGTTTAAGTCCGTATTACCAGAGTGGCCACAGTGGTGTGCCGGCGAAGACAAACGCTGCCAGTTTGCCGAATACAAAGTCGAGCACCGTCACGATCAGCATCATGATGATCACGAAACTCAGCACGACGAGCGTCATGTTGATGAGTTCCTTGCGGGTCGGCCGAACGACCTTCTTCAGCTCGCCAACCACCTCGCGCAGGAAGCGCAAGATACGCGCAAACACGTTGCGCTTCTTCGCAGCCGATTTTCTAGCGCCCGACTTACCGCCGGAGCTGTCAGCTGCCTTGGTTGGCGTATCTGCCACAAGTCCTCACTCGGTCATCGTTTGGTCATTGCCGTATTGATCGCACCAAAATAGCTATATGTGTTCTGCCGTATTGAAATAGCGGCAACTCTTGCCTACGAGCAGGGTAGACAGGGCTCGAACCTGCAACCTGCGGTTTTGGAGACCGCTGCGCTACCAATTGCGCCACTACCCTTCGATGCTTCAACCCTACCGTGGCAACGGTACGTGTACCGCGTGCCACTGACAGTAAGGTTTTACCACCGACAGATGAGTCTACTGATCTTTGCCCTGCCAGTAAAACCAGCCCGAGCCGGTTCCGCTCCCCACCACGTAGTCAGGCATGGAAGAGGGCCGCTCCCCACCGCATAGTCAGGCATGGAAGGCGGCGGCTATCCGCCGCCCTCAGGGCTGCCGGATTCCGGCATTGCACCCTCGACTTCGGCCGCCGATGGCTTTGGAATCGGCATCGGCGTCCATTGCCCGACTGTCACCTCCCGGTCCGGGGTGACTGTGACGATTTGGTAATCCACTGCCCGGCCAGTCTCGCTGTCGAAGCGGAACAGCGTCATTTCGGCATTCATCCGCAATGGTCCCGGCGTCAAGGCGTTGGCCAATGCCCCGCCTGTCGTCGAATTGACGTAGCGAATTCCCTGCCCGTACTGTTCCGGCCCCAACCGGCGGTGCCAGTGCCCGGATATCTGCAACGGCGCGCACCCCCGGTCGAGCGTGTCCGCTCCGGCGACGGGATCGTGGATCAACAACAGGTCGATCGACTCGCGGGAATCGCATGCCGTGTCGGCCAGGCGCCGGCTGAGCGTGCCGACCGTTTCCTTGCCTGTCGGCTTCGACCCCTCACCGAATACGGTTCGGCGCGGATCGTCGTCGCCGAGGATCCGGATTCCCTGCACTTCCACGGGCTCACCGTCGAGTACTGTGACTCCCTCGTCGGCTTCCTGTGCGACGGTCTCCGCGGAGTCATGATTGCCCTTCACGAATACCTTGTCCACACCCTTTGGCAGCGCCGAGGTCATCGAGTCGACGCAGTACGCCTCCGCCGGGGTACCCGTCATCGTGACATCTCCGGCGTCGATCACAGCGTCGACCCTCCTCGCCTCGGCCACCTTGCCGATCACTCGCGACATGCCGACATTGCAGTGCACGTCTGACACGACCAGGAACGTGACCACCTTGGCCGGATCGATCTGCAGCGGCTGGGAGCCCTCCAGCGAGGGTTCTGCCTCCGATTCCGACGGGTCCGGCTTGGCCGATTCAGAAGCCCGCGCCTCCGCCGACGCTGAGGCCGATGACGATGGGCCCTCCGGCGCGTCCGGATCGACGATGCTGACGCCATCGGGCAGGGCGAGCCTTCCGCTGGTCCCGGATTCGGCGCCAAGGACCAGATTGAGGTTCTTCAGCGCATCGGAATAGAAGCTCTCGTTTTCTTTGTAGTAGTCGGCCACCAGGCCGCCTACCTGGTCGACGACGCTGCTGAGCCGACCGGTCACCCGGGCGCCGGCGAGCGGGGTGCCGTCGAACAGCGGGTCGGCCTCAAACGACTCCGGTCGGGTCGGCGCGGCAACCGCCATCCCGATCAGCAGCGCCGATGCCAGCACTGTGGCACTGCCGGCGAACAGCACCGGGCGGGAACGGAAATATCCGACCAGTTCCGCCCTGCGCGAGCGACCCAGCGCAGCCCTTATCGCGATGATTACCGCGGCCAGCAATACGGTGCCGACGACAAGTCGTAGCAGGATATTCATCGTGAGCGCACGG
Organism: Saxibacter everestensis; assembly: GCF_025787225.1. NCBI lineage: Bacteria > Bacillati > Actinomycetota > Actinomycetes > Micrococcales > Brevibacteriaceae > Saxibacter > Saxibacter everestensis. The sequence goes on from NZ_CP090958.1 coordinate 2,621,526, forward strand.
GTTACCGCGTCGATCTGGGTTTGCGGTGAATTGAAGAATGTCGCATACGAGTCGACATCCCGCCCCAGATCGTCGATCGTGTTCGGCTTGCCGACCGCGGAGAGGCCGGCCGGGATTTCCTGCACGTCGATCCGGACGCCGAGCGGGGCCGGGATCTGCTTCATCGGCATCTCAATCGAGCCAAGCGGACCGAGGTCGACCGTGAACAGTCCATCCGTGGTCAGCGAGTAGCTGGCGTCATGTGGCCCAAAATTCTCAGTCACCTTTGCCGATGTCACGGCCCATGGCGCGACAATCAGCGCAAGCACCAAAAGTGTCACCGTGATGGTGGCGATGCGACGCGGCCGCAACCATGCCGCAATACGTTCACGCTTGAAAAAATCCGGCCCGGGCAGCTGCATTACTACATTCTCCACTCCGCGGCACACGGCTCGTCAAACCGGCAGGCGACGGGGATGACAGACTTTTGGCTATGTCAGCGGCAAACGGGCGCGATCTGCGCCTACTCCCCAAGGCTCACCTGCACCTGCACTTCACCGGATCGATGCGGCTTGCGACCGTGCTCGATCTTGCAGAACGACACGGCATCAGGCTGCCGGGAAGTCTGCGCACGCAGCACATGCCGGATCTGTCCCCCGATGAACGCGGCTGGTTCAGATTCCAGCGGCTCTACGACGCGGCCCGATCCGTTGTGCGCGGCGAAAGCGATATGCGCCGGATCATTGCCGAGGCCGCCGAGGATGACCGCGCCGAGGGTTCCAGGTGGCTGGAGATCCAGATCGATCCGACCTCGTATGCGCCATTTGTCGGCGGAATCACTCCGGCTTTGGAGATAGTGCTGGACGAAGCGCGTCGGGCATCCGACGAAGCGTTCGGGGTCGGCGTCATCGTCGCGGCATCCCGCACCCGGCATCCCCTGGAAGCCCGGACCCTTGCGCGGCTGGCTGCGCGTAACGCGGGAACGGTACCCGGCACAGTGTTCGGCTTCGGGTTGAGCAACGACGAACGCCGCGGCGTCACGGCGGACTTCGGCCCCGCGTTCCGGATTGCCCGGGAGGCAGGTCTCGGTCTGATGCCGCACGGAGGCGAACTCCTCGGGCCGCATCATGTGCGTGAGGTAATCGAGGCGCTGCAACCGGATCGGCTCGGGCACGGTGTCCGGATAGCCGACGATGAGCGTCTGCTGTCCGAGGTGGCACGGAGCGGGATCGGCCTGGAGATCTGCCCCGGTTCGAACATCAGTCTCGGGGTTTTTGCCGAAGCAGAGCAGGTACCGCTTCGCCGGTTGCTGGATGCTGGTACCCGGATCGCCCTTGGCGCGGACGACCCGTTGCTGTTCGGCAGCCGACTCGTCGACCAGTACTCGATGGCACGGTCAGCTTCGGGCCTCAGCGACCAGGAACTGGCACGGCTGGCTGAGATGTCGATAGATCTTTCCCGCGCGCCGGATCGGCTCAAATCAACGGCTAGGGCCGATATCGCGGCCTGGCTGGCGACCTAGGCGCCGAGCAGGCTCACGCCGACCAGGTTCGGCTCGGCATGGAGTTCGATGCCGAAGCGTTCGATGACGCCGGCCCGAACCGTCCTGGCAAGCTCCACGATGTCTGCCGCCCGGGCGGTGCCGCGATTGGTCAGCGCGAGTGGATGCTTGGTGGACAGGGAGGCCCGGTCCGGCGCTATTCCAAACCCCTTGGAGAATCCAGCGTGGTCGATCAACCACGCCGCCGAGGTCTTGACAGATCCGTCCGGCAGTGGCCAGGCAGGCGCACCCTCGGGCAGTTGAGTTGCTCCGGGCAAGATCGGGTTCGTGAAGAACGATCCCGCACTGTAGGTGTCCGGGTCGTCCGGGTCGAGCACCATGCCCTTGCCGGCTCTCAGGCGCAGCACTGCCTCGCGGACCTGATCGATCGGGGCTCGCTCCCCCAGCTCGACGCCGAGCGACCTGGCGAGCTCCGCATACCGTACTGGGGCACCGGCATCGCCCGAGTGCAAGATGAAGGTCACTCCGAGCACGATGTGACGACCGCCGAAACTGTCGTAGCGGTTGCGCTTGAACAGCGAATCCCGGTAGCCGAACTCACAGTCGGCTCGGCCGAGCCGCAGTTCAGTCTTCGTTTGCCGGTCCCAGACGCGGACGCTGTCAATCAGGTTTCCGACTTCGGCGCCATACGCGCCCACATTTTGAATCGGGGTTGCACCGACGCTTCCGGGGATACCGGAAAGCGCCTCAAGCCCCGCGAGCCGATTGTGCACCGTGTGCGCAACGAACTCATCCCAGTTGACACCAGCCGCGGCGTCCACGCGAACGGCCGAGCCGGCCTCGTCCCGTGCCTGTCCGCTGCCCCTATCGCTGGTGCTGTCGCCGAAGGGAGCTGCCGTAATTCCTTCAGTCGCAACCTGCACGACCGTGCCGGGAAATCCCTGGTCGGAGACCAGAAGATTCGAGCCGCCGGCGACCAGCAGAATGGCCGCGCCCCGATCATCGTGCCCGGAGATCGTTTCGATCAGCCGTTCGTCGGTGTATGCGCGCACAAAGGACTCGGCAGGGCCGCCGACCCGAAGAGTGGTGAGCTCGGCGAGCCGCACCGGATCGGTCCCGGATGCCGTCGCACGCTCGGTCTCGTTCGCTCCGCCGGAAAGACTCACGCCCTACAGCCGAACCTTCGCCTGGGACTTTGCCAGCACTGTTGCGCCGTCGACACTGACCCTGAGGTCGATTCGGGCCACCCTGTTCTCCTGATCGAGAGCGCCGACCTTCGCCTCGACATCGATGGTCGCAGTCGGTTGTTCCGGGGAGCCATTTGCGGCATCCGCAACAGGCACCGGGCGGGTAAAGCGAACCTGATAATCCACCACCCGGGCCGGGTCCTCGGCCCAGTCGACCACGACGTTGACCGCGGTGCCCATGGTGAACATGCCGTGAGCGATAACGCCATCGAGTCCGACCTCGCGGGCGAAACGCTCATTCCAGTGGATCGGGTTGAAATCCAGTGAGGCGCCCGCGTACCGGACCAGGTCGGCACGGGAGACCGTGTAGCTGCTGCTGGCGACGATCTCGCCGACCTCAAGCAAGCCGAAATCAGGGACAGTCACGCGTCATCACCTCGAACGACAAGGGCGGAGATCGCGGTCACGACCTTTTCCTGGCTATCGGCGTCCATGATTTCCGAGCGGGTGGTCACCATCGCGTTGCCACCAACCAGGCGAATCGAGTCGACGTGCAGCTCGGCCACCAGTTTGTCGCCGGCGATGATCGGGCGGTGCGCGATGAATTGTTGCGAGCCGTGCACGACCCGGCTGAAATCAATGCCGGCTTCGGGATCCCGGACCAGCCGCGCGTCGGAACGTTGCGCAATGATTACCGCGAATGTGGGCGGAGCCAGCAGATCGTCGTAACCGAGTTCTCTCGCCGCCGCAACGTCGGTGTAGGCCGGGTGGGTTGCCTTCGTGGCCTCGGCAAAGTTTCGGATGACTTCACGGGAAACCGAGTAGGGTTCACCGGGTGGATAACTCCGACCCTGGATGTCCGGATTGACCGCCATCTTTCACCGCTTCCTCTTCAGTCAACGTAAAAAGGCCGCCAGCACGGGCGACCTTTACTTACGTAGCGGGGGCGGGGCACGATCCCGCGACCTCACGATTATGAGTCGTGCGCTCTAACCAACTGAGCTACCCCGCCGCGTTGCGATCAGCTTATCTCAAGCTCTCGCACGAGAGCCCCGAAAGGGAATCGAACCCTTGACCTTCTCCTTACCATGGAGATGCTCTGCCGTCTGAGCTATCGGGGCAACGGGACAAAAGCCTATACGGTCAAAATCAATAATGCCAATCGGGTCGCCCTACTCCTCCCCCTTACCGAATTTCGCCGCGATATAGCCCTGAAGCCGGCCAGGCTGGTTTGAGATGATGCCGTTGACACCGATTTCCATCAGCCGGTCCCAGTCCTCCGGCTTGTCCGCCGTCCAGACGAACATTCCGATGTCATGGGCGAGGATCTCGGCGGCGGTTTTCTGCCGCAGCATGAAGCCCCGGAGACCCGGGTTGTAGCAGATCGCGCCGAGCTCCTCGATCAGCTCGAGGTCCTCCAGCCGGGGCACGAACCGCAACAGGCCTCGGGGAAGGTCGGGAACGATGTCACGCATACTTCGGACTGTGTCGACGTTGAAACTCTGAATGATCACGTTCTCGGACAGCTCAGCTTCCCGGATCATTTCACCGACCGTGCCGACGCTGACCGGATCCCAGTAGTCCTTGAACTCCAGCAGCAACCGGCCGCCATGCGATTGAAAACCAGCCAGGACTTCGTCGAGCCGGGGAACTGTAACGCCCGTATACCCAGGGCCCCGCCAGGAACCGGCATCGACATCGGCCAGCTGGGCGAACGTCTTCTTGTCGACATCGCCTTTGCCGTCCGTGGTCCGGTCGACGTCGTCATCATGAATGATGACCGGCACGCCATCGGACGTATTTGCGAGATCGATCTCGATGTAGTCGCAGCCGATGAGCCGCGCGGCCTCGATCGCCGGCAATGTGTTCTCGGGGGCTACTCCGGAATAGCCCCGATGGGCCATCACCCAGGGCGGGCCGCCCCGGCCGGGTTCGTCGATGGAGTGTTCAGCCAGAAACGCGTGCCACAGCGACGTCATATTTCTCACCCTAGCGCGAGCCCAGCGCGCGGAACTCGCTAGCTGCGCGGCCGAAGCGAGGCGATCATCGGGCACTCGAACGGATCGCGCTCACCGAGGCCCACCCGGTTCAGATAGCGCACGACCGCCGCGTACGACTGCAGCAGGCTGACCTCGGTGTACCTCACATCGCGCTGCTCGCAGAAGGCCTTGACGATCTTCTGGGTGGCGACCAGATTTGGCCGCGGCATGCTTGGGAACAGATGGTGTTCGACCTGGAAGTTCAGGCCACCCATCAGCCAGTTGTTGAACCAGTTGCTGTGGATGTTGCGGGAGGTGAGCACCTGACGCTGCAGGAAGTTCACGTTGTCCCGGGCCTCTAGCAGCGGCATTCCCTTGTGGTTCGGCGCAAAAGACGCCCCCATGTAGAGTCCGAACACCGCCAGATGCACGCCGAGGAAAGCGAAAGCGAGCCCAGGCGAAAGGAATACGAATGGGATCGCGGTGACCGAGATCAGCCGGACAGCGAGAAAAGTGATCTCCAGCCGGCGCTGCTTCACGGTGTCGCCGGTAAACGCGGTGATCAGAGCGTCCTTGTGCAGATTGATGCCCTCGAGCAGCAGTAACGGGAAGAAGAAGTACCCTTGCTTGCCGGTCAGCCGGGCCGCGAGGCCGCTGCGTTGCTTCGCCTGCTCGGGCGTGAACGCGATGACCAGGTCCTCGATGTCGGGATCCTTGCCGATCTTGTTTGGATTCGCATGGTGCCGGCTGTGCTTGTTCATCCACCAGCCGTAGCTGAGGCCGACGAAGAGGTTGGCGAACACTATGCCGAACCAGTCGTTCACTTTCCCGGAGCGGAAAATCTGCCGGTGCGCTGCCTCGTGTCCGAGAAAGGCCAGCTGAGTGAACAGGATTCCAAGCGCGCCCGCGACTATGAGCTGATACCAGCTATCGCCGATCATCGCGAAAGCTACCCAGGCGAGGGCGAAAGCGCCGACAGTGCCGGCAATCTTCACGATGTAGTAGCTGTGCCGTCGCCGCAGCAGGCCCGCTTCCCGAACCTGATTCAGCAGTTCTGCGTAGTCGCTGGTTGCCCGTTTTGCCTGTGGGCGTCGTTCCAAAGTGGATACAGCAGTTGTCAAGGAAAGATCCTTCCGGTCGATGGACTACGACCGAGCCAGGATCGCGATACATATGTGGGTGTGCTGTTCTCGACTCTACGACACAACGACTGGCTGTTTGGCGTACTGCGCTGGGAGTCGACTGGCAATACACGGTGTCCCGTCGGTGAGGCTACTAAGAGAAGAGGCCTCCGAGTTGCGAACCAAATTCGCAACTCGGAGGCCTCTTCACACCCTGTGGCAGGTATAGGATTCGAACCTATGTAGGCAATGCCGGCTGATTTACAGTCAGCTCCCTTTGGCCGCTCGGGCAACCTGCCGGGTCAGGCGCTAAACCATGTCACGTGGATCTGTGCGACGTGGTCCTAAAAGCACCTAGATGAGAATACTAGGCACTGGCCGAAACCGGAAATCGGCATGCCGGCCACCGCTCCCGGCCGCTGCCAGTATGGTTGAAAGCAAGTTCAATTCCCCTCAGTTAAGGAGCCCTCATGGCCAGCGATTCTTCGTTCGACATTGTGAGCAAGGTTGACCGTCAGGAAGCCGACAACGCCTTGAACCAGGCCGCCAAGGAAATCTCGCAGCGCTACGACTTCCGCGGTACGGACGCATCGATTGAGTGGTCGGGCGAGAAAGTCATGATGAAGGCGATCAGCGAGGACCGGGTGAAGGCTGTACTCGACGTCTTCCAGTCGAAGCTGGTCAAGCGCGGCATTTCGCTGAAGTCCCTCGAAGACGGCGAGCCGTATCCGTCCGGCAAGGAGTACCGGATCGAAGCGACCATCAAGGAAGGCCTCGATCAGGAGAACGCAAAGAAGGTCACGAAGATCATTCGGGACGAGGCCGCAAAGGGAGTCAAGACCCAGATTCAGGGCGAAGAAGTCCGGGTGACGTCAAAGAGCCGGGACGACCTGCAGGACATTATCGCCCTGCTCAAGGGCAAGGACCTTGAGGTAGACCTGCAGTTCGTGAACTACCGGTAGCACCCGCTAGATCACCGGGCAGCGAATCGGCCAGCGTCGGGAAGGTTGAAGAAGGTCACGCGGAACATCGTGGCGCATGGCGCTCAGGTGGACTACCGGGTCATCTGGAATGCCCGCCAGCGCCGGCTTCCTGACGAGGTCGAACAGGTCCGTCGAATTCTCGCCGCCGACGACTGAGGCGTCGTCCCTCGGGAGGAACGACGCCCAGTGGACGGATGCGCGGAGCTGGTTTCAATTACGCCGGCGCGAAGCCTCCAGCATTCCGTCGCGGCTCGAGACCTTGATCCGCTCGCGGCCCTGCGGCTCGCCCAGCGACCGCTCGAAGTTGTCCAGCGCGTGCCAGCCGTCCCAATCGGTGTAGTCAACACCCTTGTCGGCCAGGAACTTTTCGATTGCCTCCGGCTCGGGCTTCTCCGCGGCGGGCAGGGAGTCCCGGTCCTTGATCAAATGTGAGATCGTTTCAAGCGCATCGCCCTTGGTGTGCCCGATCAGTCCAACCGGGCCGCGTTTGATCCAGCCGGTTGCGTATACCCCGGGAAGCTCGCTCGCGCCAGGCTCGGAAGATTCCAGAACCTTTCCACCGTCGTTAGGGATCACGCCACGGGACGCATCGAAGGGAAGGTCGTTGAGAGGTGAGCCGAAGTACCCCACTGCGCGGTACACCGCCTGCACTGGCCAGTCGTGGTGCTCGCCGGTCCCCCGGACGCCCGCGTTCCCGTCGAGCTCCATCCGTTCCGTTCTGAGTCCCTCGACCTTGCCATCGCCGTATACCTCGACCGGCGCGTGCAGGAAGTGCAGGTGCAGGCGGCGCGAGGCGCCCGCCGGTTCCTTCAACGTCCAGTCAGTCAGCGTCTTGGTTACTTGCTTGGTTTGATTGTTCGAGTGGATCTGCTTCATCGAAGCATCGTCGAACTCGAAATCCTCGGGATAAACGATGATGTCGACATCCGGGACGTGGCCGAGCTCACGGAGCTCCAACGGGGTGAATTTCACCTGGGCCGGACCACGGCGCCCGAAAACGTGCACATCGGTCACCGGCGAGTTCTTCAAGCCCTGATAGACGTGATCCGGGATCTCGGTGGGCAACAGATCATCGGCATGCTTGGACAGCATCCGAGCCACGTCGAGCGCCACGTTGCCATTTCCGATCACGGCGACCTGCCTGGCCTTCAGCGGCCAGGTCTGCGGGTAGTCCGGGTGCGCGTCGTACCAGTTCACGAAGTCCGCGGCGCCGTACGACCCGTTAAGGTCGATGCCGGGGATGTCCAGCGAGGAATCCCGCACGCAGCCGGTGGAGAAGATCACTGCGTCGTAGAAAGTCTGCAGCTGCTGGAGGTCGATGTCCGTGCCGAAATCGACATTTCCGAACACCCGGATGTCACCACGGTCGAGCACCTTGATCAGCGCGTTGATAATCAGCTTGATACGCGGGTGGTCCGGCGCAACGCCATAACGCACGAGGCCGAAAGGCGCCGGAAGGCGTTCGAAAAGATCGATGCTGAGCTCGAAATCCCGTTCAGCCTTCGTCAGCAGGTCCGCTGCGTAGATGCCGGCCGGGCCGGCACCGACGATGGCCACCCGAAGAGGGCGCGTCATATTTGTCCTTCCTCACGGCGCCTTGGCACCGGTAGCGGTTTCACCGCTGAATCAATAGAGCACAGAAGTACATCCTAATTCAGACTAGCCGTGTAGCCCCCCGCGATGCGAAACCGAAGTGAGCAATCACACGTCCGGTCGACCGGCTAGCGCAGGGCACGCGCGGCTCCCGACCCGCACCACTTCATAGCTCAGCGATACGCTTGGAACGTGTCTGCCACCCCAAGCTCCAGCAACGACCCCGCGGCTGCCGCCGCCCCGACGTCGGGGACGGACGAGGCTCAGCGTCGTGAACGAAAGACCGGCCTGCTGCTTGGGATGACCAGCTATCTTTGCTGGGGCGTCATCCCGCTGTACTTCGCCTTGCTCGAACCAGCCGGGTCGATCGAGATCGTGGCCCAGCGGGTGGTCTGGTCACTGCTGCTCTGCGTCATTTTGCTATTCGTGGTCCGTGGTTTCCGACGGACGGCTGTAGTCCTTCGCAAGCCGAAACTCTTCGGTGTTCTCGCGGCCGCGTCGGCATTCGTCGCGATCAACTGGCTTGGTTTCATCTTCGGCGTGCAGACGCACCGGGTCGTCGAGGTCTCGCTGGGTTACTTCATCAACCCGCTCTTCACGGTCTTACTCGGTGTGGTCTTCCTGAAGGAAAAGCTCAACCGGCTCCAGTGGCTTGCCATGGCCATCGGCGCACTCGCGGTCTTGGTAATTGCGATCGGGTACGGCCGGGCGCCCTGGCTTTCGCTGCTTGTGGCCGGCAGCTTCGGTCTCTATGGCTTGATGAAGAACCGGGTCGGCCGGACCGTTGACGCGGTAGCCGGGTTGAGCATCGAAACCATGATCCTGTCTCCGATCGCCCTCGGATACCTGATCTGGCTCGAGGCTTCAGGAAATGGAACCTTCACCTCGGTCAGCCCCGGGCATACTGCTCTCCTGATCGGACTCGGCGTCGTGACCGCCGTGCCGCTCCTGCTCTTCTCGGCGGCAGCACGGCGAGTGCCGCTGAGCTGGATCGGCATGTTGCAGTACATCGCCCCGGTCATGCAGTTCGTCTTCGGCATCACAGTTTTCGGCGAGCACATGCCGCTGGCTCGTTGGATCGGTTTCTGCCTGGTCTGGTCCGCGCTCGTCGTGCTCAGCATCGACATGATGACCAGATCCAGGCGACGACCACGCCCGGTGGCCCCGGCCTAGACCTTTCGGGCCACGACCGTCTCGGCGAAGGTCACCAGCGAATCCTTGGCCACTCCGGCTGGAAGCGGCGCGAGGGCAGTAATCGCCTCGTCAGCCCAACGGTGCGCCTCCGCACTCGCCCGGGCCGTCGCCGGGTGCGCCACCAAGGCCTCTCGGGCGCGGGTCAGGTCTGCATCGTCTGTCAGGTCCGAATCCAGTAAACCGACGAGCTCCAGCGACTCCTGGTCCCCGTTCCTTGCGGCATCCTGCCTGGCATAGAGCGCGGGCAGCGTGGGCACATGTTCGCGCAGGTCGGTGCCGGGAGTCTTTCCAGAAACCGAGCCGTCACTGGTCAGGTCGATGACGTCATCGGCTAGCTGGAATGCGACGCCGACCTTCTCGCCGTACTCCGCAACCACGTCGAGGTATTCCTCGGAGGCACCTGAATAGCGGGCACCGAAGCGTCCGGCGGTGGCGATGAGCGAGCCTGTCTTATCTGCAAGCACCTGGATGTAGTGCGCGACCGGGTCTTCGCCCTCCCGCGGTCCCAGGCTTTCGTTCAGCTGCCCGAGGCATAGCCGCTCGAAGGTGAGCGCCTGCAGCCGGACGGCGTCCGGTCCAAGTCCGGCGACCACGTTGGACGCACGGGCGAAGAGCAGATCGCCGGTCAGGATCGCGACGTTATTGCCCCACAGTTCGTGCGCCGCCGGAGCCCCGCGACGCATCGGCGCGGAGTCCATCACGTCGTCGTGATACAGGGTGGCCAGGTGCGTCAATTCAACGACAACGGCGGCGTCGATCACCTCGGGCCTGGTCGGGTCGCCAAGATGCGCTGCCAGCAGCACCAGCATTGGCCGGACCCGCTTTCCGCCGGCCTCAATCAGATGCTTCGACGCGCGATCGGCGAACCGATCGGTCTGCGCGACGGCGTCGTAGAGCCGGCCCTCGATCTCCTCCAGGCTGTGCTGCATCCGTTCGGTGAACACCGTGTCCTGATGTGGCAGCGCGAAACCAGCGCCGAGACTTATCGGCGCGGTCTGCGGGTGAGCAGCACGTTCTGTCATGACTCCATCACATCATTGATTGTCGGTGGCAGGCGTTAGGAAGGTCAGGGCGTGAATCACCCGATCGTAGGCGTCACGATCAGGACGGCGTGGGTCCTCGGTCAGGTTCGCCAACAGCTTGACGATGAACCGCATTAACGTTGGCAACGCCATGCCGTACTTTACGCCGATCTGCATCAGCGCCGGTCGGCCGATCACCGAGACAAAGCCCCGGCCAAGCGTGTAATAGCTGCCCAACTCGGCCTTCACCGCGCGCGGGTACTCATTCAGCACCCGTTCCTTGTTCGCGACACCGCGTCGGGTGTGCGCCTGCGCGATGACGTCGGCTGCAATCCGGGCAGCCTGCATGGCATAGGCAATACCTTCACCGTTGAAAGGGTTCACCATTCCACCGGAGTCACCGGCCAGCATGATGCCGTCGCGGTAGTGCGGCGTGCGATTGAAAGCCATCGGCAACGCTGCGCCGCGGATCGGACCACGTTGGTGTTCCGGGTCGAACTGCCATTCGGCCGGCATCGACGCGGTCCAGTCGCGCAGTACCTGCCGGTAGTCGACTTTGCCGAACTGTTTCGAGGAATTGAGGATGCCGAGGCCAACATTGGACGTGCCATCGCCGACACCGAAGACCCAGCCATAGCCCGGCAGCACACCGCCACGACTGCCGTCATCGGCATCCTTGGCGCGCAGCTCCACCCAGCTCTCCAGCCAATCATCGTCGTGCCGAGGCGACTCGAAGTAGGTTCGCACCGCCACGCCGAGCGGCCGGTCGTCACGCTTTTCGATGCCAAGCGCCAGAGCCATCCGGGCAGAAATGCCATCACAGGCAAGCACAAGCGGCGCGTAGACGGGCTGTTCCTCTCCGACCCGGCGCCCCTTGTCGTCAGCAGCGGCCGCCCGCACCCCGACGATCCGGCCGGAAACGTCGTCTACGATCGGCGCGGTCACATACGTGCGCTCCTGCAGCTTCGCGCCGGCAGCCTGCGCGTGTCGTGCCAGCGCCTCATCGAAGCCCTCGCGGGTGCGAACCAGTCCGTAATCGGGGAATGTGGAGAGCTCCGGCCAGGGCAGCTCAAGGCGGTGACCGCCGCCGATCAGCCGAAGCCCTTTGTTCTTTCGCCAGCCATCTTCCGGGCGGATCGGCAGGCCGAGCAACTCGAGCTCCCGCGCGGCACGCGGCGTCAGCCCGTCACCGCAGACCTTCTCCCGTGGGAAGGACGTCTTCTCCAACAGCAGCACATCGAGTCCTGCGAGCGCGAGGTAATAGGCTGCCGTCGAACCTGCCGGGCCGGCCCCTACGATGATGACGTCGGCGCTGTTGCTTGCCTGTGCAGCCACTAGGCGTTCTCCGCAGGCTTGACCGCGTGATGGAGCGCGACGATTCCGCCGGACAGGTTCCTGAACTTCGCGTTGTTCCAGCCTGCGGCTGTGAGCCGCCGGGCCAGCGCCTCCTGGTCCGGCCAGTCCCTGATCGACTCGGCGAGGTACACATAAGCGTCCGGGTTCGAGCTGACCGTGCGGGCAACGGCGGGCAGCGCGCGCATCAGGTATTCAAGATAGACGACCCGGAATGGGGCGAATGTCGGGGTCGAGAACTCGCAGATCACCAGCCGGCCGCAGGGTTTGGTGACACGGAGCATTTCGGTGAGCGCCTTCTTCGTGTCTGCGATGTTCCGCAGGCCGAAAGAGATGGTGACTGCGTCGAAAGTGTCGTCGTCAAAAGGCAGGTCTGTCGCGTCGGCATACCGGAAGTCGATGTCCGGCCGACGGCGCCTGCCCTGCGCCAGCATGCCCTGGGAGATGTCGCCGGCGACCACGTCCGCACCGAGGTCTGCGAACGGCTCGCTGGACGTACCCGTGCCCGCGGCAAGATCGAGAATCTTCTCACCGCGCTGCGGCGCGACGGCGCGGACGACGTCATTGCGCCAGCGACGAGCCTGGCCAAGCGACAGCACGTCATTTGTGAGGTCGTAGCGCGCGGCAACGTCGTCGAACATCAAAGCAACCTCATGCGGCTGCTTATCCAGATGGGCACGGTTCATGGGATCTATCGTCTCAGTTGGAACCGGTGGCCGCGAATCGGGCCTGATCTCTGCGCGGACTAGGCTTATGTTTCTTATGACTGTCTCTGCTTCTGCGCCGTCCGCCACATTGCGGGCACATTCCTACTTCGTCGATGGCCTTGCCCAGCACTCCGATTCACCGCTTGGCAGCGAGTTGCCGACCACCCCGGCTGACTTTCTCTCGCGCTTGGCCACCTCCGGGATCACCGCCTGGGTCCGTGGGCATTCCGGCCTGGTCGGCTGGGGCGAATGCACCCGGATCGAGACAGCCGGACCGGACCGATTTGCCGCTGCCGACGCTGCCTGGCGCCAGCTCGTTGCCGCGGGTTCGGTCAGGGATGAGGTCAGATTGCCGGGCAGCGGAGCCATTGCCTTCGGCAGTTTCACCTTCGCCGACGATTCGGAACAATCGTCGGTTCTGATCGTTCCGCGCCTCCTGCTCGGTCGATACCAGGGCCGGGTCTGGCTCACCGTCATGTCGCTGACCACCGATGAGGCCGCCGCGACAGCGAATCCGCTCAATTCGCATCGGCCGCTGAGCCAGCACAACCCGCTTCGCAAACCGGAAGCCGTCACAGTGCGCACCGGCAGCCTGGACGAGGCCGGTTGGCAGGACGCCGTCGTCCGGGTTGTCGAACGGCTGCGTGCCGGTGACGCCGAGAAGGCGGTGCTGGCGCGCGACGTGTTCGCCCGGGCCGCGGAACCCATCGATGTCCGTTACGTTCTGGGCGTGCTCAACGCGACCTATCCGTCCTGCTGGACTTTTCACATCGACGGGCTGCTGGGCGCCACGCCCGAATTGCTGATCAGCTCGCACCGTGGCGAGGTTCGGTCGCGGGTGCTGGCGGGAACGTACCGGACCACCGGAGATCGCGACGCGGACGTCGATGCCGCCCGGGTGGTGTTGTCCGCGCACAAAGACAGCTCGGAGCACCGCTACGCCATCGATTCACTTACCGCCGCCCTGCGGCCGCTGTGCTCGACTCTTGACGTCGATCCGGAACCGTTCATGCTCGAACTCGCCAATGTGATTCACCTGGCCAGCGACGCGCATGGCGAATTGACACAGGATGCCGACGGTAGCCGGCCGTCGTCGCTTGCAGTCGCTGCGACAGTGCATCCGACTGCCGCGGTTGGCGGCACGCCGACCGGGGACGCGGTACGAATCATTGCCGATGAGGAAGGCATGGACCGGGGGCGCTATTCCGGGCCGGTCGGCTGGATGGATGGCAATGGCGATGGCGAATGGGCCATCGCGTTGCGCTGCGGACAGTTCACCTCCGAAGCGCGGGACGAACTCAGACTGTTTGCGGGCTGCGGGATCGTTGCCGACTCCGAACCGGGGAGCGAACTCGAGGAGTCGACCGCGAAGCTCGCGCCGATGCTGAGCGGACTGGGCGTAGAGATGTGAGCCGCTAAGCCGCAAAAGCCGTTCAGTCCCGAAAACGATTGCCCGACCAGACAGATCGTGGCCCTGGCTGCCCGATCAGCGGTTCGGCATCACTATCGTGAGTCGCCTCTGGTCAGGTCGACTCCGTCTGCAGATTTTCCGTCGTTTTCGTCGCGCAAGGTATGTTCCTGCGCGTACGTGTCCATGGTGACCCGCAGCTCCGTCAAGAACGACTCGAATTGGCCAAGCAGTTCCATTGGATATGCACCCATCATTGCGTTCAGACGTCCCGCCAGGGGCTCGAAGAACTCATCCGCGACTCCGTGCATGCCAGGAGTGGACTGGAGCGTGACAACGCGCCTGTCTGTGTGCACCCGGGTTCGGACAATGTGGCCGCTGGCCTCGAGTCGGTTGAGCAGAGACGACGTTGCGCCGGCAGTAAGCGCGATCCTTTCACTCAAGCGCGCCGGTGACAGGGGTGTGCCGCGTTCTTCCGCAGCGAGAATCTCGAGCAGTGCGGATGCATCGGTCGAGTGCAGCCCGAGACTGGCAGCAAACCGACGGCCGAGTTCGGCATAGGTTCTTCCATACGTCCGGAGCCCCTCCATCAACCGGTCGCGCTGGTCTCGGACCTCCTTATCGTCCTCAGTGTGCATCTGCGCCCCTCTCTATGGTGTCACTTGCCAAACTATCAGACCGCAAAGTAACTTTACCATGTAACTATTTGTGCATGAAGATACTTCGGAGGTTTATGAATGTCGGGCTTATCAGTCTCTGTTCGCCGCTGGTTGGGCTTAATGGCCATCGCCCTGGGAGTTGCACTGATCGTGGTCGACACCACCATCGTGAACGTAATCACACCATCGGTGATCGAAGATATCGGGATCGACTCGAGCCAGGCACAGTGGATCCAGGAATCTTACGCGATAATCTTTGCCGCGCTGCTTTTGCTCGTTGGCCGGATCTCTGATCTCCGCGGCGCTCGGCCGGTGTTCATCTTGGGCGTCGTCATCTTTGGTGTCACGAGCCTTATCGCCGGCGCAGCGCCGAACGGCGAGGTCCTGATCCTCGGACGTTTCCTCCAGGGTTTGGGGGCGGCCCTCATCCTTCCCACATCGCTTTCGCTTCTCAACCGCATGTTCACGGGAAAGGCTCGCGGGCAGGCGTTTGCGATCTGGGGATCTACGATCGGAGCAGCCACCGCTCTCGGCCCGGTCCTCGGCGGATGGCTATCGGAGCACTCCTCGTGGCGGTGGGCATTCGGCATCAACATCCCACTCACAATCCTGATCCTGATCCTCGCCATGCTTTTCATCACCCCAACACCTCGAACGAGAGGACGTGTCGACGGCATCAGCGCGAGCCTGTCCATTCTGGGCCTCGGGCTCTTGGCCTTCGGGTTGGTCGAGGGGCGCGTCTACGGGTGGGTCACGAGCCAACGTGCCTTCGAGCTATTCGGCGGCACCTGGGACTCTGGCCTCTCGCCAGCATTCATCGCTCTCGTGCTTGCCGTGATCTTGCTGGTTGGGTTCGTCTGGCGGCAAATCATCGTCAGCCGTGGCACTGGTCGACACGAACCGCTGATGGACGTGAAGCTCTTCTCAATTGCTTCGTTCCGTAACGGAAACATCGCCACCTTGATCATCGGACTGGGCGAGTTCGGAATCATCGCCGTCATGCCGCTGTGGCTCCAGTTCACACTTGATTACACCCCGCTCCAAGCTGGTCTCGCCCTCGTGCCAATCGCAGTCGGAAGCTTCGTCGCCAGCGGAATCAGCTTCCCGCTCACCGCGAAGGTCTCGCCCCTCGGACTGGTTCGTCTCGGCCTCGCCCTCGAGGTTGTCGGCCTGGCCGGCCTCGGTATCGTCGCTGCAGCGTCCGATGCACAGTGGTGGCTCATCGCCCTGGTGCTGTTCTTCTATGGCATCGGCGTCGGCTTCGCAACCTCGCAGGTCACCAACGTGGTCCTTGCAGACGTCCCCGAGGAAGAAGGGGGTCAGAGTTCCGGCATCCAGAGCACCTTCCGTCAACTGGGCTCCGCCCTCGGAATCGCCGCACTCACCACCGTGTTTTTCTCAACTTTGAGCTCGAACCTACGGGACCGTCTGGCCAACGCCGGGCTTCCGGCGGATCAGGTAGCGAAGCTTAGTGAGGCGGTCTCCGACAGCGCCGGCGCCGTAATCGAGCCTCTCTCCAACAATCCTGCCACCGCATCCGTGGCCGACGCAGCACGAGAGGCAATGACGCAAGCACTCACTTTCGGATCGTACCTCGCCGCAGGATTCCTTGTCGTCGGTGTGATCGCCACCTTCCTCATCCCGAACACACGCAAAGCAGAGTTACAAGCTGGCTCCGAGCCGGCGGTTGCTGACGAAATGAGCACCTCCCAGCCATAGGCGCCAAGCGAATGCCCGGCCTCCACACGGTCGGGCATTCGTGGCAGAACCGTCTTTATTCTCGGCTTGGGCCCTCGACGGACAGTGCGTGGCTCGATCCGTCAAGGGATCTACGAGCAGACCCAGCTTGGTTCTCTCAGCGCCGGCGTAAGGGCGGCGCCTCCAGGGCGCAGTGCAGCTCGTGCGAGGCCGGACCCGGAGCGCCCCGGGATGGATTCCGAATTGTGATGGCTGCCAGCACGCCGCCGGCAACGCACAGACCGGCTGCGATCAGTACCGCGCTGCGGAAGCCTTCCAGCAAGGCCGAGGGATGCAGGTAAGCGTCCCCGGTGATCCCCGCCGCGACCGGGAGGACCGCCACGGCCAACAACCCTGCTGTTCGCGCCACCCCATTGTTGACTCCCGATGCGATGCCCGCGTGCTCCGCCGGAGCCGCCGCGAGCGCGGTCGAGGTCAACGGCGCCACGTTGATCGCCAGGCCGAGACCGAACACCAGGATGGCGGGCAGCACCTGGGTCAGGTAGTCCCCTGAGCCGTCGATTCGGACCAGCAGGGCCAGCCCTGCTGCGATCACGATTGGACCGAGCGACATCTGCAGCCGCGGACCGATCCGATCGGCGAGCGCTCCTGAACGTCCGGACAGAGCCAACATGATCACAGTGATTGGGAGTAAGGCCACCCCGGCAAAAAGCGGCGAATAGCCAACCGCCTGCTGCAAGACAATCGGCAGCAGGAAAAGTCCTCCGCCCAAGGCGGCGTACACGACGAAGGTCACCGCGTTAGCGGCCGAGAACTGCACGGACCGGAAGATGCCGAGCGGCAGCATCGGATTCGTCGCATGCCGCTCCCAAACCAGGAACACGACCAGCAACGCCACTCCGGCCCCGAGCGATAGCACTACAAGTGGCGAGAGCCAGCCGTCGTTCGGGCCGGAGATCAGCCCGTAAGTCACGCCGATCAGGCCGGCGGTAATGCTCAACGCACCGACGATATCCAGCCGCTGCCGGCTTCTTTGCACCGGAGGTTGCGGAACGTGGCGGATGGCGATCAGGACGGCCGCCGCGGCGAGCGGGAGGTTGATCAGGAAGATGAGCCGCCAGGATACGGCTTCTATCAGCCATCCCCCGAGGAACGGTCCGATGGCGCTGGCCACGCCTCCGAGCCCGGACCAGGCACCGATTGCCTTCGACCGATCAGCCGACACGAAGACCGACTGCAGGATCGCAAGACTGCCGGGAGTCAGCAATGCGCCACCGATCCCCTGCAAGCCGCGGGCAAAAATCAGGGTGATCGCGTTCGGGGCAAGGGCACAGGCCAACGAGGCCAGCGCAAACCAGACCGTACCGAGGATGAAGAGCCGTCGCCTGCCGTAGCGGTCGCCCAGCGTTCCGCCGAGGAGCAGTAGGCCGGCAAGGGTGAGCGTGTACGCATTCACCACCCACTGCAGGCCTGCGACGCCGACGTCGTACTCCCGGCCAATTGTCGGAAGCGCGACGTTGACCACGGTGGCGTCCAGGCCCGCCATCCCCGAGCCGAGCACTGTCGCAGTAAGCACCCATCTGCCGGGGCCGGTCGCATAGCGAATGCCCTCGCTCTCGCCAACAGCACCTTCGCCAGTCATGATTTCAGCGTAGTCGCGAATACCGTGCCAGAGCCGGGTCAGGACCGTGCTAGAGCCGGGTCAGCACTTCCAGAATGAGCGCCAGTCGCTCGCCGAGCGCCGGCAGATGTATCTGCTCATGCTCAGCATGGGCGCCCTGCCCAAGGGGCCCGAAGCCATCAAGAGTAGGGATGCCGAGACCACCGGTGAAGTTCGTGTCCGCCGCGCCGCGGGCGGGCCGCGCATCGAGCGTCTGACCGATGTCACGTCCGACATCAAGCACGAGATTGGCCAGCCGGCGGTCCTGAGCTGACTCCTGCCACGCCGGCCTGGAGGTCACGACCTCGAACGCCACTTCAGCACCGGCATTCAGCGGCGCGATCTTCGCCAGCTCACCCAGCACTCCTGACTCACTTGCCCGCTCACGGAACCGGAAACCGATCTCGGCCGTGGCGGACGCGGGTACGACGTTCGTTTTTCCGCCGCCGCTGATTGTTCCGACGTTGCAGAGCATCCCATCGTGATGCCGGTCAACCACTGCGCGCAGGGCCGTCAGTTGGTCGACAAGCTCATCGATCGCATTCACGCCCTTATCCGGGTCAAGAGCGGCGTGCGCTTCTTTGCCAGTCACCGTCACCCGAGCCCGGGTGCTCCCCCAGCGACCGAGTTTCAGGCTGCCATCCGGATGCGGCGCCTCGAATCCAAGGGCGCACACGGCCGCCTCGGCCGCCAGTTCAACGATCCGGCGCGACGTCGGCGAGCCAATCTCCTCGTCGGCATTGAACACCACGCGCAGCGGACGATGCGACGCCGCCTCACCGGAAGGCTGCCGGAAGTTCAGCACGTCCAATGCCGTCATGATCAGCGCGAGTCCGCTCTTCATGTCGTAGACCCCGGGCCCGAACAATGTATCCCCGGCACGCCTCAGCGGCATCGTCCCGGAAAGCGATCCAGCCGGATGAACCGTGTCATAGTGCCCGAGCAGCAGAATCGGCTCCAGTTCCGCTTTGGTGCCGCGACCCGGGAAGTCAGCCACCAAATGATCACCGGTGGGTTCGGATTCGCGGCGGACCTTTCCGCCGAGGCCGGTGAGGTCGGCCTCGAGCTCATCAACAAATGCGCCGATCCGACTCGGATCGCCGGTGGGCGTCTCCAAAGATACGTAGCGAGCTACCAGCGATTCCAGCTCGGCAACTTGGCCTGAAAGATCAAACGTTGCTGTCATGGTTACTCACAATCGAGAAGTTACGTATCATAAACATTAGAACTTATCAGACTCCGCACCGTTGACACCGGGAAGCATCTGCTGCTATTCATAAGATACGTTCCGAATAGTCCGGCGCATCCATGCCGTACATCGCAAGGACATCCCGGGACGACATTGTCCAAACAACCCACCCGCGGTGAGCGGAATTGGAGAATCGTGATCTCGTCCCCGGTCGGGACTCCCCTGGTCCGCCTGCTGGAATCTGCCGAAGATCTTCAGGCCGCAGCCGGTCTGTACCGTGAAGTCTTTAACTACAGCGATAGCGAAGCGGGTGTCAACCCCCGGCTGCTGAAATCCCTGCAGGAGAACGGCGGCTCGGTTGTCGGCGCAAAGGATCAGAACGGGAACGTCGTGGCATTCGCCTACGGCTTCGCGGCGATCGCCGACGGTACTGTTTTTCACTACTCGCAGGCCGCCGTTATCCGCCCCGACTATCAAGGCTTCGGCATCGGTCGGGCCCTGAAGCAGAAGCAGGCTGACGTCGCTCGGGCCACCGGCACCACCTTTATGCGCTGGGCCTTCGATCCGGCAATCGCACGGAATGCGCATTTCAACCTTGACACCCTCGGTGCGGTCGGCATCCGGTTCCGCCGGGACCTTTACGGCATCGGTGAGTCGGACCGGCTGATCGTGCAGTGGGATTTCGACTCCGCCGCCTCGGCTGCCAAGCCAGGCCTTTCCGGCACCAAGATGGGCGGTGCCGAGCGTGAGTCCATGGCGGACGAGGCTGATACCTCGCCAGCGGTCTGGGGCCGATTGACCGAGACAGCCGACCGTGCCTGGATCACCATCCCCTCCTCCATCGCGGACCTCGCCGCTTCCGACCCGGCAAGCGCTTCGACCGTGCGCTCTCGGCTGGCCGACAGCCTGGAAGCCGCACTCGGCCGCGGTTTACAGGTGGCCGGATGCCATAAGATCGGCCCCGGCACGGCGCGCTACGATCTCGTGCACCCACAGAGCCCCGCAACCACGGAGGACATCCAGTGACTGACAACCATGCAGCAAACCGCGCACTTGTCACCCCCGGCGACCGTTATGGCGCGCGAATCGCGCGTAACTCCTCCGCCGTCGCGTTGCAGGCACAGCTCATCGCCCAGGAAACCGCCAATCTGGCAGAGGCGTTCGAACATTTTGCCAATGATGGCGCCCCGGCCGCGGCAGCCGCGGCGACGGTCGCTGCCCGCCGTCGGTTTATCACTGGGGCCGGTAAATCGTTCGCCTACGCCTCCCTGCTTGCCACCGATCTCTCCGCCGGGCTCTCCCACGTCACCCTGGTCGATGGAGCAATAGTGCGCCCGCTCGACCTGCTCAGCGAATTGCGGCAGACAGATCTGCTGATCGCGTTCTCGTTCCGTCGATATCGCAGAGAGACCATCTCGGTGGCCACGGAATTCGCGCGGTCCGGCGGCACCGTCATCGCCATCACGGATGACGCTTCGGCACCGCTGGCATCGATCGCCGACCAAACGATCGTCGTGCCGACCGATAGCGCCTCCTATGCCGATTCGCCGACAACCGTCGCGGCAACCATTCACCTGCTGTCCACGCTGACCACCGCAAGCGCCAAGGGCGCCCGCCGCCGCCTGACCGAACGAGACAGAATCAGCGATGCGCTCGGCATCTACCAGGAGACATGACCATGCGAGTCGTCGAAGCCAGTCTGCACCTCGTGCGGCTGCCGCTAGTGCACCAGTTTCAGACCAGCTCTCACCGCAAGGCCCACCTCGATCACATCCTGGTCCGGTTGGTCGATGAGTCCGGCGTCGTTGGCTGGGGCGAGATCGCCTCACCCAGCGACCCGTTCTACTGCCCGGAGACCGTCGAAACGTGCTGGCTAATCGCCGAGAAGTACCTGCTTCCGGCGGTGCTGGGTGCCGAATGGGAGCACCCTGCGGAAGTCCCGGCGCTGTGGCGGAAGGTCCGCGGCCACCGCTTTGCCGCTGCCGGCATCGATGCCGCCGCCTGGACCCTGTTCGCCGAGGCACAAGAACTGCCGCTGAGCACGGTGCTCGGCGGAACCCGCACCTCGGTCACGGCTGGAGTGTCCTTGGGAATCGAGCCGACGATAGACGCCCTCCTCGGACAGGTGCAGATTCATGCCTCGGCCGGATACCAGCGGGTCAAGCTGAAGATCGCGCCGGGCTGGGATGTCGAGCCGGTCGCCGCGGTGCGGCAGGCATTCGGAGATGTCGACCTGCACGTTGACGCGAACGGAGCCTACCCGGCCACCGATGAGTCATTTGCCGTGATGCGGCAGCTCGACGCCCAGGGGCTGCGAATGATCGAACAGCCGTTTGCTCCGCGGGATTTCGTCTCCCACGGCAAGCTGCAGTCACAGATCGGCACCCCGATCTGCCTGGACGAGTCGGTCGAAGACCTGGCCGACTTTCGCACCGCACTAGCGTTGGACGCCGGTCGCATCCTCAATATCAAGGTCTCCAGGATGGGTGGCCTCACCGCCGCTCGTGCCGCCCATGGGCTGGCCGCTGAGCATGGTGTCCCGGTGTGGTGTGGCGGTATGCACGAATTCGGCATCGGCCGCGCGGCAAATGTTGCACTCTCCTCGCTGCCGGGCTTCTCGCTCCCATCGGACGTTTCCGCTTCTGCGAAGTACTACGCACGCGATGTCATCGTCCCGGCTGTCGAGGCGGAGCAGGGTGAGGTTCTGGTTCCTGCGTCGCCGGGCCTGGGGTACGCCGTCGACGAGGACTTTGTCGCGCAGAACGAACTGCGAGTCGCTCGGCTCGGCGAAGAGACCAGCGGCTAAGAATCGTCTGGCGAGCAGCTCGGTCCGGCTACCCTCAGCCGGGTCAGTCGCTGGCCGCGCTCAGCCAGTCAGCCGCTGGCCGCGCTCAGCCGGTCAGTCGCTGTTCGACCGCGTCGCGGACCCGGGCGGCGAAGTCCCGATGGCTGTCCCGGTGAACCGCCACCTCAATGATCGAGCGTCCCTTTCTGGGCGCGTCCAGCACACGGTCCAGCTCTTCACGGGTCGTCGCACGAGCGTAATCCCAGCCGTACCCGGCGGCGATCTCCTCGAAGTTCCGCCCGTGAGGTGTGCCGAAGATCCGTTCGAAGACCCCCGCAAATCTTTGCTCGCCGTGCTCGAGGGTGGCGAAGATGCCGCCACCGTCATCGTTGACGACGACAACCTGCAGCTCAGGTTCCTGTTCAAGCGGCCCGATCAGCAGCGCGCCGATATCGTGCAGCAGGGTGAGGTCGCCGAGCAGCACCCGGACCGGGCTACTGGCCAACGAGATTCCACTGGCCGTCGAGACAGTGCCGTCAATTCCGGATAGGCCACGGCCAGCCATCACTGTTGCCCGTGATTGTGACGTCATCGCCAGGTCGACATCGCGCACCACGTTCGACGAGCCGAGGTAGACCTGCCCGGGTCTGCCGATCACGGCGTCGGCGACCGCAAAGTTGTTCAGGCTATCTCCGTCGCTCGCGGCGACCTTCCGCACGGCAGCGCTGGCCGCAGCGCCGGCCGCCAGCCAGTTCTCGCACCACTCCTCGTCGATGTCGGGGCCATGGTGCGCGGTTCTACCGGCCACGGCGCCGGCGCCCGGGTCCGCGTCCGGGACTGCGACTGCGTCCGCCAATTGAACTGCCTGGACGATCGTCGCGTTTGGCACACCGGCGCCGAACCACTCCGGTTCCGGGCTGACAACAATGTGCTCGACGTCGCGTCGGGCCAGCAGTCTACTGACCGGGCGGCTCAGTGTTGGTCTGCCGAATGTCACGACCCGCTCGATTCCCTCGGACAGTGACGATCCGAGGATCAGCCGGTAGACCGGTATCGATGATGTGCTGCGGCATGCGCCCGAGGATGGCTCCGCCAGAAGGGGCCACTTCGCGCGTTCAGCGAGTGCGGCAGCCGCCTTGCCGACCTCGGGGTCGACCGAGTCCCCGGCGAGCACGACGGTTCGCGGGCCAGGGGCCACCTGGTGCACGGCAGCGGGCTCCGGGGTCCGTTCTTCCCCCGTCGGGTGGCCGGCCAGCTCGCTGGCGGCACGCGCCCAGTGTTCACCGGACGCCGAAGCCGACCCTGCGGCTGCCGGCCCTTCGGCGTCTGTTGAGTCCGGCACCAGCGGATCACGAAATGCCAGGTTGAGTTGCACCGGACCCGGACGCCGGCCGGCCTGCGATGTGGAACCCAGGCCCCGAGCGGCGGCGATGGCCGCACACAGCCCTTTGCTCCACTCGGCTAGTCGTTCCGGCGAATCCGGGGCCGGCAGGTCGGCAAGGAACCGCACTTCGCTACCGAACATCTCGTGCTGGGCGCGCATTGTCTGATTGGAGCCGGTGCCGCGCAGCTCGGCCGGGCGGTCCGCGCTCAGCACGATCATCGGCACCGAGCCGTAACTCGCTTCGAGCACCGCTGGGTGCAGGTTCGCCACGGCAGTTCCGGACGTCGTCACGACCGCAGCCGGGTAACGGCTTCCGCGGGCAAGCCCCAGCGCCGTGAAGCCCGCCACCCGCTCGTCAATCCGGACATGCAGGGTAAGTTCGCCAGCATCCGCGGCGGCGACCAGCGCATAGGCCAGCGGCGCGCTGCGCGATCCGGGCGCCAGCACAACATGGCGCACGCCGTGTGCAATCAGGCTTTGGACGACAAGCTGCGCTGATGCGGTGGAAGGGTTCACCCCTGCATCTTCCCTCAAGTCCCAGACTGCCCGCCGCATGGGGCTCGCACCGGCGTCAGTGGAACGTCATGACCCCGCAATCTCGGAGTCGCTGCGCAAAATGCAGAACTCGTTGCCCTCTGGGTCGGCAATCACCATCCAACCGCCCTCAGTTGTCCGTCGGTCCTCCACTTCGACCCCACCGAGTGCCAGAACCCGCTCGATCTCCTCCGATTGTGTCCGGTCTATGGGCCTGAGATCCAGATGCAGCCGGTTCTTCGCCTGCTTACCCTCTGGAACTTCAATGAAAAGCAGGGGCATGGCGCTATCCGAACCGAAGATCATGCATTCTTCATCGCCGGGTTCGTCAGGGTTCTCGGGATCCTGGGCATAGCCAAGGACAGCCGCCCAGAAGAGTGAGAGCTGATAAGCGTTGGCACAATCGACAGTGGTGTGCGAGATTCTCGACGTCATGTCCACCAGCATACGGTTGGACGCTCGTCAGGCACTGGGATTCAGCCGACCCGGCATGAACTGACGCCCGTCCCAGGCTTCGCCGATCGAACGCCCAGCCGATCGGGTGGCACCATTCAGCCGCATTACGCGCCCGCAAATCCGCGGGTTCCCACTGTCGGTCCTTCCTGACACAATGATCGCGTGGAAAACCTCACCAATCAGCAGATCATTGACGCTCGCCTGGACGATTGGCGCAAGCTCGCCCAGGCCCTGCATGCCCGGTTCTTGACCGACGATTTCGTCACCGGCCTTCGCTTCGTCACGGTCGTAGCCGAGGCCGCCGAAGCTGCCGGCCACCATCCTGATGTGACGCTGACCTACCCGTTGGTGGATCTGAAGCTGATCAGTCACGATGTCGGCTCGATCACCCAGCGAGACGTCGATCTCGCACGGCAGATCAGCGAAATCGCCCGCGAGCAGGGAATCTCTGCCGAACCGACCGCGGTGACCCAGTTCGAGTTAGCACTGGACACCGCAGATCTCGCCGACGTCGGGCCGTTCTGGGCCGCAGTGCTCACCGGGAGCGTCGACGCTCTGACCGCAGATGAGGTTCGCGACGCCACTGGAAGGGTCCCCTCTCTCTGGTTCCAGGGCACCGAAGCACACGAGATCCCGCGCCAGCGTTTCCATGTCGATCTGTGGGTGCCGCACGACGTAGCCGATGAGCGAATTGCGGCCGCGGTTGCCGCCGGCGGCCGGGTGGTCGACGACGAACAGGCACCGTCCTTCGTCGTCCTCGCCGACCCCGAGGGAAACAAAGTTTGTGTTTGCACGATTCTGGATCGTTAAGGCCGCGAGGCGGGCTCAAGCGTCGTGATTTCGCACCATCGCCTCTCGGATCGGCCTCATTTGATCCAGAGTGTCCGCTCGCACCACGAAAGCGGTTATGCCACGGTCTTTGGCCTGCCGCCGAAGATTGGTCACGATTTCTTCCGGGGTCCCGATTAACGCGTATGGCGAATCGAGGACTTGTTGTGGGGTCAGAGTTTCGGCCCCGAACTCCGAAATCAGCTGTGCGGCGACGGCTTCTGCGTCATCGGTTAACCGGACTGTCTGAACCAGCGCTTCGCGGATCGGCTGTCGACCTGCCGGCGTGGCATCGGTAATCAGCTCGACCCGCTCATCGATCTGGGCCGGTGTCCACTGCACCTGATGGGAATGGCCGTCTGCAAGGGTTCTACCCAAACCTGTCATGCCGATGATGTCGGCATGACGAGCCGCGTAGCGAAGCAAGCGCCTGCCATTTCCGCCGATCAGAAGCGGCACGCGCGGTTGGCCATCCGCGATCTCGAGCCTGCCCTGGACTGTGATGTGCTCACCGGCAAAGTCCACCGCCGCCCCGCTCAGCAGCTCCCGGACGACATCGGCAACCTCAAACAGCCGCGAGATGCGTGCATCCGCTGACGGGTAGTCGCGACCGATGTGCGCCCATTCGGCTGGCGTATGGCCGGCGCCGAGTCCCAGCACCGCGCGTCCGCCGGACAGCAGCTGCAGACTCGCCACGTCCGCGGCGATATCGAACGGTTCGTGGACGCCGGTATTCATTACCAGCGCGCCGACCGCCAGATCGGAAGTGACCGCGGCAGCAGAGGCCAGTGCGGGCACGGGCGATACCGAAAGGCCGGGGTGGTCCGCGCCGTACAACCGCACATAACCGTCCTGTTCGGCCCGACGGGCAAGGCTGAGCCAGTCGGCCCTGGAAGTCGATTGTGCCTGAACGGAGAAATCAATTAAACCCATGTCGCCAAGTCTGTCGGCAAAGCGTTCGACTCAGAAGTTCAAACCGCCGCGCATTGTCTGCCCTGCGCAGACTCGGCCGATAGTCCACGCGGATCGTGGCTAGCCGGAGATGACCGGGCGCAGGGTTTCGTACGCCCAGGAGCCGAGGGTGGTGGGCGTTGTCGAAGTGATGTCGCGCGGGCTCTCCGGCACGTAACCGCCGCGAAGACCTCGAGACATCCCCACGATCGCCTCGACCTGGGCTTCACTGAGTCCGAAACCCCGAAGCGGTTCGGCGGCTTGCTCGTCGGTGATCTGGTCGGCCACGACATTGCGGCCAATGGCATTACCCACAATCTCGGCCACCTCAGCGAACGACAGATCCACTGGTCCGTAAACCCCCTGGGACACCCGGCCATGCCAGCCCTCGGAAAGGAGCCGGGCAGCAGCGACCGCCGCGATATCGCGTGGGGCCACCCACGGAATGCGCTGCTCGATTGGCAGCGTTGTGGTTAGGACGCCGTTGCGCAGACCGTCGATGTCCATCAGCAGATTTGTGAAGAAGTAACCACATCGAAGATGCGTCACCGATGCAGGGGTGTCATCGAGAAGTTCCTCGGTGCGGGCAAGCCCATCGATCTCACCGAACCCGTGTCGCGCCTCCGCCCCGCCGCTGCTTTGGAAGACGACGCGGCCGATGCCGTTCTCCCGCACTGCGCGAGCCGCGCTTTCCCCCATCCGGGCGTGGCCGGCGATGGGGTCATCGTCATCGGTCGGCGGGTCGACCCAGAACAATGCGTCCGCGCCTGCCGTTGCCCGGATCACACCATCGACGTCGCCCTGATCGACTTCTACAACATCACAGCTCTTCCGGACGTGATCGGAAAGTTTCGCGCTGTCGCGGACGAGCACGGTCGGAAGAGCGCCGGCCTGAACGAGCAACGGCACGACGTGTGAACCCACGTTTCCTGTCGGCGTGGTGACAACGATCTTCATTGCGGTACCTCCATTGGCTTGAATGAGAACGGTCTCAAGCTAACCGTCAGCACCGACAACGCTGCTGGACGAACCGATGAGCCCGGGCGAACGGTGTTCGGCGGTGGTCGCGAGCGGAGCAGTTCGACATGGGGTGAATGCAACGGCCGTCGTGCAGGGCAGTCGATTATCGGGCCGCCCGTCCGTGCTATCCAGTAAAACTGATCGGCGGACCTGGTGTGCTGTATCCAGGAGAATCGAGGATTCTCATCAGGTCGTCTCGAACTTGGGTAAGCGATGTCGACTGCGACAACGCAGCAGCCGCAACCGAATCCGGGTCGCTCGTAATGGCCAGCATCATGTGCTCGACTCCGACGTAACCGTGACCACGACGGATGGCCTCCTCTTCCGCTGCCGCCAGCATCCGCCTGTATCGAGGGGTGGGCTCCATTTTCTCGTTCATGCACCCAAGTTAGCCCGGCCCTTCGCCGATCGCTCTGCCGCTCAGGCGCATGTCGGCGCACTCGCGTAGTGTAAAATGCGGATAGGGAAAGCGAGCAAGCTGAGAGAGGGGGCCACAATGAGCACCGGCGTGCTGAATGAATTCACCCGTCGTGGTTTCAATACCACCGAAGAAGAGCTCGCTGCGGTCATTTCGTCCACTTTGGATCACTACGCCGCTCCCGGGTCAGCCATGCTGACTGAGCGCGAGAATAACTTTCTGGACGTCGGTGGCCTGCCGTCTGCTGATGGAGACGTCAACGTCGTGGCGACGGTCGTGACCTCCTCGACTCGGATCATCTCCGAGTCCTACACGGCCGATCGGGTCGCCGAGCTCCTTGACGTCGACATCAGCCGAGTGCGGCATCGCGCCGCGGCCGGGTCGCTATACCAGATCTCCTTGGGCCGGCGCCGCTACTTCCCGCGCTGGCAGTTCCAGGCCGGCGCCGTATTGCCAGGTTTAAGCGCCGTCTTGGCCGCGGCTCCGGACCCGGTGCATCCGCTGAGTCTGAGCGCATTCATGACCGCTCCCAATCCCGACCTGGAAAATATGTCCCCGGCGAACTGGCTCGTCACCGGAGGGTCCGTCGAGCGGGTCGCTTTCGAGATCCGAGGCTTGGCTGCGTGGTGAAGCTGCCGCGCGAACCGCGCGTTCCGCTCAGCCATGAACCAGCTGACCTGATCACCCTCGGCACCGACACGCTGCTGTGGAGGCTGCACGCCACCACCGGCACATACACGCTGCCGTGGGACCGACTGCGCTTCTACGGCCCCACTCCGTCCCGGTTCGACCCGCAACTCGAGCCGCCAGGACCGAGCGAACGCGGGGTAACCTACGCCAGCACCGAGATTGTCACCGTCCTGGCCGAGGCATTCCAGGCGACGCGGGCCATCGACGCCGTAACCGCTGGACCGCACCTGACCGGGTGGTCGCCCGCCCGATCGCTGACCCTGCTGGACCTAACCGGCGACTGGCCGCTACGCCACGGCGCCTCTCAGGCCCTCACCAGCGGCATCAAGTCATCATGCCGGGCGTGGGCCCGGGCCATCTACGACGCATTCCCCGAGATAGACGGACTGTGGTCACGCTCGTCGCTCCGGGACGGGACCGTCGTGGCGCTCTGGACCCCGGCGGCCGACTCCTTTCCGGCCGCGCCGACGTTTTCCCGGCCACTATCTGCTCCCGGACTCCGGGAGCGGATCTGGGCGTGCGCGAAGACGATCGGTTACGACGTTCTCGCCTGAGGCTATGGGCCGAACTGCTGCCCTGGCCGCGAGGACCGCGTGTCAGCCGGCCGCAAGAACTGCGTGGCAGCGCCGCAGCCTCTCCAGCCACCAACGCTGCCGATCGGGAGCTGCCGCAAACCGTTCCAGCAGGTCCTCTTTGACGCCAAGCTCCCCGACCGGAAGGGCGCCATTCCGCACCACAAGCGAGGGGTCCGCAACATCGCCATCGAGCAGACTCACCGTACCCAGGCCACAGGCGTAATCCAGGTGCGGCAGCGCCGCGGCGAGCGCGATACCGGCCCTGATGCCGACGGAGGTGTCCAACGCCGATGAAACCACCGCGGGCAGCCCGCATTCCTCAGCGATTCGCAACGCATTGCGCACCCCGCCAAGCGGGGCGACCTTGATGATCACGATGTCGGCGGCCTCGAGTTCGGCGACCCTGAGCGGGTCATCTGCCTTGCGGATCGACTCATCGGCGGCAATCGGGAGATCGATCCCTCGTCTGACCAGTTCCCGGCGAACCCGGGCCAGCTCATCAACCGGCATAACCGGTTGCTCGGCGTATTCCAACCGATACGGCGCGAGCGCCACCAGGGCCTCGATCGCCTGGTCCATGTTCCAACCGCCGTTGGCGTCGACCCGCACCCCTGCGTCATCGCCGAGCACCTCACGAACCGCGGCAACCCGGTTCACGTCGTCCGACAGCCGCTGCCCACGCTCCGCGACCTTGACCTTGGCCGTCCGCGCACCGGGAAACCGGGCCAGGACCGCCGGCACCTGGTGCGCCGGGACCGCGGGCACTGTTGCGTTCACCGGAATGCTCTGCCGAAGCGGAACCGGCCAGCCGTGCCAGGATGCCTCGACCGCGGCGGAAAGCCAGCGGGAAGACTCGGCATCGTCGTACTCCAGGAACGGCGCGAACTCGCCCCAGCCGGCGGGCCCGCGGATCAGCAGTGCCTCCCGTTCGGTGATTCCCCGAAACCGCATCCGCAGCGGCACGCTGACCACCGCGGCCGACGCTGCCAGTTCCTCGGCGGAGGGCAGGACGAAATCCTGCGAGCCTGCCATGGCCCCGCTGCGACTCGATGGCGTGGGATTCGACATGTCGTACAACACCTTATCCTTGGTTGTTATGACAGCTGCCGATCGACCAGAGCGAGTATCCGAAATCTTCGATCCGGAGCGCTGGCGCGATGTACGCGGTTTCGACTTTACGGACATCACCTACCACCGGGCGGTCGAACGGCGTCCAGACGGTTCGTCTGCAGACCTCGGCACAGTTCGGATCGCGTTCAACCGGCCGGAAATACGCAATGCCTTCCGGCCGCACACCGTTGACGAGCTGTACCGGGCGCTCGACCACGCCAGGCAGACCTCCGACGTCGGCGTCGTGCTGCTCACCGGCAATGGGCCGAGCGACCGCGATGGCGGTTGGGCGTTCTGTTCGGGCGGCGATCAGAGGATCCGCGGCCGTTCGGGTTACCAGTACGCCAATGGTGAGACAGCCGAAACCGTCGACCCAGCCCGAGCCGGCCGGCTGCACATTCTGGAAGTTCAGCGCCTGATCCGCACTATGCCGAAGATCGTGATTGCGGTCGTCTCCGGCTGGGCTGCCGGCGGCGGGCACAGCCTGCACGTCGTGTGTGACCTGACGATCGCCAGCCGCGAACATGGAAAGTTCAAACAGACCGATGCCGATGTCGGCTCGTTCGACGCCGGCTACGGCTCGGCGTACCTGGCAAAGATGGTGGGGCAGAAGTTCGCCCGGGAGATCTTCTTTCTCGGCCGCACCTACGATGCCGACACGATGCACCGGATGGGAGCCGTGAATGAGGTCGCGCAGCACGCAGAGCTGGAAGCAGTCGCCTGCGAATGGGCCGCCGAGATCAACGGCAAGTCACCCACCGCCCAACGGATGCTCAAGTTCGCCTTCAACCTGACCGACGACGGCATGATGGGCCAGCAGGTTTTCGCCGGAGAGGCTACCCGGCTGGCCTACATGACCGACGAGGCCGTTGAGGGCCGTGACTCATTCCTGCAGAAACGCGATCCCGACTGGTCGAGTTTCCCCTGGTACTACTGATCCAATGCGTGTACTGACCATAAACCCCAACGCGATTTCCGATCCGCTCGATCTGCTCGACCCCCTCTCCGAGGCACTCGACGGCAGCGGCCCGGCGGTGGAGATTCAGCCCGCCGGGAGCGCAATCTCCGACAGCCCCTACGTCGATGTCCTACCCGAAGACACCGCACTGATCGTGCCGACATCCGGTTCGACCGGCGCAGCGAAAAAGGTGGTGCTGTCCCGGCGAGCGCTGATCGCCTCGGGCCGGGCGACGGCCGTCAGACTGGACGGCCCGGGCCATTGGCTCTTACCACTGTCCGTGGCGCATATCGCCGGCCTCCAGGTGCTGATCCGCTCGGTACTGGCAGGCACCTCGCCGACCACGCTGGACACATCGATTCCGTTTGACGCCGAGGGATTCGCGGAGGCGGTAGCCAGGATGCCGGCTGCGCCGACGCCGCGCTACACCTCACTGGTGCCGACCCAGCTGGCCCGGTTGCTGCACGAAACGGACTCAGGCTGCTCTGCCGCCATCCGCGCTGCCCGGTCGTTCGAGGCGATCCTGGTCGGCGGCGCAGCACTGTCGCCACGCCTCGCGGAGGAAGCGGCCGCCGCCGGGTTGCGGCTGGTGACCACTTATGGGATGAGCGAGACCTGCGGCGGTTGCGTCTACGACGGCGTGCCGCTGGACGGCGTGCAGGCACGTACCGACGCTGCCGGGCGGCTCTCCCTCGGCGGGGAGGTCGTCGCCTCCGGTTACCTGCTCGCCGACGCTAACGGCTCGGCAGGGGTTTCCAGCGCCGAAGGAGCCCGACTCGGTCAGCAGAGCTTCAGCACCGACCGGGCCGGCACCCGATGGTTTTCCACCAGCGACATGGGCACTGTGCACGACAGCCGGGTCACCGTGCAGGGTCGGGCGGACGACGTCATCATCTCCGGCGGGATCAATGTCGCGCCGGCTGCGGTTGAGGACGTGATCGGTTCGATGCCCGGAGTAGCCGAGGTGCTGGTTACCAGCGTGCCGGACGACGAGTGGGGCCAGAAGGTCGTCGCGCTGCTGTGCACCGATTCACATCTGCCACCGATCTCACTGGCAGCTGTGCGCGATAGGGTCGGGCAGACACTCGGTCGAGCCTCCGCTCCGCGGGAAATCATCACCGTACCGGCCATCCCATTGCGCGGCCTCGGTAAGCCCGACCGGGTCGCCGCCCGTGATCTCGCAGTCGACTACCTGCGGGTACGATAGATCGGCGGTCCACCTAGTCCAGGTACGCCACAACCCGTCACATGAAGGAACACCGTATGGCCACCGCAGCTCAGTGGGTCGAAGGTGCACGCCTGAGAACACTGCCTCTTGCCGTTGCACCGGTCCTTATCGGCACCGGCGCAGCGATCGCCGAGGTCGGCGGACTGACAGATCAGTTCATTGGCTCAGTGGACGGCAGCGTCGCTCCCGGCAACAGCCTGTCTGTAGCAGCCTGGGTGCTGCATTTCGTGCTTGCACTCATCGTCGCCCTCGCACTTCAGATCGGCACGAACTTCGCCAACGACTACTCCGACGGCGTGCGCGGCACTGACGACGTGCGGGTCGGCCCGCAGCGACTGACCGCGTCCGGCGTTGCCGCGCCATCCAGTGTGAAAAGGGCTGCATTCGCCAGCTTCGGTGTCGCCGGAATAGCCGGAATCACCCTCGTGCTCGTCTCACAAAGCTGGTGGTTCGTTCCGGTGGGTGTTCTGTGCGTGCTGGCCGCCTGGTATTACACCGGTGGCAAACACCCTTACGGTTATCTCGGCCTCGGCGAAGTCTTCGTCTTCATCTTCTTCGGGCTGGTCGCCACCCTGGGCACCACCTACACGCAGATCCACTCCCTATCGCCAAGTGCATGGGGAGGCGCCGTCGGCATCGGCCTGATCTCGTGTTCGCTGCTGATGGCCAACAACCTTCGCGACATCCCGACCGACCGTGAGGCAGGAAAAATCACCCTGGCGGTGCGGCTCGGCGAATCCCGGGCCCGGGTCGCCTACATGGCCGGCATGCTGCTGCCGTTTCTCTTGCTGCTGATCCCAATCCTGACCGGGCACCCGGCCGCGGTGCTTGCGCTACTGGCCCTGGTTATCGCCATCGGCCCGGTGCGCACCGTGATGTCGGATGCGACCGGACAGCAGCTGATCCCAGTCCTGAAGCAAACCGGGATCGTCGCCCTGACCTACGGTTCGCTATTGGCTCTCGGGCTCGCGCTCTAACGCTGATTGTCGTCCGGGTCATCCGGGTGATCCGCCCGGTCGACGATGTCGTCTTCGTACGCCGAGTCTCTATCGACCTTCGTACGACGTTGTTCCGCACGTCGGGCAGAACGTTCCTGCACATACTTCACCACGTCGTCGCGCTGCCGGCGTAGAAGCAGGAATGACAGCAGAACAGCGATAACCGTGGCCAGCACGAGTGAGACCAATTCGTTGAAGCCGGCCACCCAGAGGGCGCCGAAGGCAAGGAAGAAGATTCCAAGCCGGAGCAGACTGTACTTAACCACCGCGTTCATCCTTCAAGGGTAAGCGGCGGGGCGCGAACGTCCGCCAATGCCTACACACCTCACGCTCAGCGAAGTCGCCTAAACTTAAGACATGTCACCGCGAGTAACCCTGTTCATCATCGTTTTGGTTCTGGCGTTGATGATTTACGCCCTGATCGATTGCGGTCGCCGCCCGGCGCACGAGATCCGGACCCTGCCGAAACCCGCGTGGCTCGCGGTGATTTTCCTGCTGCCCGCAATCGGCACCGCCCTGTGGTTCGTGATGGGACGCGCGCGAGTCGCCGGCGCCAGTTCGGCGCCGCGACGGTCGCCGGCTCCGGCCGCACCGGACGACGACCCCGAGTTCCTCCGCCAGATCGAGCTCTCCCGCCGGCAGCGCGAACGCGAACAGCAGTTGAAGGAGCGCGAGCAGGACGGGAACGGACAGCCGAAGCCCCCTGCCCCGGGACCTATCGCGGGCACGCCGGCACCCCACGACAAGCCGATCGGCGGCACCGGCGGAGACAACGCAGTCGAGGAGCCGGACAGCGGCAACGACTCGAAGAAGCGCAAGCGCCGCGATCCGCATGACGCGCCGAGCGGCAGCTCTGACGACGACGACAAAAAGTAGCTTCGTGCCTAAAATCTACGCACTACACGAAAATCCCGAGTGGTTCCCGCCCTTTGCCGAGGCCCTCGAAGCGGTCGGCCTCGACTACGAGGAATGGATGCTCACCACTGGCAGCATCGATCTGGATGCCGAGCCGCCCGAGGGAATTTTCTGGTCCCGCTTCAGCGCCTCCTCACATACCAGGGGCAATGTGCTGGCAAAGGACTACGCCCGCACCCTTTTCGACTGGCTTCAGGCGCACGGACGGCGAGTGGTCAACGGACGTGACGTGCTCGAACTCGAAGTCAGCAAGGTACGCCAACTGACGTTCCTGAAGGCGTTCGGAATCGATGTTCCGCGCACGGTTGCCGTCACAGGCGATGACGAACTGCTCAGCGCCGCCGGCAAGCTTCCCACCCCATTCATCACCAAGCACAATCAGGGCGGCAAGGGTCTAGGAGTGCGGAAGTTCGAAAGCGTTGCCGAACTGTCTGACGCGCTGCCCGGGCTTGAACGGCCCGTGGATGGCGTCATGTTGCTGCAGGAGTACGTGGAGCCGCTCAAGCCGTTCATCACCCGGGTGGAGACGGTGGGCTACGAATACGTCTACGCAATAACCGCGGACACCGGTCGCGGCGGATTCCAGCTCTGCCCGGCCGACGCCTGCGAGATCGGTCCGGACGGGCAACCGATCGAGGATGACAGCCTCTTCGCGCTGCGGGAGGGATTCGACCATCCGATCATCGAAAAGTACCTCGCCTTTGCCCGGAAGTACCGGCTGGAAATTGCCGGCTTCGAATTCATCGAGTCCGCCGACGGGCGGATCGTGACATACGACGTCAATACCAATACGAACTACAACGCCGACGTCGAGGCCGATGCGCCGGCGTCCGGCCCAGCTTCGATCGCCAGGTACCTGAAGAGCCTGCTGTAGCGCTGGCGTCCGGCCTGGCTTGGCAGCTGGCCCAGCCTGGCCTGGCAGCTTGCCCCATCCGGCGTCCGCACCCAGCCCGGGCCCCAGAAGCGAAACGGTCCACTAAGTCGTCTAGGACGTCACAGAATGTGACTACCTGAACGACAAAGTAACCCGTTTCGCTTTCGCCGGAGTTGGAGCCGACCTAGTCGAGGCCGGAATAGGCGTGCAGTCCATTGAAGTACACGTTGACAACAGTGAAGTTGAAAACGACGCAGAGGAATCCGACGATCGACAGGATGGCGATCCGGTTGCTGCTCCAGCCCCGGGTAGCCCGGGCATGCAGATACGACGCGTAGACCACCCAGATGACGAATGTCCAGACTTCCTTGGTGTCCCAGCCCCAGTAACGACCCCAGGCGGCTTCTGCCCAAATCGCACCCGCGATTAGAGTGAAAGTCCACAGCACGAAGCCGACCGCGGCAATCCGGTAGGACACGTTCTCCAGCTCGGCCGACCCCGGAACGCCATTGAGAAATGCCATCGGCGGCCTCTTTACCGATGAGCTGCGGTTCTCGCGGTAGGTCTGCAGCAGCTGGAGGGTCGATAGCGCGAACGCGAGCGCGAGAAGGGCTGAGGCTAGCGTCGCAACGGACACGTGAATGACGAGCCAATAGCTCTGCAGCGCGGGGACGAGCTCCGCCGCCGGGGTGTAGAACGCGATCATCCCGATGCCGAGCATAAGCAACGCGAACCCGGTGACGAAGGTGCCGAGGAACCGCAGATCGCGGATGAACAGCACCACGAGGTACACGACGGCCAGCAGCATCGATGCGGTGAGGCAGAACTCGTACATATTGCCCCATGGCACGCGGGTGACCGAGAGCCCACGGGTGACAACGGCGCCGAGGTGCAGCAGCGCGCCGAGCGCGGTCAGGCCGGTGGCCACCCGCGCCAGCCGTCGAACCGGCTCCGACGCCTCGCCGGCGGTGCCGTCGTTCGTTGCAGCGTTACCTGATTTTGCGCCGTCGAAACGGGCGGTGATCCGGCCGGGTCGTCCGGTCGCACCGGCTGACACCAGGTCACGCTTGCGTTCCGCCGGGTGGCTCCCCATCACTTCAACGGTGCGTTTGCTACCGCCGACCATGTCGAAGGCATAGCAGACGAAGGCAATCATGTAGACGGTCATCGTCGAGTAGACCAGAGTGTTCGACCAGCCGGCCAAGGCCTCGTAGGTGCTCATTTTTCTCCTTGCACATCAACCGATGCGAATGTTCCCAGTGCGTGCCGCAAGTCCTCGGCAACCTGGCGTGTTTCGACCTCTAGTCGATTATCTTCTCCACGGGCGAGGCCGGCGACCTCCACGGTCAGACCTGTGCTCTTGCCATTTGTAACTTTCACCCAGATCCGCCGACGCGGGATAAAGAGCGATGCGGCGAGCCCGGCGAGGCCAAGCAGCGCGAACACCAAGACGAAAATCTGACCCGGATCGTACCTCACATCGAGTGAAACATACCGCTTCACTCCGTCGAAGCTGACCGACCCGAGATTGTTCGGCAGGTCAGCGGACTCCCCCGGCGCGAGTTCAAGCGCCATCGGCTTACCGTCCTTGTCGGTCATCTCCGTCATGTTCTCCGGGTTGAGGGTATAGACGGACTGTGCGACACCGTCATCTAGGCCGAGGTCGCCGTAGTACCCGCTCAGCACCATGTAGGGGTTGTACAGGTCAGCAAACGTCGAGGTCACCTGCCCGTCGTCGCCCTTGCCAGCCGTTGGGAAGAAGATCCCGACCAGGCCGAGTTGCTCAGGGCTGGCGTCTGCCGACTTGACCACACCACGGGACATATATGCGCCGGTCTGGGGCAGGAATACAGTGGGGCCGGAGAACACCACATTTCCCTCTCCATCGCGAAGCGTGATCACCGGGGCATAGCCGTTTCCGGTCAGGTACATGTTCGAACCGCCAACGTGCAGCGGATCATTGACCTCGACGACCTCCTTCTTCTCCTCGCCGTTGTGGCGGGTGGTCACATCTGCCCTGAACGAACGAGGCTGGCCGAACTGATTGTCCAGTCCGCCATTTTCCTCAAATGTCGCCTCAAACTTGTCGAGTGTGACGGCGTAGTCGGTCAACCGGTCCGGATCGTAGTAGGTCCCCTTATCGAACGAATCGAATCCGAGCAGGGAATTCGTGAATGTCTCGCCTTCCACCAGGACGCGCTGACCCGAATAGCCGAACAGCCCGCCGATCGCCATCGCGATGACGACGCCGACGACGGCGACATGGAAGAGCAGGTTGCCGGTTTCGCGCAGATACCCGCGTTCCGCCGAGACAGTGTTGCTGTCGTGCACGACCCGGTATCGACGACGGCGCAGAATCCGTTCCGCCTCCGTAAGCACCGTGGCACGATCCGACTCGTCAGTCTCGCCGGCGCCGGCGTCAGCAGTCTCGCCGGCGCCGGCAGTCTCGCCGGCGTCGACAGTGCCTCCCGGCTCAGCGGCTCCGGCCGGGGCTAGCTCAAGCCTCGCGAATGCCGGCATCCGCGACATCCTGCGTGGCGCTTTCGGCGGTTTGGCCCGCATCGCCTTCCAGTGGATCTTCGTCCGGGGAAGGATGCAGCCGATCAGCGAGACCAACAGCAGGATGTAGATCGCGGAGAACCAGGCTGAGGAATAGACGTCGAACAGCTGGACCTTGTCCATCCATTCAGCGGTAGTGCCCTTGTCGGTGATGTACTGGGTGACCTCCGCCGGATCCTGAATCCGCTGCGGGAAGATCGACCCGGGAATTGCGGCCAGCGCGAGCAAAAGCAACAGCATCAGCGCAACCCGCATCGTGGTGAGCTGACGCCATGCCCAGCGCAGAATGCCGACTACGCCAATTTTCGGCTGCGTCACCACAGACGTGTCATCACCCGGACCGGGAACACCGTCGGAGGACGCGGAATCCGCGGCCTCACCGTACTGATCCCGTCGGTCCGAAGGACCGCGCGTTGTCACCACTAAATCACCGTCACAAATCCGCCGATCATTCCCTGGAGGCTAGCCACCCAGGTCGTCCACAATCCACTCACCAAGAGCACGCCAATCACAATCAGCATCGCTCCGCCAAATCGCATCACACCGATCCGGTGGTCCCGGAAGAACTTCAGCCGGCCCATGCCCCGTCGCATCAGCATCGCCACGATCAGGAACGGGATGCCCAGACCAAGGCAGTACACGAATGTGAGCAACGCGCCTCTAGCGACTCCCGGACCAGCCGTTGCACCCATACTCGTGGAGAGCGCGACGACCGCGGCCAGGGTCGGTCCGGTGCAGGGCGCCCAGCCCAGGCCGAACGTTATGCCCAGCACCGGCGCTCCCCACAGCCCCGCGGGCGGCCGGGAGTGGATCCTGCGATCGCGCTGCAGCCAGGAGAACCCGCCGAGGAAAACGACGCCGGCCAGAATGACCACCAGGCCGAGGATCCTAGTGATCGGGTCGATCCATGGCTTGAGCCAGACGCCGGCGAGGCTGAACACCAGGCCGATTGAGACGAAGACCGCGGCGAATCCGAGTACGAACAGCCCTACGCCGAGCAGCACCCGACGCGACTTCTGCTGTTCAAGATCCGTTCCGCTCAATCCGGTCACGTAGCCGACGTATCCCGGAACCAGCGGCAGCACGCAGGGTGAAAGAAAAGAGACCACCCCAGCAAGCGCCGCGACCGGGATGGCGAGCAGCATCGGGCCGGTCAGCACTGTCTGCTGAAAGCTCTCGCCTATTGAGACGGGGAACGTCACGCCTCCTCGTCCAAAACGTCGCCGATAAGGGCTTTCAGCGTCGACTCATCCACTTCGCCGACGACCCGGGCAGCCGGCCGCCCCTCATGGTCGAGTACGAGGGTCGATGGCGTCGCCTGTGGAGGCAGCGCACCATTCAGTGCGGAGACCATCTTGCCGTCCGAGTCGAGCATCGCTGGGTAGCTGATCCCGAAAGTCTTTTCGAAGGCCAGCGCCGCGTCCTTTGCGTCGCGGACGTTGACCCCGAGGAACACGACGTCGTCCTCCTTGAAACGCTCGTAGTTCGCCTGCAGCCCGGGAGCCTCCTTGCGGCACGGCGGACAGGCGGCGTACCAAAGATTGAGAACGACGACCTGACCGCGCCAGTCTTCGAGGCTGAACGCCTTGCCGTCAAGGGTCTCACCAGCGGCCACGATAGGGTCGCCGCGCTTGCCGGATTCGACCTGGGTGATCACGCCATCGCCAGCAATATAACCCTTGTCGTCGCCAGCATCAGCCTGTTCTGCGAGCGCATCGCTTTCCGGACTGCACGCCGCCAGCGACACCAGGGCGGCGCCAAGTCCAGCTCCGGTAATTGCCTGGAGCGCGCGACGACGAGAAATGCTGTCCGTCATGCTCCTGGAACTGCCTTCGAAACGTAGAGGTTGGCCACCGGTTCCCGGTAGCTGATGGTGGACAGAATGCCGTTGTCGAATGTGAGCGATGTCAGGCTGGCCAGCCCGCATTCCCGCTTTCGCGGGTCATGCCAGAGCGGCCGGCCTTCGGCTTCCAGACGGGTGACCCAGATCGGCAGTTGATGACTCACGATTACGCCGTGGGCACCGTCGACCCGCTGGGCCAGACTGGCAACTGCGGCGCGCATCCGGGCAGTCTGGGCGCGATATGACTCGCCCCACGACGGCCGGAACGGGTTCCACAGTTTCGTTATCGTGTTGGGCCGGGCAAGCTGGGTCCGGTCCACCTTGAGACCTTCGAGCTGGTTACCGGCCTCGATGACCCGTTCATCGGTGCTGACCTGCAGGCCGAGTTTCTCCGCGAGCGGCCCTGCCGTCTCGCGGGCGCGCTCCAGCGGCGAGGAGACGATGGCCCGAATGTCGTATTCGCCGGTTCCGAGCACCTCGGCCATCCGGTTGGCCATCGCCAATCCGTTTTCGGAAAGGTGGAAGTCCGGGAGACGCCCATAGAGGATTCCCCGCGGATTATGTACTTCACCGTGCCGGAGCAGGTGAATGGTCGTCATGGCCATGCGGCCATTTTCGCAAATGTTCCTGAGAGCTTGCCACGCGGGGTTCGACGGCGTGTAGAAAACGGTCCAGCCGGATCCTACTTCAACAGGATCTTTTTACACGTGCGTAGATTTCGCGTCGTCGTGTTGACCCGGGCGGATGACTTGGCTGCGGCCTTCGCCAGCCCGCTGTCGACACTCTGCCCCCGCAGGACTTCCCAGTAGACCACCGGCAGGTCCGACTGCGATTCAGCGACCCGTTCGACGTCCACGTCGAGTCCCAGCGCTACCAGCTCAGCCAGGGCGTCAGGGTCCGAGCCGAAAATCAGGTAGGGATGGCGCTCGTCCTCATTCGTGTCGAAGGGATACTGCGCAACCGCTGCCGCCAGTGTCGCCTTCGGCACGACGATCACCCTCGCCTGGTACCGAAATGCCTCCCGCAGCACCTCCTCGCAGCGCCGCGAAATGTCGTTCAGCTCCCCCGACTGACACCGGAACAGTACGTTTCCACTGGCGAGCACGGTTCGCACATCGTCGAAGCCGCCCTCGGTGAAGGCATCCCGGACGTCGGCCATCTTGAGGTTCACCCCGCCGACATTCACGCCGCGCAGCAGCGCCACGAATTCCACCACGATGGCCTACTCTTCTGGCCGAACCGCCTGCGCGGCGGCCGCGGCCTTCGCTGCCGCCGGAACCGCCGCCAGAATCCGATCGAGAATGTTGTAATCGTGTGCTGCCGAGAGGAACCAGGACTCGAACGCGCTCGGTGGCAGGTGAATGCCGGAGTCGAGCATGGAATTGAAGAACGCCGCGAAGGCCGGCGTGTGCTGCGCCCGGGCATCGTCGTAGTTGCGCACTCCCTCAGCCAGCCGGCGCTGCAGAGCCGTGTCACGCTCATCCATGAAGAAGAAGCTGAACATGGAACCGGCGGACTGCAGGACATATGGCGCTCCGGCGGCATCCAGCGCCTCGGAGACGCCCTTCCGGAGCACATCTGCCGCGCTCTCCAGCCCGGGATACACGTCGTGGCTGATCGTTCCACGCAGGGTGGCGAGTCCAGCGGCCGTCGCCACCGGGTTTCCGGAGAGAGTCCCTGCCTGGTAAACCGGTCCGTTCGGGGCGAGGTAGCTCATCACATCGGCCCGCCCTCCGAAGGCTGCCGCGGGGAATCCTCCGCCCATGATCTTGCCGAAGGTAAACAGGTCTGCCGGTCCGTTCCGATATGGTCCCTCGTACCCGTACCAGCCCGAGGCGGAAACCCGGAAGCCGGTCATCACCTCGTCGGAAATCAGCAGCGCGCCGTGCTCAGCGGTAACCGACCTGAGTCGCTCGGTGAAGCCGGGCAGCGGCGGAACGACGCCCATGTTTCCCGGCGATGCCTCGGTGATCA
Organism: Saxibacter everestensis; assembly: GCF_025787225.1. Classification (NCBI taxonomy): domain Bacteria; kingdom Bacillati; phylum Actinomycetota; class Actinomycetes; order Micrococcales; family Brevibacteriaceae; genus Saxibacter; species Saxibacter everestensis. Next base: position 2,662,859 of record NZ_CP090958.1, read on the forward strand.
CGGCCGCGATCTCGTCTCCATGCCGGGCGAAAGCCTCGATCACCGCATTCTCGTCGTTGTACGGCAGCACTATCGTCTCGGCCGCCGAGGCCCCGGTGACGCCGGGTGTGTCGGGCAGCGCGAAGGTAGCAAGGCCGGAACCGGCAGATGCCAGCAGCGCATCGACGTGACCGTGATAGCAACCGGCGAACTTGACGATCTTCGTCCGGCCGGTGAAGCCGCGCGCCAACCGGATCGCGCTCATAGTGGCTTCGGTGCCTGAGGAAACCAGTCGGACCTGTTCCACCGGAGCTACCCGGGAGACAATTTCCTCGGCCAGGAGCACTTCGTTTTCACTCGGCGTCCCGAATGAGAATCCCTTGCCGCTGGCCTCGGCCACCGCTGCCTCGACGTCCGGATGCGCGTGGCCAAGGATCATCGGCCCCCAGGAACCGATCAGGTCAACGTACTCACGGCCATCGACGTCCGTCATCAGGGCGCCGCGGGCGGAGGCCATGAAGCGCGGCGTGCCGCCAACCGCATGGAAGGCCCGGACGGGCGAGTTGACGCCCCCAGGGGTCACGGCCTGGGCGCGGGCGAACAGCGCCTCTGATTTCGCTGTGCTGTGGCTGACTGGCTGGGTTACTGGCGTTGGCTGGTTCTCACTCACCAGTCCATTGTGACGCACACGCCCGGTGAGGCGATTCGCCCGGTTGACGAGAGACGCCGATTCAGAGCGACCGGAGTTCCCGGAGGTGGTTCGACATCGATTCCATCGCGCGGCCCATCACAGCGATTTCACGTTCGGTAAGCCGGTCGATCACATGGCGTCGAACCCCGCGAACATGCACGGGCGCGGAATCCTGCAGCAAGGCATAACCGGCCTTCGTCATCCGGCACAGCACTCCCCGGCCGTCTTCCCGGATGGCGCTGCGCACCAGGAGGCCACGGAGTTCCATTCTGCCGACGATATGCGTCAGTCGCGATCGGGAGATCGCCACGTCCCTGGCGAGCACGGCCATCCGCATCGAGTGTTCCGGCTGCTCGCTGAGCCGGACCAGAAGCTCATACTCGCTTAGGCCTATGCCGTGCGATGCCCGCAGTTCCTGGTCGAGCTGCGCCATCAGCAGCAGGCTGGCTTCCATGTAATTGCGCCAGGCGTGCTGCTCGCTTGCGGACAACCATTCGACATCGTCTTTTCCGACATCAACGGCCTCAGCGACGTGATTCGACATGAACTAAACAATACTCACTCCGGTTAGGAAGTGTGCGGCATGCGTCAGTCTTCGGAAGTGCGCGGCACGCGTGTGCCGGTTCCGCCGGTCAGGCTCTGCGCAACCTCGGTCGCCCAGTAGGTCAGGATCACGTCTGCACCGGCGCGCTTGAATCCGAGCAGCGATTCAATGATCGCCGGCCAGCGTTCGATTGCCCCGGCCGCGGCCGCTAGCTCGATCATCGCGTACTCGCCGGAGATCTGATAACTCCACACCGGGACATCGACGTGCGCGGAAATGTCGGCAAGCACATCGAGATACGGCATCCCGGGTTTCACCATCACGATGTCGGCGCCCTGCTCGATGTCCAGCCGGACCTCCCGCCCGGCCTCGCGTCCGTTCGCTGCGTCCTGCTGGTAGGTGCGGCGATCGCCCTTGAGCTGGGATTCCACCGCCTCACGGAACGGGCCATAGAACGCGGAAGAAAACTTAGCGGCGTACGCCAGGATGACCACATCAATGAATCCGTACGCGTCAAGGGCGGCGCGGACGTGCGCGACCTGGCCGTCCATCATCCCCGACAGGCCAAGAACAGAGGCGCCCGCCCGGGCCTGGGCCAGCGCCATCGAGGCATAGCGCTCGAGTGTCGCGTCGTTGTCCACCACGCCTGCGTCGTCGAGCACGCCGCAGTGACCGTGATCGGTGAACTCGTCGAGGCAAAGATCAGCCATGATCACCGTTTCATCGCCGACTGCCTCGGCCAGCGCGGAGATGGCACGGTTGAGGATGCCGTCGGGTGCGTCGGCCTGACTTCCCTCGGCGTCTCGCAGCGAAGGGATGCCGAACAGCATCAGCCCTCCGACGCCAGCCGCAACGGCTTCCTTGGCTGCGGCGACGAGGGAGTCAAGCGTGTGCTGCCGAACGCCCGGCATGGTTGTCAGGTCAATCGGCGTCTCGATGCCTTCCTTGACGAACATCGGGAGCACCAGGTCCGCTGCGTGCAGGCGATGCTCGGAGACCAACCGGCGGATGGCCGGGGTGGTGCGCAACCGGCGCGGCCGCTGTTCCAGGTCGACGGCCGCCATCTAACGGGCCCTCCGGCGCGCGGCACCCTTGCGCTGGCTCGGCCGCAGGACGGGTTCGCCTGCCTCGATCGCGGCGTCCCGGGCGGACTGAGCAAAGTCGGCAAGGCTTTCCACCAGCGAGATCGCGTTGGTTTCGCTTGCCAGCACGTCGACCCTGAGCCCATGTTCTTCGGCGGTCTTGGCTGTAGCCGGGCCGATGCACGCGATAACGCAGCTCGCATGCGGCTTTCCGGCGATGCCGACCAGGTTGCGAACCGTAGACGAGGAGGTGAAAAGCACGGCGTCGAAGGTTCCGTTCTTGATCGCCTCACGAACCGGCGCGGGGGGCGGCGACGCGCGGACCGTGCGGTAGGCGGTGACGTCGTCCACTTCCCATCCGCCTTCCTGCAGACCGGCCACGAGCGTCTCGGTGGCAATGTCAGCACGCGGCAGGAACACCCGGTTGATCGGGTCGAGCACCTTGTCGAATGGCGGCCAGTCAACCAGAAGTCCCTTGGCAGACTGTTCACCACTCGGAACGAGGTCCGGTTCGATGCCCCAGTCGCGCAGGGCTTGAGCGGTTACTCCACCGACTGCCGCGATTTTCAGCCCCGCGAATGCCCGCGCATCCAGGCCGAATTCGCTGAACTTCTCCTTGACGGCGCGAACCGCGTTAACCGAGGTGAAACCGACCCATTCGTAGCGGCCGGTGACCAGCCCCTTGATTGCCTTCTCCATTTGCTGCGGCGTCCGCGGCGGCTCGACGGAAATAGTCGGGACGATGGTACTGACAGCGCCGAACTCGGTAAGTCGTTCCGTGGTGGATGTGGACTGATCCTTGGTGCGCGGCACCAGGACGTTCCAGCCAAACAGCGGTTTGGTCTCAAACCAGGAAAGGGCCGCCCGATGTGCGATCCCCGGACCGAGCATCGCAACCAGGTCGGTACCCAGCTCACGGCGCCGGGCCAGCGCAGCCAACTGCGGCTTGACCTCGGCCAGAGTGGTCTCGACCGAGGCCTGCGAAACACGCGTGCCGTCAGCACTGATCACTATCGGCGTCTCGGGCTTCCAGCCGTCCTCGATCATCGCGGCCGAGGTTTCAATCAGTTCCCCGGCTGAACCGAGCAGCACGTTGGAAGTCTTCTTTCCACTGACGACGTTCTGCACGGCCTGGGGCCCGGCCTGCACCACGTGCACTCCGCGAACCCCATCAGCGGTCAGCGGGACACCGGCGTACGAAGCCACTGCCGCCGGAATTGAAACGCCCGGCACAACCTCGAACTGGATGCCGGCCTTGCGGCACGCCAGCCCTTCTTCGGCGAGACCGGCGAAAACGGCGCCATCGCCATCCAGCAGCCGCACAACATGACCGTGGTCCTTCGCTGCCTTGACCAGTCGTTTGGCTCGGGCCGCGTTGGACATCGGAAGCGACGCGGCATCGGCTTCGATGCCGATCAGCTCGGCATCGTTCTTCGCGTACCGTTCGACGACCGCGGCGTAAATATCGCGGTCGTAGATGATCGCACCGGCTTGCTCGATCGCCTCAATCGCTCGCACTGTGAGAAGACCAAGGTCTCCGGGACCCACACCGACGAAGCTAATGGATCCCAGCGGCTTGCTATTGGCTTTAACCGTGCTCACAGTCAAGCTCCTTTAGTGGACATTGTGGTGGGTAAGTTGCCATCGATCCGCTCGAGCAGCAGGTCGGCCAGTTCCTCGCCAAGCGTGCGGGCGTCAACCACCCGGCCCTGCACGGAATGACGAATCAGATGCCCGTCGGCATCTGCCAATACTGCCGCCAGCGACAGCTCGAGACCGGCGTCGCCTTCGACCACCTCGGCCAGCGCCCCCAGCGGGGCAGAGCAGCCGGCCTCGGCCCGGGACAGCACGGCCCGCTCGGCGATGACGCACGCACGGCTTTCCGCGTCGTCGAGTTCGGCCAGCGCCTTGGCGATGAAACGTTCCTGGTCCGTGCTGGTCGCCGTGATGGCGCGGCATTCGACGGCGAGGGCGCCCTGGCCCGGAGCCGGCAACATCTGCAGAGGATCGATCACCTCGGTGATCCGATCAGTTTCACCGAGCCGGCGCAGGCCTGCATTCGCCAGCACAACGGCATCAGCAGCCCCTGAGGTCACGGCCTCGATTCTGGTTCCGACGTTTCCGCGAATCCCGATCACCTCGATGCCGAACCCAAGCGCCTCAAGCTGAACCTGACGGCGGGGCGAGCCGGTCGCCACCTTCGAGCCAACCGGAAGCTCGCCAAGGGTCAGATTGTCGCGGGCGATCAGGGCGTCCCGAGGATCTTCCCGTCCGGGCACCGCGACCAGGTCGATTCCGGGTTCCGGGGTCGTCGGCAGGTCCTTCAGCGAGTGCACGACGAAGTCGACCTCGCCGCGAAGCAGCGCGTCCCGTACGGCGGAGACGAAGACTCCTGCGCCGCCCATCGTGACCAGCGGCGCCCGGTTGACATCACCCTCGGTCACGATATCGACGAGCTCGACCGGGATCCCCGTCACCGCGGTCAGTCGCTCGCCTACCAGCTTCGACTGTGTCCGGGCGAGTTTGCTGCGCCGAGTGCCCAGGCGCAGAACTGGGGTGGTCATGACTTCTCCTGAATCGAAATGTTGCCTGGCAAATGCTGCAGCTGCTCGCTGTCGAACACGGTGCCCGGTAACGGCAGTACGTCTAGCGGACCGGTGGCATCGATCGAGAGGTCGAAAAGCGCCCGGAGTGCATCGGCGTAGCTCCCACCACCAGGTTCCGCGGCGAGTTCCTTCACCCGGACCGTCGGCGTGTGCATCAGCTTGTCGGCCAGCCGGTGCATGCTCTTGCGCACCTCGTCGAGAACTCTCGCATCAACGTCCGGGCCGAGACGGGCAGCAAGCCGCGCGAACTCCTTGTCGCGGACAGCCTTTGCCCGGCCGCGCAGCGCTATCACCGTCGGCGCAACCGAATTGGCGCGCCGCTTGCTGATCAGCTTTGCGGTCTCACTCGCGATGATGGCGCGAACCGCGGCAATCGCATTCGTGACGTCGGCGGCATCGTGATGCGGACCGGCGGCGAAAATCCGGCTGAGCTCCTCAAGCCCCACCAGCCTGACGTCGTCGATGTCGCCAACTTCGGGGGCGATATCGCGAGGAAGCGCCAGGTCGACAAAGAACTGCCGGCGCCGGGCATGCGCATCCCCTCGCTGCACCGACCGGGTCGTGCGAAGGTCGCGCGTCGTGCGCAGTTCGCGAGCAGCGGCGACTGAGTCGGCCCCGATGATTGTGCCCCTGGCTCCGGTGCAGGAGACGATCAGGTCCGCGTCCGCCACTTCGGCAACCAGCGTGTCCCGATCCAGTTCGACCGCTCGGCCGGCGACCGTAGCGGCGAGGCGTTGCGCGCCGTCAAGGCTGCGGTTGGCAATGGCGATCCGTCCGACGCCGAGCCTGCTGAGGTTCGCAACCACAAGGCTGCTCATCGCGCCGGCGCCGACCACGAGTGCGTTCACCGCGCCCAGATCGCCGAGCCAGCCGGGTGCCGAGTCGAGCGCGCCGCTCAGCAGTGATTGGGCCACCCGGTCCAGGCCAGTTTCGGAATGCGCCCGCTTGCCCACCCGCAGCGCCTGCTGAAGAATGCGTCCCAGCTCACTGCTCAGGTTTCCTTCGGCCTGTCCCAGCGAAAGAGTCGCGCGGAGCTGACCAAGGATCTGCGCCTCGCCGACCGCCATCGAGTCCAGGCCGCAAGCCACGGTGAGCAGGTGTTCGACCGCCCGCTCTTCGTAGTGCACATAAAGGTGCTCGCTGAGCGTCGTCCATTCAGTGCGGATCGCGTCGACCAGCGCACCCCCCAGGTCGGCGAGACCGCCGTGGAAGGTGCTGACGTCGGCAATTATCTCCAACCGGTTACAGGTAGCCAGCACGGCGACACCGTTGACGTAGCCACCTTCGGCGATCGCCCGGCTCAGCTCGCGGACCTGCGACTCAGAGAGCGCAGCCTTCTCCAGCACCGACATCGGAGCAGAGCGATGCGAGATTCCTACGATGAGGAAGGCCATCTAGGACAACTCCTTGGCCATGACCAGTTCGTCGGCCGCGGCACGTTGCGCGTGAAAGGCGAGAATCTGGAGTTCGATCGACAGGTCGACTTTTCGCAACTGGACCCAGTCAGGCACCTGCAGCACGCTCGGGGCGAAATTAAGAATTCCGCGGATACCGGCAGCAACCGCCCGATCGCAGATTTCCTGCGCTACCGGGCCGGGAACGGCCAGCACCGCAAGGTGTGCCCCGGTTTGATCGATAACTGTTTCGAGGTCATCGATGCTGCGCACCAGGACGCCGGAGACGGTCGTTCCGACGATTGCCTCGTCGGCGTCGAACATGGCGACAACTGTGAAGCCCCTTGAGGCGAAGCCGGAGTACTGCGCGAGGGCGGTTCCGAGGTTTCCGGCACCGAAGATGGCGACGTTCCAGTCCTGGCTCAAACCGAGGTTTTCCGAGATCTGCTCAACCAGGACCTTGACCTCGTATCCGACGCCCCGGGTTCCGTAGGAGCCGAGATACGAGAGGTCCTTGCGCAGCTTGGACGAGTTCACGCCGGCGACCTCAGCGAGGTCTTCGGAGGACACAGTGATCACGCCGTCTTCCGCAAGTGTGCTGAGCGCTCGCAAATAGACCGGAAGCCTCGCGACGGTGGCGTCCGGAATGCCACGCTCGGCATCAAAAACGGTTCCATCCTTATCGGTGCCTGGCTTGGCGATAACCGCCGGCCAGCCCACCCGATCTGCGGACTCGGACTGCGACAAGGGGGTCGGTGTCTCCTCGGCTGAATCGAACTGCGATACTATGCGATCCAGCCTAGGCGCTTGTGAAGGGAAGCACAAAGTGGACGAATCCCCTGAAATGTGCTCCAGCGGCGCAATCTAAGGGCTCGGCACACCCGGACAGTGACGGGCTTCACATCCGGCTCGCCCGGTCAGTCAGGAAGATCCGGACTCCGGCGCCAGCGCCTTTCGCAACCGGTCGGCGTCCACTCGCCAAAACGCGTGCTGGACACCGTCGATCAGCACCACCGGCACCTCGTCCGAATACTTCGACCGCAGCTGGGCATCCTGGTCGACGTCGACCTCAGCAAAGTGGTGACCGGTCTCCCGTGCCACCGCCTGCACGATCGGCCGCGCCTCGTCGCAGAGGTGGCAGTTGGCGCGGGAAACTAAAAGAACCTCACTCATAATTGCTAGGGTAATGCCATGCCGATTTCCGAGGTCGGAGGACAGGGCTCCACCCCGGCAGCGGCCGAGCCCTCTACCGCCGCAGCATTTTTCGACGTTGACAACACTTTCATGCGTGGGGCCAGTCTCTTCCATCTCGCCCGCGGAATGCGGCAACGGCGACTGCTGAGCTACCGGGACTTGGCCCAGTTCGCCTGGCAGCAGGTGAAATTCATCGCCCGCGGCGAGCACACCGTCAACCTCGAGGAGGTCCGCCAGCGAGCGCTCTCATTCGTGGCCGGATACACGGTCGCCGACATCAGGCAGATCGGCGAAGAGGTGTACGACGAGTTCATGGATTCAAAAATCTGGCCCGGTACGAAGCAGTTGTCGGCAGATCACTTGAACAATGACCAACAGGTATGGCTTGTGACAGCAACGCCGGTCGAGATCGCCGAAGTGATCGCGGCCCGATTAGGGGTGACCGGTGGACTGGGCACAGTTGCTGAGCACGTCGACGGCGTCTACACCGGGCAGCTGACCGGACAGGTACTGCACGGGGAAGCGAAGGCCGCAGCCGTGCAGGCGCTTGCCGCAGAGCATGGCTTCGACCTTTCGATCAGCTACGCATACAGCGATTCGGCCAACGACATTCCGATGCTTTCCCTGGTTGGCAACCCCTTCGCGATCAATCCGGACCTCAAGCTGCGCATCTACGCGGAAGCACACGGCTGGGAGGTCAGGGATTTCCGCACCGCCGGCCGGAACACAAAGCGGGCGATCCAGGGCTTCGCCGGCGCCGGGGCACTCTACGGCGGATGGCGCGCCTGGCGACGACTGCGCGGTCGCCGCTCGATCGGCCAGTTCGAGCAAGAGTAGGACTAAGCGTTCAGACGCAAAAGTGCCTGCCAGCACACGCTGACAGGCACCTTCGAAAACCCAAGATTTCAGGCCAAAGTCACTTCTTGTTGCGGCGCTGGTGGCGCGTCTTCCGCAGCAGTTTACGGTGCTTCTTCTTAGCCATCCGCTTGCGACGCTTCTTAATTACTGAACCCACGTGACATCCTTTTCACAAGTTTGGTGCTGAACGACCCCTCCGAAGAATACCTTCCGGAAGCGGAAAACAAAAAAAGCCGTGCCTCGCGACTCGGGCTACCCTGCCGATCCCTGGCTCTGCCCGGGGTCGATATAGGCCGACTGAAGGTACTTCTGCACGGCATCTTCAGGCACCCGGTACGAGCGCCCGAAACGGACGGCCGGTAACTCCCCGGCATGCACCAGGCGATACACGGTCATCTTTGAGACACGCATCATCGCGGCGACCTCGGCCACGGTGAGGAACTGCATCTGGGACAGTCCTGCCACGTTACTTTCCACCCGTTCTCTTCTTAGCCGCTCGGCCCACCGATCGGCAGGCAGCTTCGCGCGGCTATAACGACAAACTTCACCGGGCGGAAAGGAAGCTCTGCATGGCGTCGGCGTGTCGCTCCTCTACTTTAGTGCCAGAAGTGGTAGTTGGGAAAGTTGTTGGCAATTCTTAATCAAAGTACGGGTCGAGCCCGTGAAACGGGAAGACGCTCTTTTTAGTCGCCATCACCGCCCGATCCAGTTCATTGTTCGGGTCGAAGCCCACTTTCCAGGAACGCCACCAGAGCTCGACCTCGTCACCCATCAGCCGTGGGGCATCCCGCTGGGAGCGCTCATGAACGTAATCACGCCAGCTTTCCGGTGTCTGGGCCGTAACCGCGATCGGCTTGCCGGCGGCTATCGCCACGAGGTGGGCCCAGCTCCGTGGCACGGCGTCCAGAAGGTCATACCCGCCACCGCCAACCGCCAGCCACCGGTTGCCGCAATGCGCGGCTGCGAGCTCATCGATCATGATCGCGGCCTGCCGGAGGGCATCGACGCTGAGCCTCAGGTGGGTCAGCGGATCATGCAGGTGGCCGTCACAGCCATGCTGACTCACGATCACCTCGGGCTCGAACGCACCGATCAACGGTGGAACAATGGCGTCGAACGCCCTCAGCCAATCACTGTCGGAGGTACGTGGCGGGAGGGCAACGTTGACCGCGCTGGCCTCGGCGGAGCTGCCGCCGATTTCATCGGCGAAGCCGGTGCCTGGGAACAGCATCCGTCCGGTTTCGTGCAGAGAAATCGTGAGCACCCTTGGGTCGTCCCAGAAAATCGACTCTGTCCCGTCGCCGTGATGAGCGTCGATATCGATGTAGGCGACCTTCTGCACACCGGAGTCGAGCAGATGCGTGATCGCCGCGGCAACATCGTTGTATACGCAAAAACCGCTGGCCTTGTCCCGCCTGGCGTGGTGCATGCCGCCGCTGAAGTTCACTGCGTGCACCGCCTCCCCCGAGACGATCGCCTGGGCAGCCTGCACGCTGCCCTGCACGATCCGGGCGGATGCTTCGTGAATGTGGTCGAATCGCGGCACGTCATCAGTTCCGACGCCATACCGGATCCGGACGGCGTCATCGACGCTGCTGGTGCTCTCGGCAGCACGGATGGCGGAAATGTACTCGCTGCTGTGTACAGTCTCGAGCAGCTCGTCGGTCGCGACCGAGGCAGAGTGCACTGTGACGTTTCGCAGGTCGAAGAGGCCGAAATCCTCGCACAACCGCGCTGTAAGGTCGAGGCGCAGCGGATGCATGGGGTGCGTGGGCCCGAAGTTGTACTGCCCGAATACCTTGTCCCAGACAATGTAAAGCGGCATTTGTTGCTCGACCATGCTTGTTACCCTAACCGTCGCGGCGATCGACGTCTGTCCCGCTTAGACTCGGGTAGCGTCTTAGCAGCAGATGAAGGGGTTCTCGATGGCCACACGACCTGGCGCCGACGGTCAGCCAGCCTTGCTTCGTCGTACCGTTTTGGCACCGGTCACCGCTGTGCGCGACTTCGTCGACGACGTCGCCAAGAGTTCACCGGCCCGGCTGGCCCTGGTGACGTTCACCGCCGTCGTACTTGTATTCGTCGGCCTGTTGATGTTGCCGATATCGACCCGCTCGGGCGAAATGGCGGAACTTTCCCATGCAGTGTTCGTCGCCGTGTCAGCGGTCTGCGTGACAGGGCTGACGCCTGTGGTTACCGAGGAATACTGGTCTGCTTTCGGTGTTTCCGTCATCACCCTCGCCATCCAGCTCGGCGGACTGGGAATCCTCACCCTTGCCTCGATCATGGGCCTGGCCGTTTCCAGGAGGCTGGGCCTGCGACAGCGTCTGATCGCCGCGCAGGAGACCAAGGCACTCCGGCTCGGCGAGGTCGGCAGCCTGCTCCGTGCTGTTGCCCTGGCGTCGTTGATCTCCGAGGCAGTTCTGGCGCTGGCGATGTTTCCACGATTCATCATCCGTGGCGAAGCGGTCGGTGACGCTGCCTGGCACAGCGTCTTTTACTCGATATCCGCCTTCAACAACGCGGGATTCACCATTCACCCCGGCGGTGCTGCCGCGTTCGCCGACGACCCATGGATTCTGATTCCGCTGATGATCGGGGTTTTCGTTGGCGCGCTCGGCTTCCCGGTGATCCTCACTGTCGCGCTTCACCTGTGGTCGCCGAAGTCCTGGGATCTGCATACCAAGCTCACCTTGGTGACCTCTGCGGCGCTCGTCGTTCTGGGCGCCCTGGCTATCGGCGCCTTCGAATGGAACAACCCCAAGACACTTGGCGATGACGCTGCGGGACAGACAGTACTGGAGACCATCTTCGCGGCCGTTATGCCCCGTTCCGGTGGCTTCGCCACGATGGACCTGTCAGAGATGCATCAGTCATCACACGTCGTTCTCGACATGCTGATGTTCATCGGCGGCGGTTCGGCGTCCACTGCGGGCGGCATCAAGGTCACCACGCTTGCCGTGATGTTCCTCGCCGCATTTGCTGAGGCCCGCGGCCTGGAGCACGTCGAGGTGTTCGGCCGCCGGATACCTCCGGCCACCCTGCGACTTGGCGTCTCTGTCACGCTGGCGGGCGCGACGATCGTCTCCGTCGCGACGATCACCTTGCTCAATCTGTCGGAGCTACCGCTGGATCTCGTCCTGTTCGAGGTCATTTCCGCGTTCGCAACCTGCGGGCTGACCTCAGGAGTCACCGAGCAGCTCCCGCCATCCGGGCTCTACGTGCTCTCCGTCGTGATGTTCCTCGGCAGAATCGGTACGATTACGCTGGCCGCCGCGCTCGCACTGCGAGAGCGGCAGCGGCTGTATCGCTACCCGGAAGAAAGGCCAATCGTTGGCTAAATCGGATACATCGCACACACCCGTGCTCGTGATCGGCCTCGGCCGATTCGGCTCGGCGACCGCCGCACGGCTGAGCCAGCTCGGGCGGGAGGTGCTTGCCATCGAGCGGGACGCCCAGATGGTGCAGGACTGGTCCGGACGGCTTACCCACGTTGTTGAGGCAGACGCCACGAACATCGAAGCACTGCGGCAGGCCGGGGCGGGCGAATTCAGCGTCGCGGTGGTCGGCATCGGCACATCGATCGAGGCTAGCGTGCTGACCACGGCGAACCTGGTGGACCTTGGCATCGAACAGATCTGGGCCAAGGCGATCAGTCAGTCGCACGGCAAGATCCTCAGCCGGATCGGCGCCCATCATGTGCTTTACCCGGAGACTGACGCGGGCAATCGGGTCGCCCACCTGGTGTCCAGCCGGATGCTCGACTACATCGAGTTCGACGAGGGCTTCTTCGGCGTGGTGAAAATGCGTCCACCAAGGGAAGTGCAGGGTTTCAGCCTGCGCGAATCGGCAATTCGCAAAAAGTACGGCGTCACGGTTGTCGGCATCAAGACACCCGGACAGGACTTCACCTACGCAACACCGGAGACTCAGATCAACGCGCAGGACATGCTGATCGTCGCCGGCCACGTGGATCTGCTGAATCGGTTCGCGTCCCGGCCCTGAGGTCGCCAGTCCGGCCCAGCTCCACCGCGGGCCCGGCTAGCTGGAAAGTTCGGCGGATCGCCGCGCAGCCGCCTGTGCGGCCGCCAGCGCGATTTCGCGAAGGCCATGTTCCTCAAACACGTCCAGCGCCGCCTTCGTGGTTCCGCCCGGGCTGGTGACCTGTTCGCGCAGCTGCGCGGGATCCTTGCCCGTCTGCTCCATCAGGGCTCCGGCGCCCGCTGCTGTGCCCACCACAAGCGCCTTCGCCGTCTCCGGATCGAGGCCCAGCTGCTGCCCTGCATCGACCAGTGCTTCCGCGAGCAGGAAGAAGTACGCCGGTCCAGACCCGGAGATCGCCGTCACCGCGTCAAGCTGATCCTCCCGGACCTGACGGGTCATTCCGGCACCGGCCAGGATGGCGGCAGCACGATCGAGCGCATCCTGGTCGGCGGACTCCCCCGCGGCGATCGCAACAACGCCCGCACCTACAAGCGAAGGCGTGTTCGGCATCGCCCGCACCACTGCCGCACCCGGCAGTCGTGTTTCGATGGCGGACGTGGTGATGCCGGCTGCCACGCTGATCACAACGCAGTCCCGAGTGACCGCGTCGGAGATCTCGGACGCAAGGTCAAGGATTCCGTGCGGCTTAACCGCCAGAATCACGATATCCGCCTCGCGGGCAGCGCTCTGATTGGCAGCGGCATCCGCTGAGGTATCGAGCACAGTCACGCCGGTGCGCTGACGCAGTTCGCTGGCGCGATCAGGGCTTCGCACGGTGGCTGTGACGCTACCGGCCGGCAGCCCGGCCCGGAGAATCCCACTGAGCAGCGCCTCGCCCATCGAGCCTACGCCGAGTACGGCAACGGTTGGATCAGTCATGGCTTAGCTGTCCTAGATGCTCGCGAGCAAAACTCAGCGTGTGCAGCAGCAGGTCGTCGCGCTCCGCTATGGTCCGGCACCGCCGGGTGTTGACTTCGGCGACTACCGCTCCGGTCCAGTCGCTGTGGCTCAATTTCTGCAGCGCCTCCGCGCATGGCTGGTTCCCGTGACCCGGCGCCAGATGCTCGTCCTTGAGCGACCCGGAGCCGTCAGCCAGGTGGATGTGAGCGAGCCGGTCGCCGAGGGTGTCGATCATTCCGAGGATGTCGGAACCCGCCGTGGCCGCATGGGAGAAATCAACGGTTATCTTGTCGTAGTCCTCATCCACCGGGTTCCAGTCCGGCAGGTACACCATCACTTCGCGTACCCCGGTGCGCCACGGGAACATGTTCTCCACGGCAACGTTGATGCCGTAGTCCTTGCTGATCCTTCGCACACCCTCGTGGAATCCCTCGGCGTAGGATCCCTGCCAGCGAAACGGCGGGTGCACGACGACGGTGTCGGCTCCGACTTCGGCGGCCAGCTCGGACGAACGCTCGATCTTCGTCCAGGGGTCCTTCCCCCACACCCGCTGCATCACCAGCAGGGTCGGCGCATGGATCGACAGCACCGGCAGTCCATAGTGCTCGCAGAGGTTGCGGATCGCCTTGGGGTCCTGGCTGATCGAGTTGCTCGACACCATGACCTCGACCCCGTCGTACCCGAGATCGGCGGCGACCGCGAAACACTCCGATATCGACAACGGGTACACCGCCGACGACGACAGGCCGACCGGAATCCGGTTGGCTCCCTGCGTCGTCGGACCCAGGTCCGGGGCAGATTCGGCCCGGACGGCACGATGCCGTGCGGCCCTTGCCTTTGCCGAGTTCTTCGACGTCAAGGCGGGTCGTGCACCGGACTTCCTCGTCCCTCTGGGACTTTCTGCGCTTGTCACTTCGCTAGATTAGTCCGTTCAGCCCCGCCGGTGCCAAAACTCCTGGGCTCGTCCGGCACCCGGCACAGCACTTCCCCGTTCACGATGGCGAACCAGCCGTCGTCTGATTGGGCCCAGTCGCCCCAAGCCCGGCTTAGCTCTTCCAGCTTCGCCGGATCGGCGAAGCCACGTTCGATCGCCTGTTTGGCGAAGCTCGAATTCACCACACGTTCGGCCCAGCTACCACCCCACCAGGCACGCTCCTCGTCGCTGGCGTAGCACCAGGTGTCGGCGGTGGCCACGATGTCGGTGAACCCGGCCTGCTTCGCCCAGGACAGCAGCCTGCGCCCCGCATCCGGCTCAGCCGAGTTCGAGCGCGCTACCTTCTGGTACAGCGTCATCCATTCATCGAGCTCGGCCGGCATCGGATACCAGATCATTCCGGAGTAGTCGGCATCACGTACCGCGACAATGCCACCGGGCCGGGCCACCCTCGCCATTTCGCGCAGTGCCCGAACCGGGTCCGACAAGTGCTGCAACACCTGGTGGGCATGGACCACATCGAAGCTGTTGTCGTCGAAGTCAAGTGAGTACACATCGCCCACGCCGAACTCCACATTGTGCAGCCCATGCTCTGCCGCAAGAGCCGTAGCTCCCGTGAGCGGTTCCGCGGCCGCATCAATTCCGACTACTTCGCGGACTCTTTCGGCGAAGCCGATGGTTATCGTGCCCGGACCGCAACCGACGTCGAGCAGCCGATCCGTCGACGTCAGCGAGGAGAGAAGGTACGCCGCCGAGTTTTCGGCCGTCCGCCAACTATGCGCGCGCAGAACGCTCGGATGATGCCCATGCGTGTACGTGTCTTCAGCCATGGCTTCCTCAGGCTACCGCGACGGTTCGCGGTGATGGGGATTGCTCCTCGGTCATCTTGTCCAACTTTCGCAGAATAACGCCCTCGCGGAGCGCCCATGGGCAGATCTGAATCTCGTCGACATCGAAAACAGCGCAGGCGGCCTCGGCGACTATGGCTCCGGCCAGAACCTGCTGGGCTCGCGCCTCGGACACCCCGGGCAGCTGGGCTCGCTCCTGCGGGGTCAGTGCGGCGAGTCTCGGGGTGAGTTCGGCCAGGTCCTTGTGCCGCAGGTAGCGGGGCACGTGGATGCCGTCGGCCGAGGGCGCCGCCCCGGTCAACCGGGCGAGTGAACGGAATGTTTTCGAGCTGCCGACGACCCGATCGGGCCTGCCGGCCCGGATGACGTCGCGGGCTACCTTTCCGATCGTGGTCCGCGCATGCCGGCGCACGGTGGCTATCTCCTCGGGGGTGGGCAGATCGCTGGAGAACCAGTCATTCGTCAGTCGTCCGGCGCCCAGCGGCACCGAGACGGCGCAGTCAGCAGTCTCATCGCCGCCTGCTGCGATCTCCAGCGAACCGCCGCCGATATCGAAGAGCATGATGTGGCCCGCCGACCAGCCGAACCACCGGCGGGTCGCCAGGAAGGTGAGCCGGGCTTCGTCGCTGCCGGAAAGCACCGTGAGGTCAACACCGGTCTGCTTTTTGACCCGGGCAAGGACCTGTGCGCCGTTGGGGGCTTCGCGAATCGCCGACGTGGCGAACGAAACCACAGCTTCGGCGCCCTGGTCCTCCGCGATGGTCAGCGCTTCGTGAACGAAGTCGATCAGCATTCGTTCACCGACCTCAGAGATACTGCCGTCGGGTCCGAGGTATTCCGCGAGGCGCAGCAGCTCCTTGTGGGATGTGGCAGGTAGCGGCCGGGCGCCTTGATGGGCGTCAACCACGAGCAAATGGACGGTGTTGGAACCGACGTCGAGAACTGCTAAGCGCATAAATACTAAATATATCGGCTTCGGGCGAACTCAGCGTGCCCGTCGGTGCCATCCAGGCCGTTGAAGGACGCCATGGGCGGGAAAACGCGGGGCGCGCTTCTCGGCGAAGGCGGCCTTGCCCTCACGGAGTTCGTCCGCCGCCGCGCCGGACAGCGCTTCGTCAGCCTCCAGGTGATTGCCGAGCAGCGCCTGCTTCGTGAAAAACAGACTGAGCGACGAGCGGTCCTGCAAGGTGCCTGCGAGCTCCGTAACCTTGGCCGACACGTCGTCGCACAGGTAGTCGACCAGGCCGAGTTGCTGGGCCGTCTCGGCGTCCAGCTGTTCCCCGGTGAGCAGAATCCGGCGAGCGGCGCCGGGCCCGACCAGCTCTTTCAGACGCTCCGTCGGCCCGCTCGGATAGAGCACACCCAGTTTGCTCGCCGTGATGCCGAACCGGGCCGAAGGCGTGGCCACGCGAAGGTCGCACGCGACGGCGATCTCGCTCCCGCCGCCCACGCACACGCCCTCAATTGCAGCGATTGTCGGCAGCGGAAATCCGGCAATCGCGGCGTCTGCGGCGGAATTGATCTTCCAGAATGTTTGGAGGTCATCCGGAAGGTCGTAAATATCCGATCCAGCACTGAAGTTGCCGCCGCTGCCCCGAATGACCAGGACATCGATGTCTGCGGCTGTGGCAAGCTCATCCAGTATCCCCGGGATTGCCTGCCACATGGCGGTGGTCAGCGCGTTGAGCTTGCGGGGACGATCAATCGTCAGGGTTGCGACGCCGCCAGTGCGTGCGACGTCGAACCCTGACACGCTCGGCGTCACCTTAGTCCTTGCTCGGAACCTGGCGTTGGTCTTCCCCGTTGTAGGCGCTCAGCGGGCGAATCAGTGCATTGGAGGCCTGCTGCTCCATGATGTGCGCGGTCCAGCCGGTGATCCGCGCCATCACGAAGATCGGTGTGAACGCCTCGGTGTCGAAGCCCATCAGGTGGTAAGCCGGCCCCGACGGGTAGTCCAGATTCGGATAGATGCCCTTGCGATCGACGAAGTCCTTTTCGAAGGCGTTGTACAGCGCGAGCAGATCATCGGCGCCCTTGACCGCCGCCATCTTTTCGAAGGCCGCCCGCATGGTCGGCACCCGGGAGTCGCCGTTCTTGTAGACCCTGTGTCCGAACCCCATGATCTTCTTCTTGCTGCTCAACGCTTCATCGAGCCACTCGGCCGCGCGGTCGGCCGTCTTTACCTCTTCGAGCATCGCCATGACTGCCTCGTTGGCGCCGCCATGCAACGGCCCCTTGAGCGCGCCGATAGCTCCGGTGACCGCGCTGTACAGATCGGACAACGTGGAGGTAATAACGCGCGCCGTGAAGGTCGAGGCGTTGAAGCTGTGCTCGGCGTACAGGATCATCGAGATGTCGAACGCGCGCACAACCTCGTCCTCAGGCACCTCGCCGAAGGTCATCTGGAAGAAGTTGGCGCTGAAGCCTAGCTCGGAGTCCGGGGCAATCGGTTCGAGTCCGTGCCGGCGCCGATGGTCGACGGCCACAAGTGTCGGGATCTGGGCCAGGAGGCGCTCGGCCTTGGCCTGATTCGCTTCCGTGCCGTCTTCCTCGGCTTTCGGATCGGCCGCGCCGAGATACGACACCGCTGTACGCAGGACCTGCATCGGGTGCGCGTCCTTCGGCAGGCCGAGAATCAGTTCGATGACTCGTGGGTCGACCTGGCGCTGCGAGCGTTCACGGGCGGTGAATTCCCGTAGCTGCTCCTCACTCGGCAGCTCGCCGTTCCAGATCAGATAGGCGACCTCTTCGAATGAGCGGCTCGCCGCGAGTTCCTGTACCGGATACCCCCGGTACGTCAGGGAGTTGGTCTCCTGCACAACCTTCGAGATCGAAGTTGTGTCGACGACGACGCCGGCAAGTCCCTTGTGAATATTCTCTTCTGCCATTTCTTGAACTCCCTTGCCTCTTGCGTTTCTCAAAGAGTGAAATTGAAGACGTCGGAATCGAAGCTGTTGTACGACTCATAATCGAGTACTTCGTACAACCGGGCCCTGGTCTGCATCTTGTCCACGACACCCGCCTGCGTTCCCTCGTCACGGATCTGGGTCAGGCCTGCCTCAATGGCTCCCATTGCCAGCCGCAGCGTGGTTACCGGGTAGATCACCATTTGCACACCGGCATCCTGCAACTGACTGGCCGTGAAGAGTTCACTCTTGCCGAACTCCGTCATATTGGCAAGAATCGGCACATCCAGCGCCTCGGCAAATGCCTCGAACTCGCCGAGATCCTTCATCGCCTCCGGGAAGATCAGGTCCGCGCCGGCATCGGCATAGGCCTTGGCCCGGTCGATTGCCGCCGGCAGTCCTTCGCCGGCCCGGGAATCGGTCCGCGCAGAGATCACGAAGTTCTCGTCCCGTCGCCCCTGAACGGCCGCGCGGATCCGTTTTGTCATCTCTTCGATGGATACAACGTCCTTGCCGTCCAGATGGCCGCAACGCTTCGGATTGACCTGGTCTTCCAGGTGGCATGCCGATAGTCCGGCATCCTCCAGTAACTGAATGGTGCGGGCTACGTTCATCGGCTCACCGAAGCCGGTGTCGGCATCAATGAAAGACGGCAGATTGGTAACGCGGGAGATCTGCTGCCCGTGTTCGGTGACCTCGGAAAGCGTTGTCAGCCCGATGTCGGGCACGCCCATGGCGGCGGAGAAGGCACCGCCGGAGATATAGACGCCGTCGAACCCGAGCTGTTCGATCAGCTGCGCGGTCAGCGGGTTGATCGCTCCCGGAAACCGAAGAATCTGATCGCCGGCGAGCCCCTTGCGCAGGGCAAGCCTCCGCTCGGCGGCTGTGGATGTCGCTCCTAGCATTAGAAGATCCCCTTCGTGTTCGCAGCAGGCAGGCCAGCGACCGACCAGGACAACTGGGCGACCTCGTCTGCTGTGAGTTCGGGCAGGCGCTGCGCCAGGTCGAGGAACCGATCCTGTTCCCCGGCAGCGATGACGCCGTCTGCGAGGGTGCGGAACTTCGCTACGTACTGTTCCCGTGCGAATGGTCGGGCGCCGAGCGGGTGCGCGTCGGCGACCGCGATCTCATCCGTGATCACAGTGCCATCATTTAGTTCGACATCTACCCGGCCACCGAATGCCAGCTCATTTGGATCGGTGCTGTGGTAGCGCCGGGTCCACTCCGGGTCCTCGGTGGTTTCAACCTTGTGCCAGAGCGCAACCGTTTCGGGCCGGCCTGCGCGCTCAGGCGCGTAGGAGTGTTCGTGGTGCCAGCCCCCGTCTTCCAGGGCGACCGCGAAGATGTACATGATCGAGTGGTCGAGCGTTTCACGGCTGGCCGTCTGATCCATCTTCTGCGGATCGCGGGCACCCGTGCCGATCACGTAATGCGTGTGGTGCGAAGTGTGGATGGTGACCTTCTTCACCTTCGACAGGTCGCCGATCCTGGGGCCCATTCTGCGGGCCAGGTCGATAAGGGCCTGGCTCTGATACTCCGCGGAGTGCTCCTTGGTGTAGGTCTCCAGGATGCCGTGCTTGGCCTCACCCGGGCCGGGTAACGGAACCGTGTACTTCGCATCCTTGCCGGAAAGGATCCAGGCGATGAAGCCGTCTTCACCTTCGTAGATCGGCGAGGGCGATCCCTCACCCCGCATCGCGCGGTCAACTGCTTCAACAGCCATCTTTCCGGCGAAGGCCGGTGCGTGGGCCTTCCAGCTGGAGATCTCTCCCTTGCGGGACTGACGTGTCGTCGTGGTGACGTGCAGCGCCTGCTGAATCGCCTGGTAGATCACCTCGGTGGACAGCTTGAGCAGCGTTCCGATTCCCGCGGCTGCGGATGGGCCCAGGTGCGCTATGTGGTCGATCTTGTGCTCATGCAGGCAGATGCCCTTGACCAGGCCGACCTGAATTTCGTAACCGGTTGCGATACCCCGAACCAGGTCGGCACCAGCGACGCCTGAGTGCTGCGCGACCGCCAGGATCGGCGGGATGTTGTCGCCTGGGTGCGAGTAGTCGGCGGCAAGGAAAGTGTCGTGGAAGTCGAGTTCGCGGACGGCGACGCCATTCGCCCAGGCGGCCCACTCGGGTGAAACCCGTTGGCTAAGCGGCAGGCCGAAGATCGGCGCGCCCGGAGCCAGCACGTGTGCTGCGGACTGCTGCCGCGCGTGCGAGACCGGGGCGCGCGTGAGGGATGCCGCCGCGACCGACGCATTGTCGATAATCCGGTTGATGACCATATCGGTCACTTCCGCCTCGATCTCGACGGGGTCGGCAGCAACCTCGGCAATTTTCCACGCCAGCTGGTCTTCGCGAGCCAAACGTTCTTCGCTGCGGTAAACGCGTACCTGATGATCGACCATGACGGTGCAGTCTCCTTTAAGTCATCGCTGACAGCTGAGTGAAGCCGGGTCGCGGCTCACTTAAAGCCTAGCCTTCGGTGCCGACAGGCCCAATTGGCTTTAATTTTACCTTGTCGTCAAGATACTTGACGACAAGAGAATTGACCAATCGCCCCCTGGCCCTGGCGAGTTCGCTGGGGGTCGTCCGGCGCTCGATAACGGCGCTTAATCTCACCGTCCCGGTTCACCGCCGTGGCCGTCAGATCGCCTCCGGCACGACATAGCTCTGACGCTAGACGGATCGCTTTTCCGGCCGGTTGAGGGTGTCGCCGGTTCCGAGCTGCGCGGGATTTGGTAGACAGGCAGTATGACCCGAACCGCAGTGGATACTTCCGATGGCTGGCTTGAGCCAGACGAACTCAGCGAGGCGCGCCGCCGGCTTCCGATGGTCTATGTGAATGGCGTGCCGGTGCGGGTCGACTCCGCGGGTGCGGTTCAGAGCATAGGCCTGCTTCTGCAATCGAGTGCGGACGGCGAGATCAGCAGAGAGCTGGTTTCGGGACGTGTTTTCTACCACGAGCGGATCCGGGACGCCCTCTTGCGGCATATAGAAAAGGACCTCGGACCGATGGCGCTGCCGCAGGTTCCGCCGAGCCCGCAACCTTTCACCGTGGCCGAGTATTTCCCCACTGAAGGCGTCTCAGGCTATTTCGACCCGCGGCAGCACGCCGTGGCACTGGCGTACATTCTGCCGGTGACCGGTGATTTCAGTCCACGACAGGACGCGCTTCGACTCGACTGGCTCACGCCCGATGAGGCTGCGGGCTCAGCTGTGCAGGCGGAAATGGCCAGCGGGCAGGGCCTTGTGCTGCGCCAGGCGCTCGCGCACCTTGGCTTCCCCCCGGCCTGAGCGCGGCCAGCGGCGCCACTGTCAGAGCCGAAGGCTACGTTTTACCCATGAGTAGTTCACCAACGACCGGAACGCGATCCGCGCCCCGTGCCAAGCCCTCCCGGAAGCCCGTCGTGACTTATCGCTGCGGCGAGTGCGGATGGACGGCGGCAAAGTGGGTGGGTCGCTGTGGCGAGTGCCAGGCGTGGGGTTCCGTCGAAGAAGTCGGCTCTGCCGCCACAGCGCGCACCACGAGGCCCGCCGTCATCAGCTCGCCCGCACGACCGATCGCGGAAATCGACATCGAGGCGGCGACAGCTGTCGGAAGCGGCGTTGCCGAACTCGACCGGGTTCTTGGCGGCGGGTTGGTACCGGGTGCCGTTGTCCTGCTGGCTGGAGAGCCCGGAGTCGGCAAGTCGACTCTGCTACTCGACGTAGCCTCCCAGTCGGCACAACAGGGCAGGAAGATCCTCTACATCAGCGGTGAGGAATCCGCGGCACAGATCCGCCTGAGGGCCGAACGGATCGGCGCCCTCCGGCCCCGCCTTTTCCTCGCGGCCGAGACCGACCTGGCTACCGTGCTCGGGCATATCGAGAACACCGAGCCCGATCTGCTCATCGTCGATTCGGTGCAGACCATCGCCTCAGGCGAGGTCGAGGGATCTGCGGGTGGCGTCACACAGGTGCGTGAAGTGACATCCAGCCTGATCCGTGCGGCAAAAGACCGGAACATGTCGACAATCGTCGTCGGCCACGTCACAAAGGACGGCTCGATCGCGGGGCCGCGGATGCTGGAGCACCTGGTTGACGTCGTCTGCCAGTTCGAAGGTGACAGACATTCCAGGCTCCGAATGGTGCGGGCGATCAAGAACCGGTACGGCCCCACCGATGAGGTCGGCTGTTTCGACCTGACAGAGCAAGGCATCGTCGGTCTGCCCGACCCCAGCGGCCTGTTCCTTTCTCAATCCGGGGAACCGGTTTCCGGCACCTGCGTCTCGGTGACGCTTGAAGGCAGGCGTCCGCTGGTCGCCGAGGTTCAGTCCCTGGTCGCGGATTCGGCCGGGGGATCGCCGCGTCGCGCGACCAGCGGCCTGGATAGCAACCGGGTGGCGATGGTCCTCGCGGTACTTGGCAAGCGGCTGGAGATTCCGCTTGGTTCCAAAGATGTCTATGTCGCCACGGTCGGCGGATCGAAGGTCACCGAACCGGCGATTGACCTCGCGGCGGCTATCTCGCTCGCCTCGGCGTACCTGGACCGTCCGACCCACCATCGCCTGGTGGCGTTCGGTGAAATCGGATTGTCGGGTGAGCTGCGTTCAGTCCCAGGGGTATCCCGCCGACTATCGGAAGCGGCGAGAATCGGGTTTACCCACGCCCTCGTGCCGTCCCATGCGCTAGATCAGCTCGTCATACCGCAAGGCATGAAAGTCCGAGAGGTTAACAGCGTTCAGCAGGCGATAGACACGGTATTGCGCTGACCGGCAGGCGCCCGGCTTGCACCTGCCGAGTCCTGAGGCGGAAACAACCGCCTAGAATGACCTCGGACATGTAAGAGTGGCGAAGGGACTTTAGTGGTCACGGAACGATCGACCGAGGACATGCTTCGTGCAACTCTTACCGCGGTGGCGCCAGGCACTGAACTGCGCGACGGGCTCGAGCGCATTCTACGTGGCAGAACCGGCGCACTGATCGTGCTGGGTTTCTCCCGGGCAGTGGAGAACATCAGCACCGGCGGATTCAAGATCGACATCGATTTCTCGGCCACCCGGCTACGTGAGCTCGCGAAGATGGACGGCGCGGTGATTTGCGACCGCGATGCCACGCGGATCGTACAGGCGGCCGTCCAGTTGGTTCCTGATTCATCGATCGAAACCTCCGAATCCGGAACGCGCCATCGCACCGCGGAACGCGTCGCCAAACAAACCGGCCTCCCGGTGGTATCCGTCAGCCAGTCCATGCAGATCATCCAGATCTACGTCCACGATCGCCGTCATGTGCTCGAGGGTTCCGAGGTGATCCTGGCCAGGGCAAATCAGGCGCTGGCCACACTCGAACGATACAAGGCACGGCTCAACGAAGTTACCGCCACTTTGACCGCGCTTGAAATCGAAGATCTGGCCACCGTCAGCGATGTTTGCACCGTGCTTCAGCGGCTCGAAATGGTGCGACGCATCTCAGCCGAGATCGAAGCCTACATCGTCGAACTCGGAACAGACGGCCGCTTGCTCACACTGCAGCACGAGGAGCTCGTCGGATCGATCGGGCCGGCCCAGGAGCTACTCGTCCGCGACTACCAGGCGGCGACAAAACGGCCACGGCCGACCGAGGTGATCATGGCCGATATCGCCGCCCTGTCCAGCAGCGATCTGATCGATGTGAACCAGGTGGCACGGATCCTCGGCTCACCGATCGGCGGCGATGCCCTCGATTCGAACGTCAGCCCGATGGGATACCGGATGCTTGCGAAAGTGCAGCGGCTTCCCCCGGCTGTCACAGATCGGCTGGTCGCTCATTTCGGCGGCCTGCAGCAGCTGCTTGCGGCCAACCTGGACGATCTGATGACAGTCGACGGTATCGGCGAACAGCGAGCCCGCACGGTACGCGAATCGCTGTCCCGGCTTGCCGAAATCAGCCTGGTCGACCGATACACCTGATCCCTCGCTAGCCGAGCGAGAAGGTTACCGGATCGCTGCTGGCCTTGCCGACTTTCGTGGTCAAGGTGTATGTGCCTGCCTTGGCCTCCGGCTGACCGGCCTTACAGCCCTCGGTCGAACGCATCCTGTTCCACTCCAGCTCGGAGCGCTTCTCCTCGCCGGGTTTGAAACTTACGACATTCTCCGCCGACTCCTTGTCTGCGTCCTTGTCGTAACAGTCCCTGCTCGACCAGATCCGGTCCGCGCCGGAGGCGATCAGGAACTCCTGCTGCGCCGTTCCAACATCAACGGTGCAGGTCACCGCGGACGTGTTCTTGACGATCAAGGACAGTTTCGGCTTCTCACTGCTCTGATAAGACTCAGCGTCGGTGTCCGCACTGAGCGCAACACTGGCGTCAATGCACTCAGCGTCTGCCTGCTGCGATTTGGCGGGCGTGGCTTCCGGCGCCGGGTCCTTCTGCTGCGTCACATCAGGCTCATCGCCGGCAAATATGCCCGATACTCCGCGAACCAGAGTTACGACGCCGGTGACGATCAGCGCCAGGATCACCAACAAGATGAGCAGAGCAACAATCCGCCTACGCACGTAAACGGAATGCGGAAGCTGGCTGCGTGTCTTCTTGCTCGTACCCATCGATTACGACGGTAGAGTCTTTCGCCCCGAACCGCTCGCAGGCTCGCCGAATGAGACAATTCTTAGGCTATGTCTGACCATACGAAACTGCATCGGCCAGTGCTCAACTGGTTCCGGGCACACGCACGTGTCCTACCGTGGCGTGCCGACGATCGCACCGCCTGGGGAGTGCTGGTCAGCGAGATCATGCTCCAGCAGACCCCGGTCGCACGGGTCGAACCGGTGTGGCGAGCGTGGATGCAGATGTACCCGACACCGAAGGAACTCGCCGAAGCCTCCGCCGGTGATGTCGTGCGCAATTGGGGGAAGCTCGGCTACCCGCGTCGCGCCCTTCGGCTGCACGAGACAGCCAAGGCGCTCGTACGGGACCACGACGCACAGGTTCCGGACGACTACAGCACGCTGATTGGCCTGCCTGGGATCGGCAGCTATACCGCCGCCGCAGTGGCCTCCTTCGCCTTCGGCCAACGACACACCGTCGTCGACACCAATATTCGCAGGGTGCTTGCCAGGGCGATCAAAGGCGAGGCAGTCCCTCAGCCAACACTTACCGCTGCCGAGACCCGGCTGGCAGAGAAGCTCCTGCCGGCGACCCGGGCAAGGGCTGCCGAATGGAACGTCGCGGTGATGGAGCTCGGTGCCCTGATCTGCACCGCACGTTCGCCACGGTGCGATGCCTGTCCGATAAAGCGGAGTTGCCAGTGGCAGCTCGATGGTGCGCCTGCTCCGGCCCCGGACCGAGCCGGGCGCAAACAGGCCTGGCACGGAACAGATCGGCAGTTGCGTGGAGCGGTGATGGATGTTTTGCGTGCCCCTGGCGGCGCGCTCCCGATAGACGCCCTTACCGACGCATCGGCCGGCGCGCTCCCGATAAACATCCTTGCCGACGCAACGGCCGGCGCGCTCCCGATAAACATCCTTGCCGACGCAACGGCTGGTGTTCCGGCCGGCTCAGCAAGGCAGGCACTGCCTGTGCATAGCCCCGACCAGGCCGACGCTCTTGCCCGGCTGCGTTCCCTAGCCCCTGAGCAGTCCCGGCTGGCAAGGATCGTCGACGGGCTGGTGGCCGATGGGCTGGCCCGCGTGCGCGATGGCGCAATCAGCCTGCCGGATTGATTGCGCCCAGAGATTTGCGCGGCCTAACTCGCCGGTAACCGCGAAGATCTCACGATGCGAGCGAAATCAGGGTCGCGTAACGGCCTAGCCGTCGCAAATGTTGGGTGGATGCAGGCTCCGACGAGGCGCCAGCGACCCGTTCACAGGTGCTTGAGCATCCTGCTGTTGCCGAGCGTATTCGGTTTGACCCGGGCGAGGTCGAGGAACTCGGCGATCCCCTCGTCATGAGAACGCAGCAGCTCGGCATAGACCTCCGGCGTGACCGGCGTCCCATCGATCTCCACGAAACCGAGACCGGTGAAGAAGCTGACTTCGAAGGTCAGGCAGAACACCCTGCTGACTCCGACTTCCCGGGCGTTGTCCAGCAGTGCTTCGAGAAGCATTCGGCCTACCCCCCTGCCACGCCAGCTGGCAGAGGTCGCGACCGTGCGCACTTCGGCCAGGTCTTCCCAGAGCACATGCAAGGCTCCGCATCCAACGATCTCTTCGTTACCGTCCTCATCCCGGGCCACCACGAGGCGAAACTCCTGCAGACTTTCGAAGTAGGCCACAGCGTCCTTGGCGACCAGGATCCGCTCCTCGGCCAGCGGCTCCACCAGCGATCGAATGGATTTAACGTCTGCTGTTGTGGCGGATCGGATCGCCAGCTGAGAAGGAGCCATAATCAACATTTTGGCACGCAGAACGCCCGGTCAGATGACCGGGCGTTCTGGTACTACATAACTGCGGCCTTCGCGCTGTCAGCCTTTGCCTTCACCGGTGGAACCGCTGGTTGCAATCGGCGCGATCTCCGGTACGGCGGGCTTCGGTTCGCCGCGGAAGGTGAACTTCTTGTCGAAGCCTTCGCCCTCTACATCGATCAGCACGATTTCGCCGGCCTTGAGCTCTCCGAAAAGAATCTTTTCGGAAAGCTGGTCCTCGATATCGCGCTGTATTGTGCGACGCAGCGGCCTCGCTCCCAGAACCGGGTCGTAGCCGCGGGTCGCCAGCTCGTCCTTGGCTTCCCTGGTGAGCTCGATGCCCATGTCCTTGTCTTTCAGCCGCTTGTCGAGCGCCTCGACGAACAGGTCGACAATTCTGACGATCTCGTGTGGTTCCAGCTGCGGGAACACCACGGTGTCGTCCACCCGGTTGAGGAACTCGGGGCGGAAGTGCTGCTTCAGCTCGTCGTTGACGCGCATCTTCATCCGGTCATAGGACGTCTGCGCATTTCCTTCGATCTGGAAGCCCATCTGCTGACCCTTGGAGATGTCGCGGGTTCCAAGGTTCGTGGTCATGATGATCACGGTGTTCTTGAAGTCCACGACGCGGCCCTGCGAGTCGGTGAGCCGGCCATCCTCGAGGATCTGCAGCAGCGAGTTGAAGATATCGGCGTGCGCCTTCTCCACCTCGTCGAATAGCACAACCGAGAACGGCTTGCGCCGGACTTTCTCGGTCAGCTGACCGCCCTCTTCGTAGCCGACATATCCGGGAGGCGAGCCGAAGAGCCGCGACACGGTGTGCTTCTCCGAGTACTCGCTCATATCGAGCTGGATCAGCGAGTCCTCGTCGCCGAACAGGAATTCGGCAAGGGCCTTCGCGAGTTCGGTCTTACCGACACCGGTTGGTCCAGCGAAGATGAACGAGCCACCCGGACGCTTGGGGTCCTTCAGTCCGGCACGAGTGCGTCGGATCGCCTGGGAGAGCGCCTTGACGGCCTCCTCCTGGCCGATGATCCGCTTGTGCAGCTCTTCTTCCATCCGGAGTAGTCGCGAAGACTCCTCTTCGGTCAGCTTGAAGATCGGAATTCCGGTTGCGGCCGCCAGCACCTCAGCAATGAGTTCCTCATCGACCTCGGCGATGACGTCCATATCGCCTGACTTCCACTGCTTCTCGCGCTCGTTCTTTTCATCGATCAGTTTCTTTTCGGTGTCCCGCAGGCCGGCAGCCTTCTCGAAGTCCTGCCCGTCGATCGCGGCTTCCTTCTCGCGGCGAGCATTGGCGATCCGCTCGTCCAGCTCCTTCAACTCAGGCGGCGTCGTCATCCTGCGGATGCGCAAACGTGCGCCGGCCTCGTCGATAAGGTCAATCGCCTTATCCGGCAGGAACCGGTCGTTGATGTAGCGGTCGGCCAGATTTGCGGCGGCCGTCAGAGCGCCATCGGTGATCGTCACCCGGTGGTGCGCTTCGTACCGGTCACGCAATCCCTTGAGGATCTGGATGGTGTGCTCCAGCGCAGGCTCGGGCACCTGGATCGGCTGGAAACGGCGTTCGAGCGCGGCATCCTTTTCAATGTGCTTGCGGTACTCATCGATCGTGGTCGCACCGATCGTCTGCAATTCACCGCGGGCAAGCATCGGTTTGAGAATCGAGGCCGCATCGATGGCGCCCTCGGCGGCACCCGCTCCGACCAGAGTGTGAATCTCGTCGATGAACAGGATGATGTCGCCACGGGTGCGGATCTCCTTCAGCACCTTCTTCAGGCGTTCCTCGAAATCACCGCGGTACCTGGAACCCGCGACGAGGGCACCGAGGTCGAGCGTGTACAGCTGCTTGTCCCGGAGAGGCTCGGGGACTTCACCGCGCACGATAGCCTGCGCGAGTCCCTCGACGACGGCCGTCTTACCGACGCCCGGCTCACCGATCAGCACGGGATTGTTCTTGGTGCGGCGCGAGAGCACCTGCATGACCCGCTCCTGCTGCAACTCCCGGCCAATCACCGGATCGAGCTTGCCTTCGCGAGCGGCAGCAGTCAGGTTGCGTCCGAACTGGTCGAGCACCAGGGAGCCCGACGGCTGACCTTCCTCACGGCCTCCGGCAACGGCCGGCTCCTTGCCCTGATAGCCGGAAAGCAGCTGAATAACCTGCTGGCGGACCCGGGTCAAGTCGGCGCCCAGCTTTACCAGCACCTGGGCTGCCACTCCCTCACCTTCGCGGATCAGTCCGAGCAGGATGTGTTCTGTGCCGATGTAGTTGTGGCCAAGCTGCAACGCCTCGCGAAGACTGAGCTCAAGCACCTTCTTCGCCCGAGGCGTGAACGGGATGTGGCCGGAGGGCGCCTGCTGACCCTGGCCGATAATTTCCTGCACCTGCTCACGAACGGCGTCGAGCGATATTCCGAGCGACTCGAGCGCCTTCGCGGCAACGCCTTCACCCTCGTGGATGAGCCCGAGCAGGATGTGCTCCGTGCCGATGTAGTTGTGGTTGAGCATCCTGGCCTCTTCCTGGGCCAGGACGACAACGCGTCGTGCGCGGTCGGTAAATCTTTCAAACATGTCACTCCTCGCTTGCCCCCGCCGCAGGTTGAGGATCCTAGAATCCTCGGCGGAATTATTCGATGCTAACCAGCCGAAAGCCCGTATGGACCAATTTTCGCCCACAGCGTGAGAGAAAATCGGCCATACGATCAAGTTCAGCTAACAGCCGAAGCCCTTTAGAGGCCTACGAAGAGTACAACCGACCCGGTCAGACGTATGTTCCGGATCCAGGTACGCCCACGGCGAACCTGGAGTAGCCGAAGGCTCAGCTGCCCTTCGCAGCCCGGAACGCGTCGACGACCTCGGTGGGGATGCGGCCACGATCGCCGACCTCGTAACCATTGCTCCTGGCCCAGTCCCGAATCTCGGCGGTCTCCTTCCGCGCCGTAGTGGTGGCGGCACCCCGGCGTCGACCCACCGGCTTGTCCGCCGATACGCGGCGGGCACTGGAGACCCATTGCCGCAACGAGTCGCGAAGCTCTTTGGCATGCTTGGACGAAAGGTCAATTTCGTAGCTGGAGCGATCAAGCGCAAATCGAACGGTCTCGGTGGCTTCGCCTCCGTCGACATCGTCGATCAAAATAACTTGCACTTTCTGAGCCATAACAGGCACTCCCCCTCATGAGGCATGAAAACGATTTTGGAAGTAGAGCTATGCGCGTGCATAACGAAGTTCTTCCAACCAGACTAATCCCGATGTATACAGAATAAAAACCGTTATCAGTTTTTATCGGCAAACTAACAGCTTGTTCGAGACCGATTAATCGCTTTTGCCTGGCCGAGCCGACTGCTCAGGACTTTCCGAAACCGGGGCGCTTGCCCTGTCCGCAGCCTGTGCCGCGTAGAAACGGTCGGTTTCCGCCCGCTCACGGCGATCAGCCTGCATGATCGAGCGCATCACCCAGAAAAAGATGAGGCCCACACCGGCGGAGGGAGCTAGAACGGCGAAATATTCCACGGCATCAGTCTAACGCCGCCGGGCCGCTCTTTGACAAAAAGCGAACCGGCGGGGCCGGCTACTCCGGCTTGACCAGCGGGAACAGGATAGTCTCCCTGATGCCGAGTCCGGTCATGGCCATCAGCAACCGATCGATACCCATGCCCATTCCGCCACTCGGCGGCATGCCATGTTCCATTGCGGTCAGAAAATCCTCATCGAGGCGCATCGCCTCGGCATCGCCTGCTGCCATGTCCTTCGCCTGGGCGTGGAATCGCGCTCGTTGAATCACCGGGTCGACAAGTTCGGAGTATCCGGTCGCCAGTTCAAAACCGCGAACATAGAGATCCCATTTCTCCACCACTCCTTCCTTTGTCCGGTGGTCCCGGACAAGAGGGGAGGTTTCGACCGGGAAATCCATCACAAACGTCGGCTCCCATAGCTGGTCCGCCACCAGGTGCTCCCAGAGTTCCTCCACGAGCTTTCCGTGGCTGCGCAGTATTCCATCCAGAGGCATATCGTGCTTGCCGGCCAGCCGCACCAGTTCATCGACCGATGTCGCGGGGGTGACATCGACACCTGCAGCCTCGGAAAGCGAGTCGTACATCCGCAGGGTCTTCCATTCCCCGCCCAATTCATAATTGCTGCCATCGGGCAGTATTACGGTGGTGGTGCCGAGCGCCGAAATTGCGGCGGTCTGGATCAGATCCTTGGTTAGCGCGGCGATCGAGTTGTAATCGCCGTATGCCTCGTAGGCCTCGAGCATTGCGAATTCCGGTGAGTGCGTCGAGTCAGCACCCTCGTTACGAAAATTCCGGTTGATCTCGAATACCTTCTCGATGCCGCCGACCACCGCACGCTTCAGGAACAGTTCCGGCGCGATCCGCAGGAACAGATCGATATCGAAGGCATTCATATGTGTGCTGAACGGCCGGGCATTCGCACCACCGTGCAGGGTCTGCAGCATCGGCGTCTCGACCTCGGTAAACTCCCGCTCCTCGAAGGTGCGGCGCAGGCTGCGCATCACGGCGGCCCGGGTAAATACCACGCTGCGCGCCTCATCCCGAACAATAAGGTCCACGTAGCGGCGCCTGACGCGTGACTCTTCCGACAGCTCGCTGTGCATGGTTGGCAATGGACGTAGCGCCTTCGCGGCCAATTGCCATTCATCGGCGAGCACCGACAGCTCACCGCGCTTCGAGGCTATGACGGTGCCGCGGATAAACACGTGATCGCCGAGATCGATGTCGTCCTTCCAGGCCTGCAGCCGGTCTTCGCCGATGTTCTTGAGGCTCAGCATCCCTTGCAGACGGGTACCGTCGCCTTCCTGCAGGGTGACGAAGCACAGCTTTCCGGTGTTTCGCACGAAAACAACCCGGCCGGTCACACCGACGACGTCGCTCGTCTCTTCGCCGGGCTCCAGGTCCGGATAGTTCGCACGGACCTGGACCAGGCTATGGGTGCGCGCAACCCCGACCGGGTAGGCGTCCTGACCGCTTTCGAGCAACCTGTCACGCTTCTCGCGGCGGATTCTTAGCTGCTCGGGAAGCTCGGTGCTGGCATGTTCGGAAGAAGGATCTGAAGGCATGTTACGAGGCTACCGTCCCGGCACGGATCCGAGTATTCCGAGCAGCTTACGACCGGTTTCCTGCCCAATCATGCCCGCGGCCAGTGCCCGCTCCGTGGTGGCACGCGACATCAGGGCGTATGTGATGAGCAGCTCTTCGTTACCTGTCGCACGGGCGTGCTCGGTCAGCGCCTCGAGGTGAGCCCTGACTGTTTCCACATCTCCGCGGGATACCGGTCCGGTCAGCGCGGCCTGCCCCTTTTCGAGTGCGTTGTCGGCGCTGGCCCGCACCAGGGCGGCTAGTACCTGGCCCGGATCCTCGATGCCGATCGCTTCGAGCATCTCACTGGCCTGAGCGATGACCGTGACGGTGTGATTTGACGCATGCGCGACCGCAGCGTGATAGGCCGGCCGGTCTGCCTCTGCGATCACGATCGGCTCGGCGCCCATTTCAACGACGAGCGCCTGGGCGACCGGAAGCACCGGGGCCGCCGCAGTGACCCCGAACACCGCCTGCGACAAACGGGCCACATCGATGCTCGTACCGGTGAAGGACATCACAGGGTGGATCGCCAGCGGTATCGCACCAAAGCCCAGCACGGGCCGAAGCACTTCAACGCCGTATCGTCCGGCACAGTGCGCTACCAATTGACCCTGCTGCCAGCAGCCTGCCGTGGCCAGGCCCTCGACGAGTTCTGGCAAGGCATCGTCGGGAACTGTCAGCAGAACAAGCTCGGACCGCTCGATCACTGTCGGAATGTCCAGGATCGGTACCCCTGGCAGCAGGTTTTCAACCCGCTCGACGCTGGCATCCGAAGTAGCCGTGGCACCGACAACTGCATGGCCGGCGGCGCGCAGGGCATTTCCGATCACGGCGCCGACCCGCCCTGCTCCGACGATGCCGACGCCGAGACGTCCCGGTCGTGAAGTTGCTGAAGACATGGAAGTCACTGTACTGGCGCTGGCGGCTGGTCCGGCGGTTGCGGCGGCCTGGCGGTCGCCGCCGGAGCGACTGGTGCTTCCAGCGACTCGGCGGCCTCAGCGGACGAGCCAGCTCCGCTGCGACCGGCCTCTCCCGCCTTGCGCATCCAGAGTTCGGGCCCGAGGGTCTTCCGAGCCCGGTGCCCGCGAATCGACTGTTGCTGGAGGAACCGTACTGCCTCCGGCCGCGCCAGGTGCGGAATCTGCGGAGAGACCGGACCGGCAGTTGTGTGCAGCGCCACGGAGGCCAGCCCGAGTCTGCGCTGCAGCGGGCCCTGCGACAACCGGATCGACTGGGTTCTCGCATGGGGCACGAAATCCACGATCCGGTTGATCCAGCCACGTCGGACCACCACGGCGGTCTCTGTGACACAGAATGCCTGGCGTTTCCAGGCGAAAGGATCAACCCAGCGCGCTCGCCGTGGCACGGCTTCGAACCCGCCATCCGCACGTCGCCCGGTCAGCGCGGCATCGACCAGGCCAAGCGGATCCGTCACGCCTGGCTCGGGAAGCACAAGGGCCAGGACGGACAGCAGATCGCTCCGATTCCCAACCGGGAGCATGGCATTCTTTGCGGACTCGCTACTGTCGCCGGTCGCGGCGATATTCACGCTGATCCGCCACCAGCCCGGAATTCGCCAGAGTAGCGGCTGGTAGATGCCCACGGCCTGGATCCGTCCGGGGGGCACTGTGTGCGCGGTGGTTTCGAGAAGTCCGCTATGAACTCTGATGCCGTCAGGAGAGTCAGCGATCCGGAAGTTGGATTCCGTCGCGAATCGCTTCCACAAGGCAGCGATTCCACCAAGGATGCCGGGAATAGCGGCGGTCAGAATTTCGGGACGCCCAAATACGATCGCCAACACGATCAGCGCAGCCACCGCGAGGGGAACGACAAGGCCCCAGAAGGTCAGTAATAGCGAGCCGAGTATCTTTCCCGGGCCGATGGCAAGCAGGTGCGCCTCGGGGGCCTCCGGCGCGTCTTCGCCGGCTGCGACCTCGATCCCGGCCGCGCCGGCCAGAAGCGCGGCGCGAAGCCGCTGTGCATCCTTGAGCGTGAGGAACGAAAGGTCGATCGATGCTTCGCTGCCTCCTGCCACGTTGAACTTCAGCTGGGCCAGGCCGAGGATTCTCGCCACAAGCGGCTGGACGACGTCAATCGCCTGGACCCGGTCCAATCGCGCCTGCCTGTGCTGCCGGAAGAAGATCCCGCGCTCCACGATCACCGCTTCGGGCAGCACGCGATATCGGGTGAAGCGCCAGGAGAGATACATGAACGCGACGATGATCAGAACGCACAGCAAAACACCACCGGCAAGCGCGAACGGCAGCCAGGCATAGCCCGATTCCTGAATCCAGCGCAGGCCAGATGCGCCGCCATTCCCGCCGCTTTCCAGCAGCTGGCGGATGCTGATGCCGACGATGGCGACCAGGATCAGCCAGCCGCGGACGAACGGAGTCGCTTTATGCACCTTGCGCCAGGCAGGTTCGCCCGGGCCACCGGGCTGCGCGGCTGCGTCATCCGGGCCACCGGGCTGCGCGGCTGCGTCATCCGGCCCACCGGCCTGCACGACTGCGTCGCCCGAGCCGCCGGTATTACCCGGCAGGGCATCGGCGCCGGGAGGGTTCGGATGCTGCTGGTTCACAGCCCCGCGAGCCTTGCTTCGCCGCGGGAGGCGAGCTGTTCGCGCAGCCGCGCGGCCTCGTCGGCTGGCAGCCCCGGAATCGTCGCGTCGGTGCTAGCCGATGCTGTGTGCAGCTTGACGGTTGAGATTCCGACCGACCGCTCCACCGGTCCGGCGGACATGTCGACGTACTGCATCCGGCCATAGGGCACGACGACGAGGGAGCGGAACATCACACCACGGGCTATCAGCAGGTCGTCGTCGCGCTCGGCGTACTTCAGCGCCCGAACCTGCCTGGGGATGATCCAGCACAGCCAGCCCAGGAGCAGCAGGGCGGCACCGGCCAAGGCCCAGAACAGCCAGAACTGGAGCAGAATCGCCAGCACGATTGCCGCAATCAATGGAATTCCGCACCAGATCAGCGCGAAGATGAGCCGCACCTTTATCAATGCAGGCGAGACTGTCACCCACCGCAGACCCGGCGGGCTCAGCGGGTCATCGACCAGAGACTTAGACACTGTCCTGAGCACCTTCTTTGTCGTTGTCGTTGTCGTCAGGTGGCAACTGACAGAACCGCTCGACCACCAATCCGGTTGTCACCAGGAACACGGCTGCCAGCACCGCGATCAGCATTTGCAGACCCTGCTCCCGCCTCGCCGCGGTGCCGACCGCGAAGAGCAGGTAGGCCGTGGATCCGGCGTACCAGCCGGCGATAAGCGACCCTGCGCCGCTCGCTGCTTTCGCCATCACGAGCGTGCGCGCAGCCCTGAGCGGGTCCAGCGGCTTGTCGCGGTCGCCCGAGGTCCAGCGGCGCACCGGCCAGCCGAAGACCAGGAGCGCCAGACCGAGGACGACCATCCCGACAATGGCCACAACAGGAAGTCCCGGCAGCTGGCTGCCGGCTGCTTCCAGTATCCGGAAGACCACGAACCCGATGACTGCGCCGACCAGGGCGCCGAGCAGGAGATTACGGAACTTCGTTGCCTGCATTAACTGATTCCGAGTTCGATGTCCGCACGCAGGTAAACGGTGCCTGTCTCTGCGGCTTCTTCCGCGAGCCGGGCGACCTGGCCGGATCCGGGCAGGACGGCATCCGGTTCGATCCGGCGCCATGGCTCAAGCACAAAGGCCCGCTCGCTTGCGCGCGGGTGCGGCAGGGTCAGGGTGCTGTCGGCATGCAGCCTGCCGCCGAAATCGATGATGTCGATGTCGAGCGTGCGCGGGCCCCAGCGTTCGATGCGCACCCGGCCATGACTTGCCTCGATCGTGTGAATCGCGGCCAACAGGTTCTTCGCGCTCAGGGAGGTTTCGCAGATCAGCACGGCGTTGAGGTATGCAGGCTGCTCCGGCCCGCCCACCGGCTCCGTCTCGAACACGGGCGAGACCTTTGTGACAGCAAGCTTGGGCAGCCCGTTCAGATCATCGACGGCTCGTTGCAGAGTAGCCTCGCGGTCGCCGAGGTTGGCGCCAATTGACAGTACGGCATGCACTGGCTTGCCCTTCTTCTTCGACGACTTCTTCTTCGGCTTACCAGTCGAGGCGGCGACATCAACGGCCGCCTTCGCTGAGCTCATCGGGGGAACCTCATCGCGGTGAACTCCGCCGGATCGCGACGCTCACGTCGGCAAACTCCCTGTCGATCGGCGCCTGGGGCTTGTGTACGGTGACTTCTGCTGCCTTCACCATCTCATGGCGCAGGCAGGCCGTGACGATGCGTGCGCCAAGCTTCTCCAGCAAACTTACCGGTTCTCCCTCGACGATTCGGGCGATCTCTTCGGCCAGTTCCCCGTAGTGCACGGTGTCGCGGACGTCATCGCTTTCGGCGGCGGCCGACAGATCAAGGTCCAGCACGACATCCACGACGAATATCTGACCCTTGCGGCGTTCGAAATCGTACACCCCGTGATAGCCGTACACGGAAAGTCCCTTGAGCGTGATCCGGTCCACGGTCAGGTTCCTCTTGTTCCATGCGGCTCGGCGATGCCCGGCAGGGGCTCGGCGATACCGACGGCAGGCAGCGTTGCCTCATTCCAGGCACGCGCGACCTCGACAGCAATTCGCGAACCGCGGGCATCGTGGACCCGAACACACCAGGCTCCGGCCCGGGCGGCCAGCGCGGTAACCGCCGCCGTTGCCGCATCCCGGTCCGCCAGCGATGGCGAAACTATCGGCTCAGTTTCCGAAGGCCCGGCCGGCTGGCCCGGTTCGACGACCTCCGGCAGAACACCGCCAACCAGCGTGCTCAGGAAGCGCTTTCGCGACGCCGCAACCAGGACCGGAAAACCAAGTGCCTGTAATGAATCGAGCCCAGCGAGCAACGACCAGTTGTGCTCACCAGTCTTGGAAAAACCGAGGCCCGGATCGACGATGATCTTGTCGTCGCTTACGCCGGCTTCGCGTACGACGTCGAGCTGCGCGCGAAGTTCGTCCACCACATCCCGGACGACGTCGTCATAGACAGCACTGCCCTGCATCGTCGCGCTGGCCTCGCGCCAGTGCATCACGATCAGCGGAACGTCCGCCTCGGCTGCCAGGGCCGCCATCGCCGGTTCGGATTTCGCGCCGCTGACGTCATTGAGGATATGGGCGCCCGCCCCTAGCGCCAGCCGGGCAATATCGACCCGGGTTGTGTCGACGCTGACGGTGGCGCCCTCGGCGACAAGTGCCTCTATCACCGGCAGCACGCGCCGTTGTTCCTCCTCGCCACTGACCCTCGCCGAACCAGGCCGGGTCGATTCGCCGCCGACGTCGATTATGTCGGCGCCGTCGGCCAGCAAGGCCAGGCCGTGCCGGATCGCCAGGTCATGGTCGAAGAAGCGACCGCCATCGCTAAATGAATCGGGAGTGACATTTACAACGCCCATAATCCGGGTCCGCTGCACAGGGATCGAAATCACTCCCCCAGCCTAAGGGGTCGGCGCGGCGATGCGCTCCGGCAGAGTCGAATCTTCGATCCGCAGGACAATGCGCATTTACCTGCCAATGATGAGGCTCATCGCCTCGGCCCGGCTCGTCCCTTCGCGCAGTTGCCCGCGGACCGCGGAGGTTATCGTCCGGGCACCCGGCTTACGGATGCCGCGCATGGACATGCACAGGTGTTCGCATTCGATCACGACAATGGCGCCACGTGGCTCGAGGCCGGTCATCAGCGCGTCGGCGATCTGCGTCGTCATCCGTTCCTGAACCTGTGGGCGCCGGGCGTATACCTCGACGAGCCGCGCGAGCTTGCTCAAACCAGTCACCCGGCCGTTCGCTCCGGGGATGTAGCCGACGTGCGCCACGCCGTGGAAAGGAACCAGATGATGCTCGCAGGTGGAGTACACGGCAATATCTCGGACCAGGATCATTTCATCGTGGCCGATATCGAAGTTCGCTGAAAGCACCTCGGCCGGGTCTTCGTGCAGGCCGGCGAAGGTTTCCGCGTAGGCACGGGCAACCCTGGCCGGGGTGTCGATCAGGCCCTCGCGATCGGGGTCTTCACCGATTGCGATCAGAATTTCACGGACGGCGTTCTCGATTCGGCCAGAATCAACGGCCACTTTCCCGGGAAATTCCGCCACGTCAGTTTTCTTCATCTGTGGACAGTTTCCGGTCACCAGCCGGAGCGATCTGCTGTGGCGGATGTTGCGGGTCTTCGTCAGGGCCGGCGGCCGCAGCCTCGTCCTGCGGAGCCATCGGTCTGGCGTGCCCATTGCTGGCGCGGGCGGCGGCTTCCGCCAGTTCCTTCGGTGAAGTGACCGGCGGCTTGTCCGATACGGGTCGGTCATCGCTGGAGAGCCAGACCGGACGGAGGTCGCGCTTAACCACCGGGGTGAAGACCTCGCTCAGCTCGGACTGGTTAAGTGTCTCCCGTTCAAGCAGTTCAAGCGCAAGCGTGTCAAGAACCTCGCGGTACTCCACGAGCACATCCCACGCCTCGTCATGCGCTTCTTCGATCAGCAGCCGAACCTCTTCATCGATAATCGCTGAGACCTTCTCCGAATGGTCGGCCGCGTGTCCAGCCTCGCGTCCCACGAAAGGATCACTTCCGTCGGAGCCGAGCTTGACCATGCCGACCTTGTCGCTCATGCCGTATTGGGTAACCATCTTCCGGGCGGTCGACGTGGCCTTCTCGATGTCGTTGGCCGCTCCGGTGGTCGGGTCGTGGAAAACGAGCTCCTCTGCGACACGGCCGCCGAGGGCATAGGCCAGCTGATCGAGCAGCTCGTTGCGGGTCGTCGAATATTTGTCCTCGCTGGGCATCACCATGGTGTAACCGAGCGCACGCCCACGCGGCAGGATGGTCACCTTCGTCACCGGATCGGTGTGCCGCATCGCAGCCGCAACCAGGGCGTGGCCGCCCTCGTGGTAGGCGGTGATCTTGCGTTCCTTTTCGTTCATCAGCCGGGTGCGCTTTTGCGGTCCGGCAATAACCCGGTCGATCGCTTCATCGAGTGCGCGGTTGTCGATGATCTGCGCGTTGGAACGTGCTGTGAGCAGTGCGGCCTCGTTCAGCACGTTGGCAAGATCGGCACCGGAGAAACCCGGCGTGCGCTTGGCGACGGTCTTGAGATCGACGTCGGCAGCCATCGGCTTACCCTTGGCGTGCACGTCAAGGATGTGCTCGCGTCCCTTGATATCGGGAGCATCGACCGAGATCTGCCGATCGAAGCGGCCCGGGCGCAGCAACGCAGGGTCCAGCACGTCCGGGCGGTTGGTCGCCGCGATCAGGATGATGTTTGTCTTGACGTCGAAGCCGTCCATCTCGACCAGCAGCTGGTTCAGGGTCTGTTCACGCTCGTCGTGTCCGCCGCCCATCCCCGCACCGCGCTGGCGGCCGACGGCGTCTATCTCGTCGATGAATATAATGCATGGCGCGTTCTGTTTGGCCTGCTCGAAGAGGTCACGAACCCGCGAGGCTCCCACGCCGACATACATCTCGACGAAATCGGAACCGGAGATCGAATAGAACGGGACATTGGCTTCGCCGGCAACCGCGCGGGCCAGCAGCGTCTTTCCGGTGCCGGGTTGGCCGTACAGCAGGACGCCCTTAGGGATCTTGGCGCCAACAGCCTGGAATTTCGCCGGCTCGGCCAGGAACTCCTTGATCTCCTGCAGCTCCTCGACCGCCTCATCCACACCGGCCACATCGGCGAAGTTCACCTTCGGCGTCTCTTTCGACACCAGCTTGGCCTTGGACTTGCCGAACTGCATGATCTTCGAGCCGCCGCCCTGCATCTGGGAAAGGAAGAACCAGAACAGGGCGAGGATGATCACGAAAGGCAGCAGGTTGAGCAGCAGGGTGGTCAGCCAGGACTGTTTGGGCACTTCATCGGTGAAGCCCTTGTCGGGGGCGGCATCGGTGACCGCCTTGACGACCTCGTCGCCGCGAGGCGCCACATAGAAGAACTGGACCCGCTCGCCCTTGTCCTCGTAGTCCGCCTTCAGGGTCAGGTCGACGCGCTGGTCGCCATCGATGATCTTGGCCTGATCCACCTTGCCGTCGGCAAGCAGCTTGAGACCCACATTGGTGTCGACTGCCTGGAAACCCTGGCCGGAAAGCACGGATGCGCCGATCGTCACCGCGATCAGGGCAAGAACGATCCAGGCTATTGGCCCTCGGAAAATACGCTTAACGTCCATCAATCGGGGCTTGGTGCCCCGCCCTCTCTCTTTATGCCTGATACTGCTCGGCCACCAGAAACAACGCGCCGGACCAGGCTATGGTTCCACGCAGTTCCTCGGCCGGAAAGCCTAAGTACCTCTAGCTGTAAACGTGTGGCGCCAACGTGGCGACGAACGGCACGTTGCGGTATTTCTCGGAGTAGTCGAGCCCGTACCCGACGACGAACTCATTCGGCACGTCAAATCCAACGTACTTCACATCGATGTCGACCTTGGCGGCTTCCGGCTTGCGCAGCAGCGTGCAGACCTCGACGGATGCCGGGCCGCGCGAGTTGAGGTTTGCGATCAGCCAGGACAGGGTGAGCCCTGAGTCGATGATGTCCTCGACGATCAAGACATGCCGGTCGGTCAGGTCGGCGTCAAGGTCTTTCAGAATTCGCACCACGCCCGATGACTGGGTTCCCGATCCGTAAGACGACACCGCCATCCAGTCCATCGTCACGTGGGAGTGCAGCGCACGAGCGAGATCGGCCATAACCATGACCGCTCCTTTAAGGACGCCGACGACCAGGATGTCCTTACCGGCGTAGTCTGCGTCGATGTCCGCGGCAAGCTCCCGAAGCCGGGAAGCGATCTGCTCCTCGGTGACGAGGATTCGCTCGATGTCGGTTCCCAGATCCTGGCTGTCCACGGTTATTCTTGCTCCCTAGAGTTTGCGCTGCGACTGGTTCAAGGTTGCCACACAATTCCTTGGTCCGTGCAGTCAGCCCGTCCGATAACCAGCTGGTTGCCGCGCCGTCGTGCCGCCAGCCCCCCGGGCAGCGATATCGCTGCCGGAGCGTTCGACTTTCCCAGCAGCCGCTCGGTGGCAACCAGGTGCTCAAACGTCAGTCCACTCCCCGGCGCTCCGGCCGCGAGGACTCCCAGGCGCAACGCGCGGCGTCTGAGCGCCGGCGGCGCCTCGGCCAGCGTGGCCGCGAGCATGGCGGTCTCCGTCCGGGTGCCGGGCACCGCGGCGTCACGAAACAGCCTGTCGGCCTGCTCGTCAAGCAGAGCCGAATCATCGGCGAGCTGGCTCGCGGTCCGAGCAAGCGCGCCGGCGACGCCGGGCCCCAGCTCCTGCTCGAGCAGGGGCAATACCTCATGGCGCACCCGGACCCGTAGATATGCCCGGTCGTCATTCATCGGGTCATGCCACGGAGTGAGCCCTTCGGCTTCACAGCTTCGAACTGTTTCGGCACGGCGCACCGCCAGCAACGGTCGGACAAAGAGCCCGCGACGGGCCCGCATCCCGGCCAGGGACCTTGCGCCCGAGCCACGAGCAAGTCCGAGCAGCACGGTTTCTGCCTGATCGTCGAGGGTGTGGCCGAGCATGACCGCAACGGCTCCGGTTTCCTGTGCCGTCGCCGCGAGCGCCGCGTACCGCGCCTGGCGTGCGGCGTCCTCGACCCCCTGACCACCTACCTCGGTGACAACGCTGCGCACGGACGCCGCAATGCCGCGATCGAGCAGCTGAGCCGCGGTGCGGTCGGCTACCTCCCTCGATTGCGGTTGCAGCCCGTGGTCGATGATCACGGCACACACCTCGAATCCGCGCCGGGGCAGGGCGAACGCCGCTGCCGATGCCAGCGCCATCGAGTCCGGCCCGCCGCTGCAGGCCACGATGATCAGCCCGGATTGCGCATCGAGCAGTCCGAGGCTGGCAACCACCTCATTACGGATCCGGGCAACGGCAGGATCGAGGCGCGGCCGGCGCTCGGACATTTAGCCCTGGACCCTGGTCAGCCACCTACGCGGTTCGGCGATTTCATCCAGCTCAGGCAGATTGTCCGGGCTCTCCCAGACCAGGTTCAGCCCTTCATGGCCGACCTCTTTCAGCACCGCGCGGACAAACCGGGCACCCTCCTGGTACTGCCGCATCTTGGCCTCGAGTCCGAGCAGACGCTTGATCAGCTGGTCGAATCCGCTGCTGCTATGCCTTCGCTCGTTGAACTTCCGCCGGATGCTGGCCACCGAAGGAATGACCTGAGGGCCGACCTCATCCATCACCACATCGGCATGCCCTTCCAGCAGGCTCATAACCGCGGTCACCTTGTCGACCTGCCTGCGTTGCTCGGGCGTCTGGATCAGGTCAAGTGCCTGTTTGGAACCGGTGGGGCCGAACACCTCCGGCACCTGCCGCATCATCTGGTTCAGTCGCTCGACGATTCCCTGCTCACGAAGCAGCCCGGTGCCCAGCTCATTGATATGACCCTGCAGGTAATCACGGAGCCAGGGTGCTGCCGCAAACTGAACCCGGTGGGTCTCTTCGTGCAGACAGACCCAGAGCCGGAAGTCATGCGCGTCAACATTCAGTGATTTGCCGACCGCGACAACTGTGGGCGCCACCAGCAGCAGGCGTCCTTCCGGCGCGCCGAACGGGTCGTACTGTCCGAGTACCCTGGTGCCGAGGAAAGCCAACAGGCCGCCCAGTTCTGCCGCGGTGCTGCGCCGGGACAGCGTCGAGATCTTCTGGTCGTCTTTCCTGGAGTTCAGCGCAGCGGTGACCGATTCATCGAGCATTGCCCGGAATGACTGCACGTTCGCCTTGGCCCAGCCCTGCCGGTCCACGACCAGGGTAGAGGTGTGCGCGAGAGCCGCGCTGACGTCGAGTCCGGT
The DNA here is from genome assembly GCF_025787225.1 of Saxibacter everestensis. Classification (NCBI taxonomy): domain Bacteria; kingdom Bacillati; phylum Actinomycetota; class Actinomycetes; order Micrococcales; family Brevibacteriaceae; genus Saxibacter; species Saxibacter everestensis. The sequence goes on from NZ_CP090958.1 coordinate 2,705,057, forward strand.
GACCCGCTGGACGTGCCCGGTGGAAACCTGGGCCGCCTGACGGAGTCCTTCAACATGTTCGGAGCGCTCGTGTTCGGTAAGGGTCGGACCAGCCGGCAACAGCTCGATCGCCGTGCGAAGTGCGAAGTCGACGTCAATGAGTTCATCTACCCGCGAGCCGTGCTCAGTGTCCATGAATCCTACTTCTCCTCGATCGTCTAGGGATTACGGCAACCGTACGCTAACCGCTCCCGCAACCGCACCCGGCGAGCGCCGCGGTCACCGCGTCGATTGCCTTTCGTGCGCTGTCATTGCCACCCTTGGGAACATCGTCGGCAAGCACCGCGAAGACCAGTAGGCGACCGGACTTATCGGTCACCACCCCCGCCAGCGTCGACACTCCGGTCAGCGAACCGGTTTTTGCCCGCACAAGCCCCGCGCCGTACTTCGACGCCGAATCCCCGTACCGGTCGGTGAGGGTTCCGCTGAATCCCGCCACCGGCAGGCTCGGAATCAGCGAATCGAGTTCCGGGGTCTTCTGCTGGGCGGCGACGGTGAGCAATCCGGTCAGGGCTTGTGCCGTTATCCGGTTGCTGTGCGCCAGCCCCGAGACGTCGTGCAGGCTGACACCGGCCACGTCGACCCCGATTTCCTTCACCTGACTCTGCACCGCATCGGCCGCGTCGAGGAAGCTTCCCGAGCGTCCGGTGTCCACGGCGACTAGCCGACCCAGGCCCTCGGCGACGACGTTGTCGGAATGCAGCAACATGTACTCGACGATGTCGCCAATGGACGCGGACTTGACCTCCGCTAGCTGCTCAGCATCGCTTTGCGCAGCCGATCGAGCGACCTTGCCGACGGCCTTGATGCCATTCTTCTTCAGCTGCTCAACGAAGATGCCGGCAGCGAAATCAGCTGGGGCGCTCGCCCGAGGCGTGCGCTGCCCAGGCTTTTCCTTCCCGGAATCAACCATCAGCGGCGAGATAGGCGCGACCTCGCCGTTGGCTACATCGTTGGCAGCCCATTCATCGCTGACGTCTTTACCCGAATAGAGGGTGTCGTCCAACCGGACCGCGACCTCAGTTGTTCCGGCCTCCCTGAGAGCGTCCGCCGTGGCCTTCGCCAGTGAGGCCAGGCCGGCGCGGCCATTGACCGCTGCCGAGTCGGAGTCGCCGCGACCCAGCAACATGTCCCCGCCGCCGACCACGGTGATTTCGTCCGACCCCGGTCCGGCGACGACGCGAGTCGTGAGTTGCCGGTCACTGCCAAGCGTTGTCAGCGCCGCCGCGGCAGTGAGGACTTTAGTGGTAGACGCCGGGAGGTGTCCTTCGTCGGCAGCCTTCGAGTAAAGCTCATCTCCGGTCAGCCCGTCCCTGATGTCGACCCCGACGCTCTTGCCGAGCGCCTTGTCCTTCAGTAGCGGATCAACGGTGCTCGCGACCCCATCCGGCTGCGCGTCCCCGGCATCAGCCGATGCGTCGGGCAGAACCGCGCCGGTTTTGTCCAGCGCCAGGTTCGGCGCCTCCGGAAATGGAGCCGGCGCCTCGCGAGGCGGCTTGGTCGTCAGCACTCCCGGCACGAGATCGGCCGTGTCTGCGGCGGCATACCCACCGAGAACCAGCACAATCGCGGCACAGGCGGCCGCTGCCTTCTTCGCCAAATGCCCATCCTTCACTTAAACTTCGAACCGCATCCGCTTGCGGTGTGCCCTATAAGCGAGACTAGTGCAGCATTACCGCCCATCCTGCGTCCGCCCGCGAGCATGAGGCAAGATGCTGCGGGTTCGCTAGCCATCAACGAACAAGATTTTGGAGAAATACCGTGGAGTTTGACGCCACCATCGAGATCCCCAAGGGTCAGCGCAACAAGTACGAGGTAGATCACAAGACAGGGCGCATTCGCCTTGACCGCTACCTCTTCACCTCGATGCAGTATCCGGCGGACTACGGATACATTGAGGACACCCTTGGACTCGACGGCGACCCGTTGGACGTGCTGGTGCTGCTGGACGAGTCGGTCTTCCCCGGCGTAATTGTCGAGGCGCGGCCGATCGGCATGTTCCAGATGACCGACGAGGCAGGCGGCGATGACAAGGTGCTCGCGGTTCCGGCGGGCGATCCTCGTTGGGAGCGATTCCAGGACATTTCGGACGTCGACAAGTTCGAACTGGACGCCATCCAGCACTTTTTCGAGCGGTACAAGGACCTGGAACCCGGCAAGTTCGTCAAGGGGTCGAACTGGGTAGGCCGCGAAGCAGCCGAGGCCGAGGTGCTCGCCTCACAGAAGCGCCACCAGGAGAACCCCGACCACTGAGGCTGATCGGTTAAAGTCGCGCGACGTCCGGCACTCCTCCACACGAAGGGAGCCGGGCACCGCCCGCGACGTCTGCCTCAATCCGGATTTCAAACAGGTTCGCCGAAGTCACCGGTAAAGCGCGGTGCGTCCCCCGATTCGGGGAACGCACCGCTTCTTTTTGGGGAAGTCTTTTGGGGAAGCCCTTGGTGAAGCGCGGCGAGCTACGGCCTGCCGGCCTGCGACATCACTCCGCTGTACCGCACGCTGACGATCCGCACCGAAGCGCCCGTGTATGGGGCCTCGATCATCTTGCCGCCGCCGATGTACATCGTCACGTGGTGGATGCCGGATGCCGTTCCGTTGCTCGAGTAGAACAGCAGATCGCCCTTGCGAATATTGCTGATCGAGACGTGATTCAGTCCGCGGTACTGGGCCCTTGAGTTCCGCGGGATCGACACCCCAGCCGACTCCCAGGAGCGCATGGTCAATCCGGAGCAGTCATACCGCGGCCCGGTGCCGCCCCAGAGATACGGCGTTCCGAGCTTGCTCTTGGCAAACGAAATCGCCTTCGACGAGGCCGAGCTGCCACCCTCTGACTTCGGCTTACTCTTCGGCTTACTCTTCTGCCGGTGCTTCTTTTCCGGTGCCTGTTTCTGGCGCTCCTGCTTCGGGGCACTGTGCTCCTGCTTAGGCCGTTCCTGCTTCGGGGCGCTCTGCTCCTGCTTCTGCTGCTCCTCCTGCTGGCGATCCTCGCGGGCTCGTCGATCGGCCTCTTCTTTTTCTCGCTGCGCCTTTTCCTCGGCTTCAGCTTCCTGCCGGGCCCGCTCTTCGGCCTTCGCCTTCGCGGCTTCCTCGGCCTGGCGCTGCTTTTCAGCCTCCACGCCTTCCTGGTGCTCCTTCTCCAGGTCGACGGTGCGCTCGTTGATTTTCGCCAGCTCGCCAATCAGGCGTTCGCGTGTCGATGCCGTGGTCCTGACCTGCGCATCGGCGGCGGCGCTGGCAGCTGCGGCCGCCCGGGCCGCGTCCTCCTTGGCCGCGGTGGCTTCCTTCTGCTCTTCCCTGGCCTTGTCTGCCTGCTTCTGAAGCTGCTTCGCGCTATTGCTCGCCGCTTCCGATGCCGCAACGACCTTGTCCTTCTGCGCGCCGAGACGCTGCAGCGTGCCGTAGCGGTTTAGAGCCTCGGTGGCGCCCTTCCGGTTAAGCAGGCTTTTCAAGCCTGGACTGGCTCCGCCGTTCCGGTAAGCATCGGCGGCAATCTTGCCGGCGTCCGACTTGGCTGCGTCTGCCTTCTTAGTCGCCTCGGCTAGCGCTTTTTCCGCTTTGTCGACGGCCTGCTTCTTCTCATCCAGCAGCTGGCTGGCGGTCGCATAGTCCTCTGCGGCAACCTGCTCGGCCACCCGTGCCGCTTCCAGATCCGCGCTGGCCTGCGCCAGTTGATCCTCGATGTCGGCGATCTGACTGGATTTGTCGCTCGCCTCATTCTTGGACTGATTGACGTCATCCTGCGAGGGGTAATCCGGCTCGGCATGTGCTGGCAGAACGAGAATCGCGCTGAGCAGCATCGCGAGGAACGCCGTTGGCACCGCGGTTCGCCGCAATGACCCTTGGGGGAAGGCCGGCATTGGGGACTCCTTGCAGGTTCTAAATTACAAGCTTGTAATTAATTTCGTACTAGCTGCGGCGTGTCGGCTTGACTTCGCCACGGTCGACCCTACGTGAACTTGTGTCGCTTTGGCAACAATTCTGTCCATTGGAACCAGAGAGCACATCAGAAACATTGACCTCATTAGTCACATTCGTTACAGCGGTTACAGCCGATCTTTCGACCGAGTGGGAACGATCAAGGGGCCAGCGGCCTCAGGCCGACAGCGGGCCGCGAGGCAATGTAGGTAGCCCTAACAAGCGCTCGGGGTGCGACGTATGTCACTCTCTTGGTATGCGCCTTGACCATGTGTCCTATGCCAGCGAGTCGGATGGCTACGTCGCCACGGCTCAGCGTCTCAGCGAGGCCCTTTCGGTGGAGCCACTTGACGGAGGTGTGCACCCGAGGTTCGGAACCCGAAACCTGATCCTTCCGCTGAGCGGCGGCAACTACGTCGAGGTAGTCGAAGCACTTGAGCATCCTGCGGCGCAGAAGACGCCGTTCGGCCAGGCGGTACGCACCCGTTCGGAAGCAGGCGGTGGCTGGATGGGCTGGGTGGTGTCTGTCAACGACCTAAGCGCCGTCGAAGAGCGCCTCGGCCGCGCTGCCGTCCCGGGCAATCGGACCCCGCCCGGCTGCGAGGAACTGAAGTGGAAGCAGATCGGCGTCAAGGGTCTGCTGGCCGATCCTCAACTGCCGTTCTTCATCTCCTGGATCTCCGCAGACGACAAGCATCCGAGCGCATCTGCCACCACGGACGTCCGTATCGCCGGTCTGCAGATCGCGGGCGACCCGCTCCGCGTCACCGACTGGCTCGGCGAGCCAGTGGACAAGCCGCTGGAAGAGATCAACGTCGATTGGTCAGCCCCACGCGGAACGCCCGGCCTGATGTCGGTGACGTTCGCGACTCCGGCCGGAAACGTCACCATCTAAGCCAGCGACATGCGCGGCTGACTGGTTGGCAGGGCTTCGGCGTCCGGCGGCCTGCGGCTTCGGTTTGCGGTGGCCGGATGCTACTTCGGCTCTATGCTGAACAGCTCACACTCACAGTTGTAGTAGTCGCGAGTCCGTCCGGCATAGCTCATCCCGATCCGCCCAGCAACGGCCTGTGACGCGAAGTTGTCCTTGTTCGTCACCGCTAGTACTCGACCAAGTCCCATTGAGAAGGCATGAGCGAGAACGCCCTGTGCGGCTTCGCTGGCGTAACCGTGACCCCAGGCGTCCGGATGCAGATGCCAGCCAATCTCGATGTCGTCGGAGGGAGCTAAAGGAGTTTCCGACCCCGATGCTGGCAAGGGCTTGAGGAGCAACGTCCCGAATAGCGTTCCATCAGTCTTATCGGCGATGGCCCAGATGCCGAGCACGGGGTGCTCGAACGCCGCATATCGGTCGGCCAGCACGCGGGCCTCGGAGGCATCCGCCATCACGCGAGGCGCCCGGCCAATGAAGCGCTGCACGTCCCAACGGGAATACATGTCGAAGATGAATTCCGCATCCTCCGTCGTGAAGCTGCGGAGCACAAGGCGATTAGTCTTCAGTTCCTTCACCGAACCACCGTACAGCGGCATTCGCTCAGTGCACTGGCCCCTCCAACGTCCGGCACTTCGGCGTCCGGCGGCCTCAGGTACCGGGGTCTAACTCGGATGGCGGGGCCGACATTTGCAGGGGCTAACTCGGCAGTGACCCGCAAAATCTCACCAGGCGAGCCAATCCAGGCCCGCTAACCGGCTTAGCCCCTGCATTTGTCCCCGGGCCGGCGGGGACCCCGGAGACGAAAGGGCTGGCCCGGTCAGGGCGAGGTGCGAGCCCCGCCAGCGTCCCAGAACTCAGCGGGCGAAGAGGCCGGGCAGGATTGTCAGGACCGCCGGGGCAAGAAAGCCGACGATATCGATCAGGCTATGTGCGATCACCAAGGGCATTACCCGGCGGTACTTCAGGTAGAACAACGAGAACAGGATGCCCAGCAGTACGTTGCCGATGAACGGCCCTATCCCCTGGTACAGGTGATAGGAACCGCGCAGCAGAGCCGTGCTGAGCACAACCGTCACCATCGGCCAGCCAAAACGGGGAAGTCGGTCCATGAGATAGCCGACCATAAGGATTTCCTCAAGCAGGCCGTTCTTGATCGCGGCAAGAATGAGAACTGGCACCGTCCACCAGTAGGTGTTGAGCGCGTTCGGCACCACCTTGGCGGTGAGACCGAGCGCACTGCCCGCAGCGTACATGCCCAGGGTAGGCAGGCCGATCAGGGCCAGCAGTCCGATGCCGACTCCGAGATCGCGCCAGGGACGGGACAGGTCGAGACCCATCCGACGCAATGCTCCCCGGCCGGACGCACTGAGGAAGTACAGGGCCAACAACACCGGCACCAGCGCGAAGCCGATACCCAATAGCTGGTAGGTCAGGTCGAAGTACTGCCGCTCCGACTGCGAGACGTTGATCCGCGCTTCCTGCTCCGCTAGCGGACCGGTGGTGAGCTTGTTGAGCAAGGAAACCACCGCGTACACGGCTGACTGCCCGAGGGACACCCCCAGCACCAGCAGGACTTCCCACTGGTACCGGCGGCGACCCTTCGGAACTAGGCGGCCCTCCGGAGTTAGGGAGTCGTCCGGTTCCGCGGGTCCCGCCGCACCGGACGGGCTGCCGGGTCCCGCCGCACCGGACGGAAGGCGCGAACCAGCGGCATCGGGATCAGGCGTCGCCCGAGTGCCTTCCGAGTCCTGCACCGCTGTCCCCCGCCGTCGCGTTTGTGCTGTCTGCGCCGAATCTAGCAGCATCCTCGTCGGACGGGTCGTGCCGCTCCTCAACCTGCTGTTCGGCCTGCTCCGCCTTTCGCGCGGCCCGGCGTTCCCGCCTGCGTTCCAGCAGGGTGTAGAGCACCGGAACCAGGATGAGAGTCAGTACCGTCGACGAGATCAGGCCGCCGATGACCACGATGGCGAGCGGCTTCGAGATGAAGACGCCACCACCGGTGAGGCCTAGCGACATCGGAATCAGGGCACAGATGGTTGCGAGCGCTGTCATCACGATCGGTCGCAGGCGGAGCCGCGCGCCGTGCAGCACCGCGTCATCGACGCTGGTGCCCCTTTCGCGATACTGGTTGATCAGGTCGATCAGCACGATCGCGTTCGTCACGACGATGCCGATCAGCATCAACAGTCCGATCATCGCGGGGATGCCGAGCGGCGTTCCGGTCGCCAGCAGCAGGCCGAGGGCTCCTGTCGCCGCGAATGGAATCGAGACCAACAGGATAAGTGGCTGCAACAGGCTGCGGAACGTCGCCACCATGACCATGTAGACGATTGCGATAGCCACGAGCATCGCCAGGCCTAGCTGGACGAACGCCTCGTTCTGTTCCTCCGATACGCCACCGATCTTGGCGCTTACACCATCCGGGAGGTCGACGGAGTCGATTCCCTTCATGATGGCGGCATTGACGGCGGAGAGGTCGTCACCGTTTGGCGTGGCTGTCACCGTCACGGACCTGACGCCATCGATGCGGGTGATGGTGGCAGGCGCCTTTGTCTCTTCGACAGTAGCCACGTCCTTCACCCGCTTCGGGTCAGCCTCGGCCTTGGCAGCGTCTTTCTGCTCGTCGGCGAGTTGCTCGCTCTCCTCCTGTTGGCGGCGCTGGTCCTGCTGGGCCTCCTCCGCGGCGGCAAGTTGCTCGTCAGCCTGGGCGATCTGCTCACGAGTCTGCGAGATCGCCTTCCTCAGTTCGGCAATCTGCTGCGCTTGTGCTTGCTGAGACTGGCCTTCGGGCGATTGCTGCGGCTGGCCCGGCTGACCGGCACCATTCTGCAAAGCCTGTAGCTGGCTCAGCAGCTCATCGAGCTGCTCCTGCGCCTCCGACCTGCCCTTACGGATCTCGTCGGCCTGTTCCTCGGCCTGCTCATCCGCCTTGGCCTGCTGACGCTCGGCGATAGCCTCCTGCTTCTTTTCAACCTCGTCGGCCGCGTCCTTTTGTGCCTGGGCAGACTGCACCTGGGTAACCGGCAGCTCAAGGTTCTCGATGTCCTTCATCGATTTCGGCGCTTCCGCCGTCTTGAGGATCAGGTCCTGTTCCTTGTCGTCGATTGTGATCGTGCCGATGTTCGAACCGCGTAACGCCTCTGACACCGCCTGCCCGACCTGCGCCTCGCTGAAGCCGTACTTGGCGGCCTCGTCCTTATCGACGGAAACCTTCAACAAGGACTGACGTTCGGCAAGATCGCTGGTGACGTTACTCAGGCCGTCGATGTCGCCAAGCATCTTCGCCACGGCATCAGATCCTTCGCGCAGGGAATCGTCATCCTGGCCTTCGACCGCTATCGACACATCGCTGCTACCCGCGCCCGCTCCCCCGGCGGTGGCGACCTCGATCTCGCCGGCACCTTCCAGTTGACCGACCTGGTCACGGAGCCGCGTGGCGGCCGCCTCGCCGTCGGCATCCGGCTTCAGCGTCACGGAGACGGACGCCTCGTTGGAGCCGCCGCCACCGCCCATAAATGCCTCTTCGGCGCTGCCACCACCGACAGTTGTGAGGTACGAATCGACATCGTCTTCCTCGGCGAGAATCGACTCGACCTGCTTCGCGGCCTTGTCGGTTTCCTCCAGGCTGGTGCCCTTCGGCATCTCCTGGGTGATCTGCAGGGTATTCTGCCCAGCTTCGCCGATGAAGTCAGTCTTCAGCTGGCCGGAGAGACCAACCGTCATTACAAACAACACCACCGCGATCAGCAGTGTCACGATCGGGCGTCGCAGTGCGGCCCGCAGAACGGGTAGATAGCCGCGTTGCAGCGCGTCCTGCGGCGAGGAATGTTCGGCATGCTCGACGCCCAAGGCAGCCCGGGATGATGGCGCGAGCGGATCCTTGCCTTTCTGCTCGCGCTTGGCATTGACCTTGGCCAGCTTCGCCTCGGCACGGGCATTGACTCGTTCCAACCGCGCGGACTCGCGTGCCGCGAATGCTTCGTCGTTCCTTCGCTTACGTTCCGCACGCGCCGGAGTCATCGGCTTCGACGGCCGTCCCATGAACCACGATGCCAGCACGGGCACGACCGTGAGCGATACCAGGAGCGAGGCGAGCAGCGCGATCGTAACCGTCACCGCGAACGGCCGGAACAACTCGCCGGTCTGCCCCGAGACGAAGGCGATCGGCAGGAACACCGCAACGGTTGTGATGGTGGATGCTGTCACCGCACCCGAGACCTCGCGGACCGCGGAGATGATCGATGCCGCTCCCTTCTCACCCAGGCCCTGGTGCCGCTTGATGTTCTCAATCACGACGATCGAATCGTCGACGACCCGGCCGACCGCGACTGTGAGCGCGCCGAGCGTGAGGATGTTGAGGGTGTAGCCGCCGGTCCACAACCCGATCATCGCGATGAGCAGCGACAGCGGGATGGAGATGGCGGTAATGATTGTCGACCGGAGCGACATCAGGAACAACAGAATGACCAGAACGGCGAACAGCAGACCAAGACCGCCCTCTACCGAGAGGTCGTGGATCGATTGTTCGATGAAGGGGGCCTGGTCGAAGACAGTGGTGATTTCGACGCCCGAGCCTACTTCATCCTTGAGATCCGGCAGCAGCTCCCGCACGGACTTCGCGACGTCGACTGTGTTGCCGTCCTGCTCTTTCACCACTGAAAGGCTCAGCGAGGGCTCGCCATTGGCTCGGGACAGCGAGGACTCATCCACGGGTTCGTCGCTGACGTCGGCGATATCGCTCAGCTTGACCGGATCATCTTCGGCTGGGATCGACACCGCTTCGAGGTCTTTCACCGAATTCATCGTGTTGCCAACCTCGACGCTGAGGTCTTTCGCGTCTGCGGTGATCGAACCGGCGGGAACAACGACTCCGTTTGCCTTCAGCACTTCGCTGATGCTGGCCGGATCGACGTTCTTCTTGTCGACGTCATCGGCACGCAGCCGGATGGTCACCTGCCTGACCTGTTCGCCGGACAGCGAGGCATCCCGAACGCCGTCGAGCGCGCGAAGCTTGGGCAGCGCGATCGTCGTCATCTTGCGTGCAAGTTCTGCCTGGTCGCCCTCGGAGGATACGGCCAGCTGAAGCACCGGGATGTCGTCGATACTTCCGACCACTACCTCCGGGTCGACGTCCTGCGGCATATCGGTCTGGACCGAGGAGACGGCACGGCGAAGGTCGCTTTCGATCTTGTCACTGTCTTCGCCGAAGTCCCATTGCACCGAGATCTGCGAAACCCCGCTGCTCGAGGTCGACTGGACCTTGGTTATCCCGTTGACGCCCTTGATCGCGTCCTCCAGCGGAACGGTTACGTCATTCTGGATGGATGAGGGCGCGGCCCCCGGGTACGAACTGACAACGGACGCGCCGGGGAACTGCAGCGAGGGGAACAGCTCCTGCTTCAGCGAGGTCGTTGCAAAGAGGCCGAATCCGACAATGACGAGGGTGACGAGGCCGACGAGCGCCCGGTTGGCCAGGCTGAGGCGGGTCAAAAAACTCACAGATGTACCTTTTCGGTGTTGGGAACCCTCCAAGTATCGCGTGTCCGCCTAGCTGCTGAGGTCCCCCAAAAGGATGAACATGGCGGCGTCTGCTGGGGGCAGACACGATGACAGAATGAGCCGCATGAGTGACATCAGGAAGGTTCTGCTCGATTGCGACCCCGGAATCGATGACGCGCTGGCGATTGCCCTGGCCATCGGCGACCCGGCGATCGACCTGCGGGCGATAACCACCGTCGGAGGAAATGTGGGCCTGCAACTGACGACAGAGAACGCGCTTCGGCTCCGGGAGTACTTCAACGCCGATGTACCGATTTCCGCTGGGTCCGCCGCCCCGCTGATCCGCAACGTCGAGGATGCCAGTCATGTGCACGGCGTCGGCGGCCTCGGCGGTGCCGTGCTGCCAGCCTCGACGCTGCCGGTCGATCCGCGGCACGCGGCCCAGTTGATCATCGATACCCTGCGCAACGCTCCCGGTGAGGTGCACGTGGTGGCTATCGGGCCGCTGACAAACATCGCGCTGGCCATCCGGTTGGAACCACGCGTCGTCGAGTGGGCGGCGTCGTTCGTCATGATGGGCGGATCCTTCACCCGCGGTAACGCCACGCCTGCGGCCGAGTTCAACGTATTCGCCGATCCGGAGGCCGCGCGGATTGTCTTCGGCGCTGGTTGGCAGGTGACCATGATCGGCCTGGATGTCACTCATCAGGCCCGGGCCAACTCAGACGTGATCGCCCGGCTCGCCGCGATGGGCGACCTGGGAACGGAGCTGGTTGTGCCCGCACTGACCTTCTACGAGGACGCCGCGTCGGCCGACGGCCAGGGCCCCGCGGTGCACGACCTGTGTGCGGTGGCGTACATCTCGCATCCGGAGTTCTTCACCGCTGTTCCTGCCGCCGTCGACGTCGAGACGAGCGGCAGACTCAGCTACGGGATGACAGTTGTCGATTTCGATCCGCCACTGCCCAACGCCAACGTGCCAACCGGAATCGACAAGCCGGCATTTTGGGATTATGTCGTGGCCAGCTATGCAACGCATTTCACCGCGACCGGCAGGGTGGGGCAATGACGGTCAACCGGTTCGACCTATGACTGAGATACATGAGCTGAGCGCGGTGGCGCTTGCGCACGCCATGCGCTCCGGCGAACTCGCGTGCGTCGATACCGTCGCCCACTTCCTCGAGCGGATCTCGGTCGGCAATCCTGCGCTTGGCGCATTTGTCACCGTGACTGCGGACGCTGCTCTCGCCGAGGCAAGGTCACTTGACGCACGATTTGCTTACGAACGAGGTTCGGCCGAGCTGCCCCTTTTGCACGGAGTGCCGATTGCGTTCAAGGATCTGACCGAAACGGCCGGCGTTCGGACGACCTACGGCAGCCGGGCCTTTGCCGACTTCGTTCCGGATGCCGATGCGCCGATAGTTTCGGACCTTCGGACCGCTGGCGCCGTGATGGTCGGCAAAACGCAAGTGCCGGAGTTCGGCCTGACGTCATACTCCGAAAACCTCATTGCTCCGCCATCGCGGAACCCGGGTGACCTGGCGCGCGGTTCCGGAGGCTCCTCCGGCGGCAGCGCGGCCGCTGTTGCCGCCAGGCTGCTTCCGTTTGCCCCCGGCACAGATGGCGGCGGCTCGCTGCGGATACCGGCCGCCGCGTGCGGGATCGTGGCGCTCAAACCCAATCGCGGCCGGGTTCCTTCGGGTTCCGGGCAGGACGATCTCGGCGGTTTTGTGGTGGCCGGGCCGTTGGCGAATTCAGCCGAGGACGCCGCGCTGCTGCTCGATGCGCTCTGCCAGTCGCCGATTCATCCCGGTGCACCGACCGGCCATGCGCTGAGTGCCGCTTCCGGGGGCGACTTCCTTACATCGACTCGCCGGGCCGAGGGGCGATTCCGGATCGGCGTCACGACCCGGTCACCCTTCGAGCCCGGTCGCGACATCCGGGTCTCGGCCGAGTCGCGGGCAGCCCTGGATCAGGGCATTGCGGAGTTGCTTGCGCTGGGTCATGACGTGGAGGAGGCCGACTTTTCCTTCGATGCCCGCTACGACGAGGCGTTCACTACGGTGTGGACCACCTCTGCGGCCAGGCTCGCCCTGTCTTCGATGCAGGAGTCGCAGCTGATGCCGCTGACCAGGGAATTCCGGCGACGCGCACGGAAGCGATCGGCCAGCGATCTCGCCGACGCCTACAGCATCCTGCAAGTCTTCGAACGCTCAGTCGTGTCGCAGTTCAGCCAGTTCGACATGGTGCTGACTCCCGCGCTTGCCCTGCCGCCGCGGCCGGTCGGTTGGTACGGGCAGCCACAGTTCAGCCTGACTGAGCCCGGAGTCCGGGCTGCCGATCCGGGGATCGGCGCCGGCGTCTCGGCCGATGATGCTTCCTCCGACGCCGCGTTGGCGGATGCGGCGTTGGCGGATGCGGCGTTGGCGGATGCGGCGTTGGCCGACGAGGATTACGACCGGCAGATCAGGTACTGCCCCTGGTCGTCATTCGTGAACGTATCCGGCCTGCCTGCCATCACCGCTCCGATCCCTGTCCGCCGGTCATCGCCTGGCGAGGAGTGGTCGGTGCCAATGAGCATTCAGCTGATCGGCCGCCCATCGGCCGAGGCCGAGCTACTTAGTGTGGTTGCGCAGCTGGAACGCGCCCGCGAATAGCCGCTACTCAGGCAGCCGGTGCAGGAATTCGTTCGGATCCGGGCGTTTACGCGAGCCGGACTCGAGCTTGGCCCGGTACTTTTCCGGGATGGCCCCCACATAGAGCCAGCCCATTAGTCGTTCGCCTTTCCGAACGCCGTGCAGCTTGCGCACCGGCTTGGCCTCGGTATTCGAGCCGGTGCGCCACATGACTCCCCAGCCCGCGGCCCAGAGTGCGAGCGAGAGCAGATGCGCCGCTCCGGATGCGACCGCTTCCTGTTCCCAGCGCGGCACCGAACCATGATCTTTGGGACTGGCGATAACGGCAATCAGCAGCGGCGCGCGCAAGGGCTTCCGATTGAAACGATCCGCAGCGGAATCCTTGCCGTCTGCCTTGTCGAACGCTCTTCCCAGCCGGATCCGGTCGTCCCCGCGAAGGGTGACCAGGCGCCACGGCTTAAGTCCCTTGTGGTCGGCCACCGGTGTGACGGATCGCAGGATCGTCAACAGGTCGGCATCGGAGGGGGCAGCGTCGTCAACGGTCGATATCGATCGCCGAGCGGCCATCGTGGCAAGAAAATCCTGATTCGTCACTCACCAATAGTAGGGCTGCGCGCTCAGCCCACTGTCACCGTGCGGCTGTGCAGGCCGGTGGCGCCGTCCGGTGCCGGTGCTGCGCGGCTGGACGTCTGAACGACTCCTTCGGTGTCGATGGCCCGAACAGTGAGCCGGTGGCTGCCAGGTTTGGCGTCCCAGTCGAACCGCCATTGCCGCCAGGTGTCGGTGCTCGGCGCTGCCGCCAACTCGGTCGGCTGCCACGGACCGGAGTCGAGCTTGAGCTCGACCCGTTCGATCCCGACGTGCGGGGACCAGGCTGTGCCTGCCACCACCACGGGCCCCGGCTGCACCGGGTTGCCTCCGGAGCGGGGCACCTCGATTCGCGAGGACAGCTTCACCGGACCGCGCGCCGACCAGCCCCGCGTTGTCCAGTAGGCGACCTTTCGGTCGAACCGGGTTACTTCCAGGTCAACGAGCCACTTGGTCGCCGAAACGAATCCGTAGAGACCGGGAACCACCATCCGGACCGGGAAGCCATGTTCCATCGGCAGCGGCTCGCCGTTCATGCCTACAGCGAGAATCGCATCGCGGTCGCTGTCGGTCAAGGTATCGAGTGGTGTGCCGGCGGTAAAACCATCTGAGCTCTTCGAGAGCACCATATCGGCGTCATAGTGCACGCCGGCCTTGCTCAGCAGCTCGCGGATCGGATAGCCGAGCCATAGCGCGTTGCCGACCAGATTCCCGCCGACCGGGTTCGAGACGCACGAAAGCGTCATCATCCGTTCGATCATCGGCAGCTTCAGCAGTTCGGCAAAAGACATCGTGATCTCGGTATCCACCATGCCGTGCACCCGAAGCGACCACTCGTCGGCCGATAACTGCGGGACCTGTAGCGCGGTATCGATCCGGTAGAAGTCATTGTTGGGCGTTTGGAACGGCTCGAGCACATCCACCTGGGTGCCGGTCTGCAGACGCTCCCGCTCGACCGGCTCCGGCAGGGTGACTGACTCCCGGCTGCTGACCGCCTTGCGGGCCGTGGTGGCAAACGCCCGTCCGGCGGCGAAGGCGATTCCGCCTGCGGCCGCACCGATGCCAAGCAGTTGGACGAAACTGCGCCGGGCCAGCAGTGAGCTCTTCACAGCCTCGCCGCGTTCTTTGGTTGTCAGCGTCCGAAGCGCAAGCACGCCGGCTACGATGCCGAGCAGCGTCGGCAACGGCGAGAGCACACCGGCATCGGCCCTGGTCCAGGCCGCGGCCATTCCGATCGCTCCGAACAGGTAGAACATCACGGTTCCATACGGCCTGCGCCGGGATTCAACCATCCCGGCAACCGCGAGCAGGGCAGCGATCACGACCGCCATCACAACGAAGAGCGCAAGTTTGTCGAAACTACCGAAGGTGGTAATCGCGAATTCCTTCAGGCCGGTCGGCATGGCGTCGACCACGGCGGACCCAACGGCAAGATACGGTGAGCTGCTCTGACCGGTCCAGATCGCTATCAGGTCACCGATCCCAAGGGCAAGAATCCCTGACACCAGGCCGGCCAGTGCCCGTCGCCTGCCGGACTTAGTCGTCCGGCTTTCCGGCTCACCGACGGCGAGCTCGGGGCGCTCCTGCAGTTCCTTCGTCACATGTATAGCGTAGTCTCGGGCATCGCGTTGCCATATCGCCGTTGCGAATCACCGTACGAGGAGAGCTGAATTGGCTGAGAACATCCGGATTGGCGTCATTGGGGTCGGACGAATCGGCACCTCGCACGCGAAGGCTCTGGCTGGGTTTCCCGGCGTGGAGGTCGTTCTGGCGGATCGGGATTCCGGCCGCGCGGCCGAAGTCGCGGCGCAGCTTGGCGTCGGATCGGTAACGGACGTCGCCGACCTGGCGACCGCCGGGCTCGGCGGAATAGTGGTGGCAACGGCGACCGCGACGCACCCGGATATGATCCGCTTCGGCGTCGACGCCGGCCTGCCGGTGTTCAGCGAGAAGCCCATTTCACTCGACCTTGCGGCCGCGGTAGCCGTCGAGGCCGACGTTCGGGCGAAGAACGGCGTTGTGCAGATGGGCTTCCAGCGCCGCTTCGACGAAGGCTTCGTGCGGGTTCGGGACGCCATCCAATCGGGAGAGCTCGGCCGGATCCACACCATCCGATCGGTGAACTGGGACCCTTTCCCGCCGGATGCCGCCTTCATCCCGACGTCCGGTGGCATTTTCCGGGACTGCGCAACCCACGACGCGGACGTGCTGCGCTGGGCCACCGGCGAAGAGGTGATCGAGGTCTTCGCCATCGGCAGCAACGGCGCCCACGGGTATATCGAGGAAGCAGGTGACTTCGATTCGGCCGTTTCGACCCTGCGCCTGACCGGCGGCCTGCACGCCACCTTCAGCCACGGACGGTACAACGAGGCAGGCTACGATGCCCGCTTCGAGGCGGCCGGCGTGAAGAAGACCATCTCGGCAGGGTTCGGCCAGAACACGGCCGTCGTCGCCGCCGAGGAATCAAGCACGCTGACCGGACCCCATCCCGCCAGCGACTTCTACGGTCGCTTCGTTCCGGCTTTTGCCGCCGAACTCGAGGCATTCGTCGACCTGATCAACGGCGGGCCGAACCGGGCATCGATAGCCGATGCGGTGGAGGCAGCGTTCATTGTTGAGGCGCTGGATCGTTCGGCGCATCAGGGTCGTCCGGTGCAGCTGGCCGAGATCAAGGCCGAGCTCGGCCTCTAGCGGCGTCGGTGCCTTACACCAGCCAGTCGCCGTACTCTTTGCGGGCCTTGGACAGCTTTGGATTGATGATCACCTGGCAGTAGCCCTGGTAGGGATACTTCGCATAGAAGTCCTGGTGGATTTCCTCGGCCTGGAAGTACGTTCCGAGTGGAACGACTTCGGTGACGATGGGATCGGCCCAGTGCTGCTGGGCTTTTTCAATTGCGGCCTGAAATGTCTCACGCTGATCCTCGGAGCTGTAGAACATCGCCGAGCGGTACTGGGTGCCCACGTCGTAGCCCTGTCGGTTAAGCGTGGTCGGGTCGTGCGAGACGAAGAACATGCCGAGGATGACGTCACTCGGCACGATGTTCTCATCGAAAGTCACCGCGACGGCTTCGGCATGTCCCGTCGTTCCGGAGCACACCGATTCGTAGTTGGGCCGTGGATCGTGACCGCCGGTATAGCCGGAAACGACCGAGGAAACGCCCTTCGTCTTTTGGTACACCGCATCGAGGCACCAGAAACAGCCACCGCCAAGCACATAAGTCTTCATAGTCACTCCTACGTATTGCACCGCGATTTAATTCCAGGCAGGGGGTTGACTGGCAGAGACTAGCCGCGGCGGCCGGATCCGAGCCGGAATCCCAATGCCCCGGCGGCATGTTCGGGCGAGGGCTGGTCCCAAAGCCCGGCCACCGCCTGATGCGTCGCCAGCGAGCGCGTCTCAGCCCGATCGAGGTACAAGATTCCGTCCAGGTGATCGGTTTCATGCGCGACAATACGCGCCGGCCAGCCGGTCACTTCCTCATCAAGCACTTCGCCTCGTTCGTCGAAGCCTTGCAACCTGATCGCCGCGCTGCGATTGACGACGGCCTGGTAGCCGGGAACGCTGAGGCAGCCTTCGTAGAAGGACGCTTCGCGGGCCCCAATAGCTGTATAGCTCGGATTCACGATGACGCGGAACGGCAGCGGTGTCCGCTCACGGGCCAGTGCAACATCGGGATCCACAGGCGCCGAGTCTTCAAGAACCGCCAACCGCAGCGGAATGCCTACCTGGGGCGCGGCGAGCCCGACCCCCGGCGCTGCTTTCATGGTCGCGCGCATCGAATCGATCAGCCGACAGAGCAGTGCGTCTTCCAGCTGCCCATCGAAAGTGTCTGCGGGTGTGCGCAGCACCGGATCACCGGCGGCGACGATCGGCATAATTCCGTCGTGCTCGTCGGCCCAACCCAGTGCACGCTCGACCAGATTGCGCAGTGCCGCATCCCTGGCCGCGCCGTCGGCCGTCACAGGCCGGCGCGGGCGCACAGCTGCTCGGCGTGCCGCAGCACCGGCGAGTCGACCATCTTCCCCTCGAAGCTGAAGACTCCACGCTCCCCCTGCGCCGCGGCAAGAACGCGCTGCGCCCAGCCGATCTGCGACTCGGTCGGCCGGAACGCAGTCCGAACCACGTCGACCTGGGTCGGATGAATGCAGACCGTGCCCGAGAATCCGCTAGCCGCGGCGTCCCGTGCCTCATCGGTGAGTCCCTCGACATCCTTGATATCCAGGTGCACGGCATCGAGAGCGAACCGGCCGTAGGCCGACGCGGCCAGCAAAACCGACGCGCGCGCGTGCCTGGCGACATCCCGATAGCTGCCATTGAACTTACGGCTTGAGCCGCCACCGATGCTGGCGATGAGGTCCTCGGCTCCCCACATCATTCCGACCACGTTGTCCGCCTGGGCGATGTCCGAGGCCTTGATCACTCCAAGTGGCGTCTCCACCAGGGCGACTACCTGGAAACCGTCAAGCTCGAGCACCTGCGCGGGTGACTCGGCCTTGGCCAGCATCAGCTGCGTGTAGTCGGTGTGCGAGATCGCTTCGAGATCTCTGCGCTGGTCCGTCGTGCCGCCGGGGTTCACCCGCACCACGGTCGACTTCGGATCGAGCCGGACATCGAGGAGAGCTTTCCGGGCGTCGTCCTTGTCGGCCGGCCTGACGGCGTCTTCCAGGTCGAGAATGACGACATCGGCAGCGTCTGCCGCCTTCTGGTACCGGTCCGGCCGGTCGGCGGGACAGAACAGCCAGCCCGGCAGTCCGGCGAGATTGGTTGCGTCGCTCATGGTGGGCGTTCCTCGTATGCAGTAGTCGTTGGCCTGTCGATACGCGTCCTAGCCTATGGCTTGCAGCGGACCATGGTGGAACGGGTGGCCAGGGCAACTACGTCGCCGTGCTGGTTCCTGCCGGTGTGTTTGAGGGTGACGACGCCCTCGCCTGGCCGCGACTTCGACAACCGCTTGTCGAGCACCACTGTCTCCGCGTACAGGGTGTCGCCATGGAAGACCGGCTTGGGAAACGACACATCGCTGAAGCCGAGGTTCGCCACTATCGTGCCCTGGGTCAGCTGGGCAACGGAGAGCCCGACCAGGGTTGAGAGGGTGAACATCGAGTTGACCAGCCGCTGGCCGAATGGTTCGGTCTCGGCGAATGCCGCGTCAAGGTGTAGCGCCTGGGTGTTCATCGTGACGGCGGTGAACCAGGTGTTATCGGCTTCGGTAATGGTGCGGCCGGGCCGGTGCAGGTAGACGGCGTCGAGGTCGAACTCTTCGAACCACAGGCCCTGCTGGACGATTTCGCGGCGCGTCATGCCCTACAGCCCCAGCTCTCGTGCGATCAGCATCAGCTGAACCTCGGTCGTGCCCTCGCCGACCTCGAGGATTTTCGAATCGCGGTACTGGCGGGCGACGAGGTACTCGTTCATGAATCCATAGCCGCCGTGGATCTGCGTTGCATCCCGGGCGTTGTCCATCGCTGCCTCGCCGGCGACGAGCTTGGCGATGGCGGCGTCCTTCTTGAACGGCTTACCTGCCAGCATTTTGGCCGCGGCGGTGTAGTACGCGGCCCGCGCCGTCATCGTGCGGGCTTCCATCCGGGCGATCTTGAACGCGATCGCCTGGTTGCTGCCGATCGGCGCACCGAAGGCTTCGCGTTCCTTGGCGTACCTGACGCTCTCATCGACGCATCCCTGGGCAGCACCGACGGCGAGCGCACCAACCGCAATCCGGCCCTCGTCCAGGATCCGCAGGAAGTTGGCGTAGCCCCGCCCCCGTTCACCGAGCAGGTTTGCCTCTGGCACCCGGACATTGTCGAAGCTGAGCGGATGAGTGTCGCTGGAATGCCAGCCGACCTTGTTGTAGGCCGGTTCCGCGGTGAAGCCTGGAGTACTTGTCGGCACCAGGATGGTGGAGATTTCCGGTTTCGCGGTGCCGTCCCTGCCCTCGCGCTGACCGGTCACGGCGGTAACTGTGACGAGCCGGGTGATGTCGGTGCCGGAGTTGGTGATGAACGCCTTGGAGCCGTTGATCGCCCACTCACTGCCTGCGTCACCCTCTTCAAGTCGTGCCGTGGTGCGGGTGCCGCCGGCATCGCTGCCCGCGCCTGGCTCGGTCAGCCCGAAGGCGGCAAGCGCCTTGCCGCTGGCCAGCATGGGCAGCCATTCCTGCTTCTGCTCCTCCGTGCCGAAGCGGTAGACCGGCATTGCCCCTAGCGAGACGCCGGCCTCAAGCGTTATGGCGACGCTCTGGTTGACCCTGGCAAGTTCCTCGATGGCGAGACACAGCGCGAAGTAGTCACCGCCCATCCCGTCGTATTCTTCCGGGAATGGCAGGCCGAACAGCCCCATGTCGGCCATTCCGCTGACTATCTCGTACGGGAATGTCTTGGCGGTGTCGTGGCTTTCGCTGACCGGTGCGACGACGTTATCGGTGAAGTCGGCCACCGTGCGGCGCAGGTCTTCGTACTCGTCCGGCAGCTCGCCTGCCGTGAACGCTATTGTGCTCATGATGTCGCTGCTTTCTGATCGCTGGGAATATCGTTGGGAATACTGTCCATGGCAGGCGTCTCCACACTCGCCAGTACTTCGTCGAGGGCGACCTGCTGTCCTGCGCGTACCCGGAGGGTCACCACGCCGTCGGCAGGGGCGGTGAGCACATGCTCCATCTTCATCGCCTCGACGATAACAATCGGCTGTCCGGCCACGACCTGCTCGCCGTTGCCGACCGGAATATCGATGATGGTGCCCGGCATCGGCGAGAGCACGTCGTCGCCTGCTGTGCCGGCTCCTTCTCCGGATGCTGCCCTACGCGGCGCCTTCAGCGCGAAGGTCCCCTGCCCCGTGCTTATCCAGAGGTCGTCTCCGTCAGGCCAGACCTGGAAATGCTGCCTGGCACCGTCGAGTACCGCGTCGAGCTTCTGCCCGCTCATGCTTGCCGACGCGAAGAATCCATCCGGCACGTCATCGCCGTGGGCGCCGGTCGCTACCTCAATCCGGCCCCGGGCGGTGATGATGCCGTCGTCGTGAACCCCGGCGATGTCGCGCGCGGGGTCATCCGGCCAGAGCGTCGCGCGGCGGGAATCGTCACCTACCGCGAACTCGCAGCGCACCGGGGCGTGCTCTCCGACCCGCCAGCCGGAGGGGTGGTCCCAGAGGGAGTTCCCCGGGCGGCTCCTGGCCTCGGCGACCAGGGCAAGCTGGCGATAGAGGGCCGCGACCGCCCAGACCTCGGCGGGCGCACTGGCCGGGACGTAGTCCGGCATCCGCCGGTCGATCAGGCCGGTGTCGAGCTCGCCGGCCTGCACCTGCGGGTCATTGATCAGGAACCTCAGGAAGTCGATGTTGGTCACGACTCCCGGCACGGACAGGTGACCCAGCGCCGCATCCAGCCGCTGCAGGGCCTCGGCGCGACTCGCACCGTGGGTGATCACCTTGGCAAGCATCGGGTCGTAGTCGGTGCCGATCCGCTGGCCGGCCAGCAGCCCGGAGTCGACCCGAGCGTTTTCCGGCTCGGCGATATCGATCGCGATGCCGCCGGTCGGCAGGAAGTCCCGCGCCGGATCCTCGGCATAGATCCGAGCCTCGATCGCGTGCCCGGTCATCCGAACGTCGGCCTGGCCGAATGTCAGCTCGGCGCCGGCGCCGATCAGAAGTTGCTGTTCGACCAGATCCAGTCCGGTCACCTCCTCGGTGACCGGGTGCTCGACCTGGAGCCGGGTGTTCATCTCCATGAAGAAGAACTCGTCAGGTTGGTCGGCGGACACGATGAATTCCACCGTTCCGGCCCCCGTGTACCCGACGCTGCGGGCGGTATTGCAGGCAGCCTCGCCAATTCGTTGCCGGGCTGCCTCGTCGAGTAACGGCGAAGGCGCCTCCTCGATCACTTTCTGGTGCCGACGCTGCAGACTGCATTCCCGCTCGCCCAGATGCACGACGTTGCCGTGGCTGTCGGCCAGGATTTGAACCTCGATATGCCGCGGGTTCCGGATCAGCCGCTCGAGAAAGAGCGTGTCATCGCCGAATGAGGATGCCGACTCGCGTCGGGCGCTCGCCAGGGCCGCCGGCAGGTCTTCTGCCCTCTCGACCTCGCGCATGCCCTTGCCGCCGCCGCCTGCCGAAGGCTTGACCAGGACCGGGAAACCGATATCGGCGGCGCCCTCGATGAGTTCGGCATCGCTGAGGTTCGGCCGGGAGACCCCCGGAACCAGTGGGACGCCGTAGCCGGCCACGGTTGCCTTCGCCGCGATCTTGTCGCCCATCACCTCGATTGCAGCCGCGCTAGGGCCGAGGAATACGATGCCTGCTGACTCACAGGCGCGGGCGAAGTCTGTGTTCTCGGACAGGAAACCATAGCCAGGATGGATCGCCTGAGCGCCTGTGGCCTTGGCCGCGGCGATGACCCGGTCGATGTTGAGGTAACTCTGCTGCGCGGAAGCACGCCCGATGTGGACGGCGATATCGGCCTCGCGTACGTGCCGGGATCCGGCATCCGCGTCGCTGTACACCGCGACTGTGCGGCTGCCGAGCCGCCGGCAGGTACGCATGACCCGCACGGCTATCTCGCCCCGGTTGGCAACGAGCACCGTGTTGAACAGGGTCGAAGACGGAACTCTCGTCATTTTCGCTTCCTCCGGAGTAATCATCGCCCGGTCACATCCTGAAAACGCCGTAGGAGACCGGCTCGATCGGCGCGTTGGCACAGACTCCCAGGGCGAGTCCGACAACGTGCCGGGTGTCGGCAGGGTCGATGATGCCGTCATCCCATAACCGCGCGGTCGAGTAGTACGGATTGCCCTGCGCTTCGTACTGCTCACGAATAGGCGTCTTGAACTCTTCTTCTTCCGCCTGACTCCAGGCCGCTTCCGGATCCCGGCCGTCGGCGGCTGCCTGGTTCTCGAGCTGGCCGCGCCGCACGGTTGACAGCACCGAGGCTGCCTGCTCGCCGCCCATCACCGAGATGCGCGCGTTCGGCCACATCCAGAGGAACCTCGGGCCATAGGCCCGGCCGCACATCGAGTAGTTTCCCGCGCCGTAGGATCCTCCGATCACCACGGTCAGCTTCGGTACCCGGGCGCATGCGACCGCGGTGACCATCTTCGCGCCGTGTTTTGCGATGCCAGCCGCCTCGTAGTCCCGGCCGACCATGAAGCCGGAGATGTTCTGCAGGAAAAGCAGTGGCGTTTTGCGCTGGTCGCACAGCTCGATGAAGTGCGCGCCCTTGAGCGCGGATTCGCCGAACAGCACGCCATTGTTGGCGACGATGCCGACCGGGTGTCCATGGATCCGGGCGAAGCCGGTTACCAGCGTCTTGCCGTACTCGGCTTTGAACTCGTGGAACGCGCTGCCGTCGACCAGGCGGGCGATCACCTCGTGAACGTCGTACGGGGTCCGCGAATCCGGCGGAACGACGCCACGCAGTTCGGCTACGTCGAAATCGGGCTCCTCACCGGGAGCGGTCGCCCACGGAGTATCTTCCGGCGCAGCTAGCGTCGTGACGATGTCGCGCATTATCGATAACGCGTGCGAGTCGTCGTCGGCGAGGTGATCGGTCACTCCTGAGGTCCTGGAATGCAGCGCTCCGCCCCCGAGGTCCTCGGCGCTGACAACCTCGCCGGTCGCCGCCTTCACCAGCGGCGGGCCGCCGAGGAAGATCGTGCCCTGGTTCGCGACGATAATGTTCTCGTCGCTCATCGCCGGGACATATGCTCCCCCTGCCGTGCAGGAACCGAGTACCGCCGCGAGCTGCGGGATACCTCGTGCACTCAGGGTCGCCTGGTTGAAGAAGATCCGGCCGAAATGGTCCCGGTCCGGGAAGACCTCGTCCTGGTTCGGCAGGTTCGCCCCGCCGGAGTCCACCAGGTACAGGCAGGGCAGCCGGTTCTCGCCAGCGATTTCCTGCGCCCTGAGGTGTTTTTTCACCGTGATCGGATAGTAGGTTCCACCCTTGACCGTGGCGTCGTTAGCCACGATCATGCACTCGCGGCCGGAGACCCGGCCGATGCCGGTGATGATGCCGGCGCCTGGCGAGGCATCGCCGTACATCCCGTTGGCGGCCAGCGGCGAAAGCTCAAGGAACGGGCTGCCCGGGTCTAGGAGCGCGTTGACGCGTTCCCTTGGCAGCAGTTTCCCGCGCGAGGTGTGCCGCGCCCGTGCCAGTTCCGAACCGCCGAGCGCTGTTTTAGCTAGCCTGGAATCGAGTTCGTCCAGCAGCGTGGCGAACGCGGCGGAATTGTTCCGGTAGCTTTCGCTGCCCTGGTCGACCGGCGTGCCTATCTTTCGCATCCTGCCCCCACGCTTCAGTCATCGATCAAGTTCGTCACGTTGTGCGTTACTGCCCGGCGCCCCGCCTCGTCGCGGTGGGACCGATCCCCGTTCTCAGTTAATGCAAAATAACTGAGTTCAGGTTAATCTGAGTTCACTCAATCTGTCTATAGAGGGCTCGAGTGTCGAATGATTAACGAAACCAGGCCCCGCAGCCAGCAAAAGGCCGAGCGCCGGGCCTTATTGCTCCGCTCGGCGGCAAGGCTTTTCGCCGATCAGGGCTTCCGCTCGGTGCGCCTGGAGGATCTCGGTGCCGCCGCGGGCATCTCGGGACCCGCCGTCTACCGGCACTTCGCAAACAAAGAGAACGTGCTGACCGAATTGCTTGTCGGCATAAGTATCCGCCTGTTGGAAGGCGGCCGGAAGGTCGTCGCGGACAGCAGCTCGGACCAGGAGGCGTTGGAGAACCTGATCGACTTCCATGTCGACTTCGCTTTGAACGACCCGGAACTCATCCGGATCCAGGACCGCGATTTCACCTCGTTGCCACAGACGGCAAAACACCAGGTTCGGCGCTTGCAGCGGGAGTACGTCGAGGTGTGGGTCTCCGTGCAGACCAGGTTGTCCGCAGATCTCGAGGTTTCTGCCGCCCGCACCAAGGCACACGCGGCACTCGGCCTGATCAACTCGACGCCGCACAGCGTGCCACGGAACAGACACTCGCAATCGCGTCAGCTGCTGCGCTCGATGGCGCGTGCCGCACTGCTGGCACCGCCTGCGGACTGAGCCGATCGTCATCCCGGAGTCGCACCCCAGCCGAGGCAATCTCATGTCCTGAACCGATGCCGGAAACCTGGCGTCGCGTCAGTCTGGAGGCATGGAAACTTTCACCGACATCGCAACCGGGCTCGGCGTCATCGTCGGCACGGCCGGCCTCTACGCATTCGCTCTATTCACCCTGGCATTCATAATCGGCGGCGCCGTGCTGCTGCCGATCTGGAACATCCAATCCGACCGCAGGGAAGACGCACTGCGGAATCAGCAGCCGGGGTCGCGCGGCCTGTTTCGGCGAGCTCACGGCTGACGTTGTCACACCACCCGCACGCCACCCTGGTAGACCGCCGAGATGTTCTCCTGCAGCGAGGCGAGCTGGCCGGTCCGATTGAGTTCACGGTCGAGGACCAGCACATCCCCGCGCTGTCCTGCTGCCAACCGGCCGACAGGCTCTCGGGTGAGCTCCCCGGCAACCGATGTGCCGGCGGCAAGCGCACCTTCCAGGCTTAAGCCAGCCTCGGCCATGAGATGCAATTCCTCGGTGTTGTGTCCGTGTGGTCCGACCCCGGAATCAGTGCCCATCGCGATCTTGACTCCAGCCCCGATCGCCTTGGCGACGGCGGCCTTGTGGTCGTCAATCACGTTGATCGCCTTCTGCACCATCAGCGGCGGGATGTTGTGACCCGCCTCCGCATTGCGCACAACCGACAGCGGAGCCACCAGCGTGGGAACCAGAAACGCGTCCTTCTCCAGCATCAGCTCGATCGTCTCGTCATCGAGGTAAATGCCGTGCTCGATACTCCGCACCCCGGCGTTCAGCGCGTTCCTGATCCCCTGCGTTCCCTGGGCGTGGGCCATGACGTACTTGCCTTGATTCTCGGCCTCTTCGACGATGACGCGGATCTCGTCCGGGCTGAACTGCGAATGTCTCGGGTCATCGGACGGCGACATGACGCCGCCGGTCGAGCAGATCTTGATCTGGTCGGCTCCTGCCCGGAGCAGCCTGCGGGTTGTCCGGCGCACCTCGTCCAGTCCGTCCGCGACGCCGGACGGACGACCCGGGTGCTCGCCGAAGATCGACATGTCGGTTCCGGAAGGAACCCAGCCGTCGGCGTGCCCTCCGGTCTGCGACATGATGGCGACAGCCAGCTTCAGCCGGGGCCCGGCGATCAGGCCGGATTCAATCGCCTCCCGCACACCGAGGTCGGCGCCGCCAGCGTCCCGCGCCGTGGTCACGCCGGCTTCCAGAGTCCGGCGCAGATGGCCAACCGATTCGTAGAACGGCAGTGAAAACGGCTTGGTCACCATTGCCATCGGGTTGTAGGTATCGACCATCACGTGAACGTGGCAGTCGATCAGGCCCGGCATCACTGTCTTGCCCTGACACTCGACAACTGTGTCACCCGGCAGCAGGTCGCCCAGGGTCCCGATCGGAGCCAGTCGCGAAATCATGCCATCTTCCAGCACTACGTGGTGCGGTTCGGAGCGAAAGCTCGTGCCGTCGAAAACGTGTGCGTCCTTGAAGATCGTACGACCGGTCATTGTGCTCCTCACGAAAAGACATCATTGTGTTTCCACTCAATCAGACGTCTCCGCAGCCCGGACACACCGCTATGGTCTGTCTATGGATAACAACGTTGCCGGCCGTTCACTCCAAGCCATCGAGGCACTGCATTCCTGTGCCTATTTCGCGCCCGAAACCGAAGAAGCCCTCGTCGCGGCAGGACTACGGCCTGGCCGGATGTGTTACTTCGCCAGCCGCGCCGCGCCAATGGGAGAGGTGACGGCGCCGGTTGTCACTGCGACTTTCTTCAATTTCAGCCCCGGCCTGGTGGCCCGCCACATTCCCCGCGCCTGGAGCCTGGCCCCGGCGCAGTCACTCATCCAGCCCCGGCTCGAGGCCGCCGGCCGTGCCCTGCGCCGGCTGCTCGGCGACGAAGCTGCCGACTCGGCCGACGTTGCCCGGGCGGCCGACCTCGCACGCGAAGCGACCGACCATTGCAGGATCGAGGGACGTCCCTTGTTCGCCGGGCATACCGCACTCGCGTGGCCGGACGAGCCGCTTCTCGTTCTGTGGCACGCCATCACGCTAATGCGCGAACATCGCGGCGACGGCCACATCGCGGCGCTTGTCGGCACCGGTCTGTCCGGGATCGAGGCACTGGTCAGTCACACGGCGACCAACAAGGGCTTCACGATTCCGGCCGCCATCAAGTCCCGGGGCTGGTCGGAAGAGGACTGGACGGCCGCGGTGCAGCGATTGGCCGAACGTGGCGTGCTCACGCCGGAAGGCGAGCTCACGGATGCCGGCCGGCAGCTGCGAATCGAGGTGGAAACAGCCACCGACGCTGCGGCGATTGCGCCATGGCGCGCTCTCGGCGCGGAAAAGGCCGACGAGCTGGTGACCCTTGGCGGCGCGCTGGCACGCGCTGCTGTGAACGCCCGGGCCTTTCCCGCCGGGACGTTCGCCGCAGGTTCCAACCGCAATCCCGACTGACGTTTCAGCTGCCCGATTCGTCTGCGTCGTGTTCCCGGGCCTCACGGCTGCTGGCGTCGGATTTCCGCTCCGCACCGGATCCCTTCCGCCGGACGAAGAAGGGGAAGGCGAGCCAGAGAATCAGCAGCACGACGATCAGCGATCCCCCCACCACCAGTGCCGCCGTCCGGCCGACCACAACATCAAAGACCAGCGCCACGGTGCCGGCCACCAGTAGCCCGACACTTGCCAGGCTGACCCGGACGACGCGGTCGCTGTTCGCGACCAGGCGGGACTTGATACCCCGGCCGAAGAGGCCGCGATGCAGGCTGACCGGGGTCAGCACGAGGCCGGTGACCAAAGCGGCAAGCACAACCAGCACCAGATACCCGGTGCGCTGGCTGGAATCGAGCCGGTCGAACGACGCCTGAAACGGCAACGTAAGCAGGAAACCGGTCAGTATCTGCACCCCGGTCTGCATAACCCGAAGTTCCTGGAGCATTTCGACCCAGTTTCGGTCGAGCCGCTCATTTTCGGTTTCGTGCCGCCCGTAATCGGAGTTACCCGCAATGTCGGCTGCATTTGGCATTCACCGACCTCCTTTCCTGCCTGAGCTGTGCGAGCCTGCCTGAGCTGTGCGACTTGAGGTTCGCGCCCTGTACTTCCGGTTCGCGCCCCTCTACTTCAGCTGCGCGAACCGGAATGTCGAATATACGTAAGCCAGGCTCAGAACTGGGTGAAGGCAGCGGTTGCCGGGTCAGCTCCGATGCGATTGCCCGATTCGAGTGCGGTGATCGCGGCAAGTTCGTCCGCGGTCAGTTCGAAGTCGAAGACGTCGATGTTACTGACGATGCGTTCGGGCGTCACAGACTTCGGGATAACAATTCGATCCTTCTGCAGATGCCAGCGGAGCACTATCTGGCCCGTCGTCTTGCCGTACTTCTCGGCCAGTCGGCCCACGACATCCGCCGACAGATCGGCGCCCTGCCCCAGCGGGCTGTAGGCCTCGACCTTGATTCCCTTCGAGCGTGAATATGCGCCGAGCTCGGCCTGCTCCAAGGTCGGATGCGACTCGATCTGGTTGACGGCGGGAACAATGTCAGTCTCCGCCAGCAACCGATCCAGGTGCTCGGTCAGGAAGTTCGAGACACCGATCGCCCGGACGGCGCCATCGGCGTACAACTTCTCCAGCGCCTTCCAGCTCTCGACGTAGAGGTCCTTCGAGGGATACGGCCAATGGATCAGGTACAGATCGATCACATCGAGGCCGAGGGCTTCCCGAGATCTGACGAACGCCTCCAGCGTGGAATCGAAGCCCTGATCGCCATTACGAAGCTTGGTCGTGATGAAAACCTCATCGCGCGGAATTCCGCTGGCCTTCAGCGCCGCCCCGACGCCGGCCTCATTCCGGTAAGCCGCAGCGGTATCAATATGCCGGTAACCGGCCTCCAGCGCCTTTTCCACCGCGGACTGCGCCCCCTCAGGCGGAACCTGGAATACGCCGTAACCGAGCTGCGGGATCTTTACCTCGTTGTTCAGGGTGACGAGCGGAACTGTGGCGGACATAAGATGAGTCCTTTCTGAATGCGGCAAGGTTTTCTCTCGACGAGAGACTCACAACGGTTAAGGAGTATTCAACCTACTCCTGACAGCTGACACTCAGGCTACATAGATACGCTCTCTATTACTCGTTTCGCTGTGGCGCTGTTACTTAGCTCGACGGAGCCAAGAGGATACCGCTAGCCTTATGAGGCATATGACCTAGGATCCGCAGACTGCGGCGCCGCACCGATAGGACTTTTTTGACAGGCAATTCTAATTTTCGCCATCAGAACGCATCGCTGCTCGCCGTCACGAGCATCGATGCCCCTGTCGTGGTGACGTCCCGCGAACTCGATGAGCGACTGAAGCCCTCACTTCAACGACTTCGGCTGCCGCGTGGTCTGCTCGATCGGCTCGCCGGCGTCAGCGAACGCCGTTGGTGGGACGCTTCAATGGACTTTGACGACGCCGCCATCGAGGCCGGAGCAAAGGCGTTGGCCGAGGCCGGCGTGGAGCCCGGCGATGTCGGCCTGCTGATCAACACTTCGGTAACCCGCAAACACCTTGAACCGTCGGTCGCGGTAAAGATCCACCACGGCCTCGGCCTGCCGTCATCGGCGCTGAACTTCGACGTTGCTAACGCCTGTCTCGGTTTCGTCAACGGCATGTCGCTCGCGTCGACCATGATCGACGCCGGGCAGATCAGATACGCGGTTGTCGTCGCTGGCGAGGACGCGGGCGAAACCCAGCGTGCCACGCTTGAGCGACTGCTTCGCCCGGATGTCACCCGGGAAGACTTCAATAACGAATTTGCCACTCTGACCCTGGGCTCGGGCGCCGCTGCAGCGGTGATCGGCCCTAGCAGCGACCACCCCGGGGCACACCGGATTCTCGGAGGCGTGGCGCGGGCGGGCACCGAGCACCACGATCTGTGCGTAGGTGATATCAATGGCATGCGCACCGATACAAACGGCCTGCTCGAGGGCGGCCTGGAACTTGTACTCGAGGCGTGGCGCGACGCTCAGGGTGAGTGGGACTGGAATGGCATGGATCGCTATTTCATGCACCAGGTATCCAATGTGCACCTGAACGCGATCGTCAAGGCGCTCGACCTCGATACCGCTCGGGTACCGGTGACGTATCCGACGCTCGGCAATGTCGGCCCGGCCGCCCTACCAATAACGCTTGCCCAGAGTGTCGACACCCTGAATCCCGGCGATCGCGTGCTCTGCATGGGGGTCGGCTCGGGGCTGAACACCGCGATGACCGAGATCCTCTGGTAGTGGTGCCTTTCCAAATCGACAGCCTGCCGGCGCCGATCCGCACCGCTGCAAAGCTGCCGCCATCCGGGCTGCCCGGTTTGCGGCCGGAATTTTCCCGGCTGGTCACCGCCCCCGGACCGGACGGTGACCGCACCTGGCACCTGCTGGACAACGGACCCGTGCTTGCCGCGGCAGGGGTGACGCCCAGGCTGACCCTGCTGTGCGTGCACGGAAACCCGACGTGGTCCTACTTGTGGCGGAAGCTGGTCTCCGCAGCGGCCGATGCGCCGCAGCACGCGGTTCGGGTGATCGCGGTGGACCAGCTGGATATGGGATTCTCCGAACGCACCGGTTCGTCCCGGTCCTTGCCGACCAGGATTGCGGACCTATCGGCGCTGACCGGGCAGCTCGGCATCGATACCCAAGTCGTCACCGTCGGCCACGACTGGGGTGGTGTCGTCTCGCTCGGCTGGGCCGTTGATCACCCCGATCAGTTGGCCGGCGTCATCCTGACCAACACAGCGGTTCATCATCCCGCGGGCGAACCAATTCCGGCACCGCTGCGTCTCGCGCTGGCTAAGGGCGTGCTGCCTCGCGGAACCGTCACCACACCGGCGTTCTTGCAGACGACGCTTGCACTCGGCCACCCGGCCTTGTCACCCGAGACCAAAACGGCCTACTCGGCGCCCTACCCGAATTCCGCGCAGCGGGGCGGAATCGGCGCCTTCGTCGCCGATATCCCGGTCAATGACAGCCATCCCAGTTTTGCCGAGCTGGACCGGGTCGCCACCGGCGTGCGTGAGCTTACTGTTCCGGCGCTTCTGCTGTGGGGGCCGAAAGATCCGATCTTCGACGACCGCTACCTTCGCGATCTGATCGCACGACTGCCGCACGCCGACGTGCACCGCTTCGAGGGTGCGGGGCATTTGCTGGCCGAGGATGTCGATATCGCCACACCGATCCTTGACTGGCTGGCCGAAGGGTTGCTCGCCGCGCAACCGTGCGGTCGGGAAGCGACGGCCGAGGCCGGCTCCGGGCCGTCCGCCGAACCACTCTGGGCCCAGCTCGAGCAACGCGCCGATGATGATTCGACCGCCTTCGTCGAGATGGCGCCGCCAGGGCTGAAGCGCCGCCGGGTGGTCAGCTGGCGGCGGCTGAACGACCAGGTACTGGCGCTTGCCGCTGGCCTGCACGCAAGCGGTGTGCGGCCCGGGCACCGCGTCTCGCTGCTGGTGCCTCCGGGTGCCGACCTGACCGCGCTGATTTACGCCTGCCTGCGCATCGGCGCAATCGTGGTCATCGCCGACGCCGGCCTGGGCGTAAAGGGTCTGAGTCGCGCCGTCCGTGGCGCCGGCCCCGATTACATTGTGGCGATTGCGCGTGGCCTTGCCGCGGCGCGCGCCTTCGGCTGGCCTGGGACGAAGATCTCGGTCGAGCCGCTTAATCAGACCACCCGCAGGGCCCTGGGGGTCGAGCTGACCCTGCCGGACTTGCTCCGCCGAGGCATCGATGCCGAGCTTCCTGCGCCGCCTGCCGCCGACGTAACCGCCGCGATCCTGTTCACGTCCGGCTCGACCGGACCGGCAAAGGGCGTCGTCTACACCCACCGGCAGCTTGAGGCAATGCGTGACGCGCTGGCCGGCCGCTTCGACATCGGCCCCGGCACCGGGTTGGTCGCGGGCTTTGCGCCGTTCGCTCTGCTCGGCCCGGCGCTCGGCGCAACCTCCGTCAGCCCGGATATGGATGTGACTGCGCCGCGCACGCTCACCGCCCGCGCGCTCGCCGAAGCCGCACAGGCGGTCGAGGCCACCGTTGTCTTCGCCGCGCCCGCTGCGCTTCGGAACGTACTGGCCACGGCCGGGGATCTGGATCACACCGGGCGTCGAGCGCTGGAGCAGGTACGGATTGTGCTCTCGGCCGGCGCGCCAATTCCGGAGCCGCTGCTCACCCGGATGGCGGGGCTGACACCGAACGCCAGCCTGCACACGCCCTACGGCATGACCGAGGCACTGCTCGTCACCGACATCAGCCTTGACCAGATCCGTGCGGCGGGCAGTTCGGAGGGCGTATGCGTTGGTGAACCTGCGGGACCGGTGCAGGTGGCCATCGCAGCATTCGACGCCGAGGGCGTGCCGTCTGCGGAGCTGACCAACAGCCCCGGCGTGAGCGGTGAAATCGTGATCAGCGCGCCGCATATGAAGGATCACTACGATCGGCTCTGGATCACCCAGCGGCTCAGCGCCGCAAATCCGGGCTGGCACCGCACCGGCGATATCGGACACCTCGACGGCGATGGGCGGCTCTGGGTCGAGGGACGCCTGGCCCACGTCATCACAGCGCCTGACGGAATTCACACCCCGGTCGGCCCGGAACAGCGCATCGAGGCTCTGGATCAGGTGGGCAGCGCAGCCGTCGTCGGCATTGGGCCACCCGGCGCACAGCAGGTCGTCGTCATAGTTACGCCGGCGCGGGGTGGCACGGCTCGCCGGCCCAGATTGGCTCTGCCCGGCCGCCGGCCCAGGCTGGCCGGGACCACCCTCGCTGCCCAGGTGCGCAAGGCGGCAGGTATTCCGGTAGCCGCTGTATTCGTGCTGCCACAGCTGCCCACCGATATCCGGCACGACTCGAAGATCGACCGCGCGCGACTTGCCGCCTGGGCGGATCGGGTGCTTGCCGGCGGCAGGCTGACCCGACCATGAGGGTCCTGGTCACCGGCGCCAGCGGGTTGCTTGGCGGTGCGGTCGCGACTCGGCTGGCAGCCGCGGGACACCGGGTGCGAACCTTCCAGCGCAGCCCAGCCGGACTGGCGGGGATCGAAGATATCAACGGTTCCGTCACCGACGTCGAAGCAGTCTTGGCGGCAGTGGACGGTTGCGACGCCGTCGTGCACCTGGCCGCCAAGGTATCTTTCGCCGGAGAGCTGAGAGAGTTCGAGGCGATCAATATCGACGGCACCAATAACCTCCTGACCGCCGCACGCCGGGCCGGCGTCACCCGCTTCGTCATGGTGTCGTCGCCGTCGGTGGCGCACGCAGGCTCATCGCTGGTCGGGGTCGGCGCGGAACCTGCAGACCCGGAGCGAGCGCGTGGCCATTATGCCCGCACCAAGGCCAGCGCCGAGCTGCTCGCACTCGCGCAGGACTCGAACTCCCTTTCCGTCGTGGCGGTCAGGCCACATATCGTCTGGGGCCCGGGCGACACCCAGCTTGTGGCCCGGGTGGTGGATCGGGCCAGCCGGCATCGGTTACCGCTGCTGGATCACGGAACGGCGCTGATTGACACTACCTACATCGACAACGCAGCCAGCGCCATAGTCGCAGCATTGGAACGCGCCACCGTGGCCCACGGGCAGGCGCTGGTTGTCTCGAACGGCGAGCCGCGCCCCGTGGCCGAGCTGATCGCAGGGATTTGCGCAGCTGCCGGCGTGCCGGCCCCGGCGTGGCGGGTTCCGGCATCGGCGGCTCGCCTTGCCGGTGGCGTCGTGGAACGAGTCTGGCAGGTTCGCCGCGGCCAGGACGAACCTCCAATGACCCGGTTCCTGGCGGAGCAGCTATCCACCGCACACTGGTTCGACCAACGACGGACCCGCGAGGTGCTTGACTGGCGCCCGGAAGTATCGCTTGACCAGGGCTTCGAGCGTTTGGCCCGAAGCTACCGCTAGGTCCGACTGCGGCTTTGGTGGCCGAGACTTCGCTTTGGTGCCGATTCGTTGGTTTTTTCGCGCGATTCGACCACAAACCCTCGATTCACCCGAAGACCGCCAGTAGCAGCGTCAGTCCGCCCAGCAGCGGCAGCAAAACGGCATGCGCACCCAGCACCGTCCGGAAAATCGCCGCTCGCTGCAGCTTTGTCGTCATTGCTGAGCGACCTGGCAGTCCGCGGTTCGCCAGACCGGCGGCAAAGATGATCTTCGGCGGAGCCGCCATCGCGAGCGCGGAAGCGCTGACGTTTTGCGCAGCCAAGGTGACAACCGGATCGATGCCCAGCGCATGCGCGGATGCGGAAGCACTTGTGGACAGCATTGCGCTCGCCCCGGTGTTCGAGCCCGTGATGAAGCCACTCGCGGCGCCGATGAACGGCAGCAGGAAGAGGTAACCGGCGCCCATCCCCGCCACGTAGGTTGCCGCATAAGCGCTCATTCCGCTACCGGTCAGGATCGCGCCGAGCAGCAGGAACGCCGCCGTGGAGAGTCCGATTGGCCGCCACATCCGCAACACTGTCGGCAGCAGGCCGGCGTAGATCGAGCGGTCGGCACCGACCAGCATGGGCGCCAGGGCCGCGGTCACCAGCAGCCAGAACGCCGGGCTCCGCAGTGCGTCCCACGGGCCGGCTAGGCCGAAGATCGTGGTTACCACGCTGGTCAGGAGCAGGCCGAGGATCAACACGGCGTAAGGAAGAAGTGCCCGGCGCACCGGCCATGGAAACTCCAGCGGCGCCTGCAGCCTCGATCGCAACAGCACCAAGATGACTGCAGTCAACGAGGCAACTACCCCGGCGAGCGGCGGGCTGAGGAAGGCATTGACCGCGAGCAACACCAGCCACATCGCCAGGCTGACAACGACGGCTTCGGCCAGGTGACCGGTGACTCCCTTTCGTCCCAGGCCGACGTAAAGAGCCGCGAGCACCATGACCAGCAGCACCGGCAGTGTGAGCAGAGCCGTGTGCAGGCCGAGCGAGCTGAATTCGACGTCGCCGAGCCGGGCCGAGATCAGCAGGCCAGGGGCGAGGGATCCCCAGGGAACCAGGACCAGACCGAGCAGCCCGATGACTGCCGAGCGCGTGGCCGAGAAACCGACTCGGCGCAGAATCGGGATCGCCACGATGATGCCAAGCCCGAAGCCGGTCACTGATTCCGCGAACGGCGTGACGCCCAGTACCAACAGGATGACGGCACGTCCCTGTGCGGGGCAGACCGAGAGGATCCAACCGCTGATCTTCTCCTGCGCGCCGGATCGGCCGAGTACCTCCGCGAGGGCGATGCCGCCGAGGACGATCAGCAGAACCTCCGCGAAGGACGGCCCGAGCGAGCCTGCGACGGCTGCTGCCTGCGGACCGGATACCGGAAACCACAGCAGGCTGATAATGACGGCGGCAAAGCAGGAGCCCAGCGCGGCCAGCGTCGGGTTGATCCGAAGGGCAAGCAGCACTGCGGCCAGGCCGATGGGCGCCGCAGCCGCGAGAGCCAGCCATCCGCTCATGACACGGAAGGAGCGGCGTGGAGAATCGGCAACGGCTTGGTCCTTCATCGATTGAAAGGCAGCGGGCATCGCCACGCTCGCCTTTAAGCGGGCGCCTTCATGCTACCGAGTGGCCGCGGGCGGGAGTGCCGGCGCGTTCTCCCGTCACTCACCCGCGGACTCGTGCACGACCTGCCCGCCTACCATGGTCAGCCGTGGCCGGATCGCCGACAACTCCCGCGCCGGCGTATGCAGCGGATCGCGGTCGAGCACCACGAGGTCGGCCGCCTTGCCGATCTCGATGCTGCCGGTCAGGTGGTCGAGCCTGTTCGCTCGGGCGGCACCAAGGGTGTACGCGTGCAGTGCCGACTGGACACTGATCGCTTCGCCGGGCAGCAACGGCTCGGTTTGGGACCGCTCATCCGCGGCATGCGGGTCGGCCACCGGGGCGGTCCGATTCACAGCCACGTGAATGCCCCAGATGGGATCGGGGCTGGACACCGGCCAGTCGCTGCCCATCGCCAACGCCACCCCGGCGTCGGCCAGTGCCCGGAAGGCGAAATGCTGACTGCGCTGGGCATCGTCCAGGTACGGCAGCTTTGTCTCGACCAGAACCGGATCCTGTCGGGCCCACAACGGCTGGATATTGGCAATCACGTTCAGCTGCCGCATCCGTAAGACGTCCGAGCGGTCGATCAAATCGATGTGCGCGATCTGGTGCCGGCTGTCCCATTCCCGACTGGCGGAGGCCTCGATCGCGTCCAGGCATTCCCTGACGGCGCGATCCCCGACTGCATGCAGGTGGATGTCGAAACGCTCCCGGTCCAGCCGGCCCACGATCTCGGTCAGGGCGGCCGGCTCGATGAAGCTCATCCCATGGTTGCCTGGCTGCCCGCGGTACGCGTGCAACACCGCCGCGGTCAGGTTCTCGCAGACTCCGTCCTGCATGATCTTGATGGCGGTGGCCTGGAACCGTCGATGCCCTGCGGCCTTTCGCCGGGCGGCGAGCTCCGGGATCTGTTCCAGACCGGCGTCCCGATCCCACCACAATGCCGCGGTGACTCGCGCGGTCAGTTGTGCTCGATCGTCCAGGTCACAGTAGAGCGGGAACGTCTCCGGTATGCCCAGCGCCTCCCCCACTGCGGCGTCCTGCCAGGCGGTGATGCCCAGCGAGTGCAGGTAGGACTGGGCGGAGAGCAGCGCCTTCTCCAGGTCGTTACCCTCCGGCGGCGGGATCAGCCGGGTCACCAGCTCGGCCGCACTCTCGGCCAGCATGCCGGTCGGCTGGCCGGCATGATCGCGAAAGATTCGTCCGCCAGCCGGATCAGGCGTAGTGGAAGTGATGCCGGCCCGTCGCAAGGCTGCGGAATTCACCCAGGCGCCGTGGGCGTCATGACTGACGAATACGGCCGGCCGGTCACCAACCAGGGCGTCCAGTTCCAGACGATCGGGGAAGCCGCCTTCGAAAACGTCGCCGTACCAGCCGGCGCCCTGGATCCACTCACCCGCGGCGTGAGCGGCATAGCGTCTGATCACCTGGCGGTAGTCGTCCAGCGAGTGCCACTCGCTGAGGTCGCACTGCAGCTGTTGCAGGCCGCCGGCGACCGGATGGATGTGCGCATCCTGGAATCCAGGCAGTAACGCCGACCCGCGCAGATCGACGATCTCGGTATGAGACGCCTTGACCTCGGCAACCTTGCTCGCACCCACCGCCACGATCCGGCCGTCGGCTACGGCGACGGCATCGGTTGTCGGAGCCTCCGAGTCCATGGTGAGGACCGGGCCTCCGTGGAAAATCCAGTCGGCCCCCGTCATCCCTGACCTGCTTCCAGCAGCGGATCCGGAGCGCTGGGAGCGATCCGGACCAGCCGCGGCCAAACTCGGGCGAGCAGGATGTAAAGCCCAGCACTGACCGCAAATCCGACCAGCCACGCGATGTCGAGGCCGTCCATCGCCGCAGCGACCGGGCCGACAAAGATCGTCGTTGACATGAACGGAACCTGGACCAGAACTCCAACGACGAAAACAATCATCGCTCCCGGATTCCATCGGCCGTAGCGGCCGCCGTCGGGTGCGAAGAAGTCATCGATCGCATAATCAGCGCGTCGGATGAGGTAGTAATCGACCAGGTTGACCGCCGACCACGGAATCAGCAGGTACAGCAGGATGCTGAGGAAGTTGAAGTAGGAGCTGGCGAAGCTGGTGGCTGCGGCAAACGCGATCGTCAGCCCGACCACGTGCAGCGCCAGCGTGGCGATCAGCCTTGCGCGCATCATCGGACGCCAGCCGCGGCGGAACGTTTCGATCAGGGTGAGCAGGCACAGGCAGCTGCAGTAGACATTGACGGAGTTGCCTGCGCTGGCCGCGAGGGCGAACCCGAACAGCACGATGGCGGCCAGGACCGGGCCGAGCAGGCCGCCGAGCCCCGCCATGGTGTCCGCATTGTCGACCGCCAGGCCGACGACCGCACCGAGCACCATCAGCAGAATACTGCTGAGCACGCAGCCGGTGTACGAGCCCCAGAACGCTCCGCGGGTGCCGGTGTCGCGTGGCATGTACCGCGAATAGTCCGAAACATATGGGGCATAGGTCAGCTGCCAGACCACCCCGATCGCCACCATCGCGAAGAACCCGGTCAGGCTGAACTCACCTTTTCCCAGGTACTGGGTGATGTCCCCGCCGACGGCGAGTGCGATGAAGGAGATCAGCACGAGGGCGCCGACAACGTAGGAACTCCATGCGGTGACGGCCCGCACCAGGGTGTACCCGAAGACCGACACGACGAGGCTGAACAACGTGCACAGAATTAACATCAGGTTTCCGCTGGCTCCGGGGAGCACTGCTGTCAGCGAATCGGAGGCCACGACAAGGTTGGACGAGAAGTAGCCGATGAACATCACTGTGGCGATCAGCACGATTATTGCCGCCCCGTAAGAACCGAACTGCCCCCGGGCCTGCAGCATCTGCGGCACACCCATCCGTGGTCCCTGTGCCGCGTGCAGCGCCATCCCGATCCCACCGACTCCGTGTCCGATCAGGATCGCCAAGACCGACCAGCCGAGCGGCAGGCCGAGCAAGGTGGTGGCGGTGGCGCCGGTGACAACCGTCAGCGGCGTCATGTTCATGCCGAACCAGATGGCGACAAGTTCACGGGGCCTGCCGTGCCGTTGCCCCACAGGGATCGGCGCGATGGTTTCCTTCTCCATCGCGAAGAGCTGAGCGCGTGTTTCGGCCATGACGGCCTCCTTGGGTGGTAGGGACTAGCCGAACTGGATCCAGGTGGTTTTCATTGCGGAGTAGTTATCCAGAGCGTGCAGCGATAGGTCTCGCCCGAAGCCGGACTGCTTGAACCCGCCGAACGGGGTGGTGACACCGAGCGCGTCGACAGTGTTGACCGATACGGTGCCGGCCACCAGTTGCCCGGCGACCCGATGCGCCCGCGAGAGGTTCGACGTCCATACCGAGGCGGCCAGGCCGTACGGCGTCGAGTTGGCGATGCCGACCGCCTCGTCCTCGGCATCAAAGGGCACCACGGTGAGCAGCGGCCCGAAGACCTCCTCCTGCAGGAGCTGGTGGCTGGCCTGCAGCCCGCCGACGATGGTCGGCGTGATGAAAGCCTGGGAGCCGTTGATCTCAAGTCGGTCCCCACCGTGCAGCAGATCGCCGTCGACCCGGCCCTTTTGCACGGCCGCCCACACGTCCTCGGCGTGCTCAGCGCTGACCAGGGAGCCGGTTCCGGAGGCAGCCGAGAGCGGGTCGCCTGGCAGGTAGTCCCCCGCAGCCTCGATCAGAAGTTCCACGAAGTCGTGGTAGATCGAACGCTCGACCAACAGCCGGGAATTCGCCGAGCACACCTCCCCCTGGTTATAGAAGGCACCGAAGGCCGCCTTTGTCGCGGCGGCGGCAAGATCCTCGGCATCGGCGAATACCAGGTTGGCGCTCTTGCCACCGGCTTCCAGACTCAGCCGTTTCAGGTTGGACGCTCCGGCGTAGCCCAGCAGGCGTTTTGCCACGGCGGTCGACCCGGTGAAGGAAAGTGCGTCGATGTCCGGGTGCAGGCCGATGGCCTCGCCGACGCTGCCGCCGGGACCGGGCAGCACGTTGAGCACTCCGCGGGGCAGGCCGGCCTGCAGGGCCAGGTCCGCCAACCGCAGCACGGACAGCGATGACTGGGCGGCGGGTTTGAGCAGCACGCTGTTGCCCAGTGCCAACGCGGGAGCGAGTTTCCAGCCGGCGATTTCCAGCGGGTAGTTCCAGGGCACGATGGCGCCGACCACGCCGACCGGCTCCCGGGTCACCATCGCCACCGAACCGGGCGGAGTGCTGGGGATCTCGTCGATGAGCTTGTCGATGGCCTCGGCGTACCACCGGAAGGTGGCCGCGGTGCCTTGCACGTCGACGGCGCGGGCCTCGGCGACCGGCTTGCCCATCTCCAGGCTGTCCAGTAACGCCAGCTCGTCGCCGTGCTCATCAAGCAGGTCGGCAAGCCGGCACAGCACCGCCTTGCGGTCTTCGGCTGCGGACCGGCTCCAGTCGCCATCCTGGAATGCCCGTCGAGCGGCGCGTACCGCACGGTCAACGTCGTCGGCATTACCGGAGACGACGTCGGCAAGCGGCTGGTTCGTCGCCGGGTTCACGCTGGTGAATGTGCGGCCCGCGGCAGCGTCAGCGCGTTCGCCGTCGATGACGGCCCGGCCATCGATGTTCAGACGGCCGGCCAGCTCGGCCCAGTTCGGAGCGCCCCCGGATGACGTTGGGCCGCCGGACGGCACCACGTCGGCACGCTGCTGCTCGTCGAGGTTACTCACCGCAACACCCTCCTTCGTCGGCACGGCCTTCATCAGCGCAGTGCTTCTTTGGCCGCGGGGTGTCCAGGGTCGGGTTCTCGTCGAAGAAGCCGTGCGGCTTGAGCTTGAAGCCGCATTTGTCCACCGGCATCACCGGCCAGTCCTCCGGGCGCGGAAAATGCGTCAGACCGAATGTGTGCCAGAGCACGATGTCGGCGTTGTCTACGTTTCGGTCCCGCTGCACCCAGGAGGTGAGCGTGTCGTTGCCCGGGTTCTGATTGACGTAGGTTCCGGAGGGGAATCGCTCATGCTCGGCGTACTGCGTCACCCAGAGGTGCCTGGTGGTGAAGCCGGCCCGTCGTGCGATCGACGAGTCGTCGTCGGCCAGCAACGTCGGCTGGCCCTCCGGGTAGAGGGTGTAGGCGACCGGCTTCCCGACCGCGTTGGTCACCGACGGGTTGACGATCTGCCACACCCTGGCCCGGGAGTTGTCAGCCAACCGGGCGGCCTGACTTTCTGTGGTCAGTCGGGTCTGCTGCCGGGTGAAGGCATTCCCGTACCGGTTGCCCGGGCCGATCGGCACCCGCTTGGCCTCCACCTCGTCCACCGCATTGTGCTCACCGTCCACGGTCATGTCCAGCCGAGCGGAGAACAGGTGCTGGTGGTAAGGGGCGCCAACGCCTGGCGCTATCTCGCTGGCCCACGGGTACTCCGAGCCGTCGGCGGTACGCGGGTAGGAGGACGCGAAGACTACGCCTGTGGCCTTGCATTCAAGTTCGATCGCGCCGTCCAGGTACAGGTACCAGTAGAAACCGTAGTCGTAGTTGCCCACGGTGATGAAGAACGAGACCACCAGCCGACGGGAGCGACGCACGTCCACCGACCCGGTGTATTCGTCGCTGTGCTTCCACAGCACGCCATCGTCTTCCTCGTGCATGCAGATCGCGTTCTTGATGGTGCGCGGCTTGCCGTCGTCGTCCGCGAGCACCGCGTCGAAGTACCGGATCTCGCCCAGGCAGTCGCAGCCCAATTCGAGGGAGTTAGCCTCCTTTCCCAGCGAGTACTCGCCGGCGTCGAAGTAGTTCTGCCAGAACCGCACAGGGCTCGGGTCTCCGTAGGGCACCACCATCTCGGCGATCGAGGCCCGGTAGATGATCGGCCGCACCCGGTCACCGTCCGAGAAGCCGATCTGGTGCAGTACGAGGCCTTCCACCGGGTCGAAGCCGATCCGGAAGCGCCAGTTCTCCCAGCTGACCACGTCGTCATCGACGGTGAAGCTCGGGCCCTCAGGCTGAGTGATCTCGATTGGTTTCTGGGTGGTGCGCGGCTCCGGCAGCCCGGCGTCCTTGTGGAAGTTATAGCTGCGCTGTGGCAGGTCGAAGACGCCGTCGTCGATCAGGTCGATCACCTCTCCGGTGATCAGGTCCAGGTAGGCCACCACGCCGTCGATCGGGTGCGCCCACGCATTGTCGTCATCGTCAAGCTGCAGGAAGGACAGACACCGGGTGATCCGCCGTCCCTCCTCACCGGGGATGTCGAAACAGCCCGCGCTCAACGCTGAGATCCGCACCAGTGAGACGTCGGTGATGCCGCGACGTTCCATCGCCGCCACCCAGCCCGGGTCCTGGCGCAGCAGCCGCTCCACCAGCTCGAACTCCTCGGCGATGATCGGCGGTTGGCCCTCCGCGGTCACATCCACCGTGCGGGTGCTGACCAAACGCCGTTCGGTCAGTGACACGATGACCTCGGTGACCTCACCCGTGCCGCGGTCCATCAGGACGGTGCCGACCCGCCGGTCGATCAGTGGTTTGTCGTCGGAGTTGTCGAAGCCGAGGACGGCGGGTTTCGCCGGTTCCGCCAGACTGACAAGCATGAACCGGGTGCCGGCGTTGAGCAGGCCGGCCTGCTCCACTACCTCCCGATTCGCGGTGAGTTCGTCCGCGGTCAGCCGGCTGAGCGGATGAGTAGTGGCGGCGGTCTTGGGGTCGGTGGCGATACTCACGAAACTTCCTTTTCGACGATGTCGTTGACGTTGATTTTCGGATGGCGGTTCCGGACCGGTTTGCCGAGCAGGTACCCGACGAGGCCGAGGATCAGCAGCGCGACCAGGGTGCCGACGGTGAATAGCTCGAAGGTGGGCTGGCTGACGCCCCAAATCTCCTGGAAGTCGTAGTCCAGCCCAAATAGGCGTTCCAGGGTGCCGGGGAACACGGCAACCCACGATCCAAGCAGAACCCAGGCGAAGCAGAGGATGCCCATAGCCCGGAACCCGGCGTTACCGACCGGGACCCGGAAGGGACGTTCGACATCGGGGTAGCGGGTGCGCAATCGGATGGCGGCCGGGATCACAAACAGGTAACTGAGCAGGAATGTGGAGATCGAGATCGTCAGTACCACCCCGAAGACCGACGCGCTGGAGCCGGTCACCTGCATAGCAACGAGCATGAACACGGTGGACACAACGCCGGAG
The DNA here is from genome assembly GCF_025787225.1 of Saxibacter everestensis. Taxonomy (NCBI): domain Bacteria; kingdom Bacillati; phylum Actinomycetota; class Actinomycetes; order Micrococcales; family Brevibacteriaceae; genus Saxibacter; species Saxibacter everestensis. The sequence continues at coordinate 2,747,405 of NZ_CP090958.1, forward strand.
AGGCAGTTCACCCGGACCGGGGTGCCCAGCCCGGCGTGAAACTTGCCGAAGAAGCCGCCGAAGAACGCGCCGTCGGCGGCAGCCATGGCCTGCATCCGATCGCTGATGATCATCCAGGCCGATCCCTGGCTCATCAGCGCGATAACGAACATCACCGCGGTGATGAACAGCATGACCGGTCCTGCCGCTCCGTAGACGCTGTAGACGGTGTTAACCGCCTCGAGCAGGCCCCCGATGCCGGTGATCTGGTCCGCCGGGACAACGAGCAGGATTGCCAGAATCGGCAGCAGATAGCAAGCTGCGGCGATGCTACAGGCGCGGGCGATGCTGATCGGCACGTCGCGCTTCGGGTTCTTCATCTCGCCGGAAGCGCTATTGGTCGATTCGAACCCGAGGTAGGAAAAGAGCAGTAATGGCGTCACTCCGAGCAAGCCGGCGAGGGTTGGGCTCAGATCGGCGAACTTGAAGTCGACGACGCCGTGGGTGAACGCGTAAATGACGGTGGTGATCAGGAAGAACCCGAGGAAGGCCACCTTGAGCACGGCCCCCATGGTGGGGATCCATTTTCCTTTGCTCAGCGAGATGATGGCCGCGAATACGGTGATCCAGATGAAGATGATCTTGAACACGTAGTCACCCACGGAGCCGGTGGGCAGCGGGGCGATGTAATGGTCCCAGCTTTCGGCGGCCAGAAACGCCATCGAGCCACCCACCCATACCGGCTGGGTGACCCAGGTGAGTAGCGCGGTCAGCGCCGCCACCGGCCGGCCAAATGCTTGCCTGGTCCACAGGTAGACGCCGCCTTCGCCGACGAACGTGCTGCCTATCTCGGCGAAGATCAGGCCGTACGGAATCAGGAAGAACACGGCCAGGATCAGTGCCCAGGTGAATGTTTCCCTGCCGAAGGCCGACACCTGCCCGAGAACTTCCAGGCCGACGACGGCGGCCACGATCAGGAACAGAATGTCGAAGCGTCCCAGCGTCTTCTTCAGATGCCTGGTCTGCTCCTGGGCAAGGACTGTCGATTCGTCGCTTCTCATGGCCACTCACTCCCCTTTCGGATGCCGACCCTCACGGACGACAACTCTCGGTTCGGCCCCTCGCAGGCGTCGCTTCCGTAGGCGTCGCTGCCGCCTTAGAAGGTCACCGTTTGGCAGTTCTTTGAGACGTAGCTCATATAATTGCGCGTTAGACTGCTGCGAGGGAAGACTTCGCGCAGAAGCAGAGGGCGTTATTTTTTGATGGCAGTCATCGATAATTGTGGCAATGGCTAGACCGAGGAATCAGACGGCGCGGCGCAGCCAGATCGTTCACGCCGCGATGACGGCGATTGCTACCCGCGGACTGGCCGGTTTGCGGATCAAAGACGTCGCCCAGAGCGCCGGTCTTTCCGCCGGTTCAGTGAGCTACTACTTCAGTGAGCTGGACGATCTGGTCCGCGAGGTACACCGGCACGCTGTCGATCGGTTCTACTGGGAGCGACTGCGGGAGGCCGAGGCGTGCGCCGACCCACGGCAGAAACTGGTCCGTGCGCTGCGCAGTGGGCTTCCGCGAGCCGACGGCGACCTGGAGTACCGGGTGTTATGCGAAATGCATGCCCAGGCGTGCCGCGACCAATTTCACGCCCAGCTCATGTCGAACCTATTCAACCGTGAGGTTTCGCTATACCTGCCGATCCTGACCATGGGCGCACAGCACGGTGTTTTCGAACTCGCCGCGCCCGAGCTGACCATCTCCCGAAACCTGGTCGCGCTCGAGGACTCATACGGATTGCACCTACTGGGTGGGCTGTCTCTTAGCCTCGAAGAGGCCTACGGCCTGCTGATCAGCTATGCCGAAGCCGCCACCGGCACCCGGCTCGAGGTGGAGGTGGGGTGAGGATGACCCGGATGTCGTCAGCTCGCTGCCACCAACGACACGTTCACTCCCTCGCACAACACCGCAAGCCATTCCAAACGGAAGCAGGCCACAAGCTGAAAAGCCTGTGACCTGCATGCACACTGTTCATCTGACTACCAGAATGTCGGAGCCTCCTAACAGAATCGAACTGTTGACCTTCTCATTACGAGTGAGACGCTCTACCGACTGAGCTAAGGAGGCATGCGGGCGTTGAACCCACGGCGTCTAACTCTATAAGAGCCGCTGTTGTCGGTCAAAACGGGCTCTGATGACGCCGGAACAGAGCTGGGAAGGCGATCGGGCCCTTCATAGCCAAGCCAGGACACACACCCGGCAAGTCAGGGCTACTTGGCAGCCTTCTCCAGCGACTGGTGGAATACCTCGATGTCGGTTTCCAGCGACTTCACTATCTGCAGGAATCGTTCTGAGTCGTCTTCGTTCTCATCGACATCGATCAGGAAAACGTCACGCAGGCCGAGCAGGATCCGGTGCTGCGCCCGAGTCAGCTTCTGGCTGGTGTACTCGAAGTTGTCCTCGAGGTAATCCAGCAACTCCTCGGTCAACTCTGCGGCTTTGTCATACTCGCGCCACACCGCATCCACCCACGCGGCAACGGCGTCCCGCACCTCGTCGTCCTCGATTCCCAGCAGCGCGTCGACGACGTCGGCGACCAGACGAATACGGAAAATCGGGGTATAAAGCTCAGATTCAAAATCGATAGGCACGTCTGTGAAGGTACCACTGACCAGCCGGATCACGAACGTCGGCTACTCACGCCCGGTCAGGTAGGACGATCTGCTTCTGCGTGCCCCACTGTCTGCGCCGCGCCGTAGTGTGGTTTCCGTGTATCTAGTGTTGGGCCGGCACCCGCAAGCAGACGGTCGGCTGCAGCTGTTCGACGTCGACGACTCGCTTACGGTTCTGGCGTCCACCGAGCTCGATCCTGCCGAGCTGCCCGCCGTCACGGCACTCCGAGCACCCGCTGCTGCCCGCTGGGTTTGGGCGAACACTGCGGAGTGGTACCCGATGTTGCTGCGGGCCGGAATCAGGATCGATCGGTGCATCGACCTGCGGCTGACCCATGCGATCCTTCGTCGCTCTGAGCTGTCGGCACGGTCAAAACTCGCCACCGCGGATGACGGCCGCTGGGATATGCCGGTGGTGGTCGAGGAAGCCGATCAGAAGCTTTCGCTTTTCGATGCCGACCGCTCGGCTGACGAGTTGACCTCCGACGATGTGCTGCAAGAACTCAGGCTGCAACATGAGGCCATCGAGGAATCGCTAGACCCCCGTCGTCTGAAGCTGCTGCTCGCTGCCGAATCGGCCGGAGCACTGATCGCTGTGGAGATGAAGCACGACGGACTGCCCTTCAACGCCGATGTTCACCACAAGCAGCTCACCCTCGCGCTTGGCCCGCGGCCGCAGTTCGGCGGCCGACCGGAGAAGTTGGAACACCTCGCCCGGCAAATCCGCGCGCTGCTCGACGCACCCCGGCTGAACCCCGATTCCGCCATCGAACTGCTGCGAGCGCTCAAGCGCGCGGGCCTCGACGTTTCGACGACGCGGCAGTGGGAGCTGGAGCGACTGGAACATCCGGTGACCACGCCGCTACTGGAGTACAAGAAGCTCTCCAGGCTGTTGACCGCGAACGGCTGGGCCTGGATGGATGCCTGGATCCGCGACGGACGATTCCACCCTGACTATGTACCCGGCGGCGTCGTCACCGGTCGATGGGCGACGCGCGGCGGTGGCGCCCTGCAATTGCCGAAGCAGATCCGCTCGGCCGTTGTTGCGGACCAGGGCTGGAAACTCGTTGTGGCAGATGCCGCGCAACTTGAGCCCCGCGTGCTTTCCGCCATGTCACACGATGCGGCGATGGCATCGGCAAGCCTGGGCAAGGACCTGTATCAGGGGCTCGTGGACAACGGCGTGGTCGACACCCGCGCGCACGCGAAACTGGCGATGCTCGGGGCTCTCTACGGATCGACGACCGGCGAAAGCGCACAGCTGATGCCGCGACTCCAGCGGGCATATCCGGCAGCCATCGGCATGGTTGAAACCGCGGCGCAGACCGGCGAGCGGGGAGGGATCGTCTCGACCTGGCTCGGCCGGAGCTCACCACCGCCGGGTAGCGGCTGGAATCAGGTGCAGCAGAAGGCATCAGATCCGGATGCAGGGCCGGCCGATGAACGACGGGCCCGATCCCAGGCACGCGAGCGCGGCCGGTTCACCCGGAACTTCATCGTCCAGGGTTCCGCTGCCGAGTGGGCCCTGTGCTGGATGGCCAACCTCCGGCAACGGCTGGCCTCGCTGCCGACCGCTGATCTGGCCGCCCCATGGAATTCCGGCCGGCCACACCTGGTGTTCTTCATGCACGACGAGGTCATGGTGCACACCCCGGAAGACCTCGCCGAAGACGTGCACACCGCGGTACTGGCCGCCGCGAGGGACGCCGGGCGGCTGATGTTTGGCACGTTCCCGATCGATTTCGCCCTGCAGGTCGCCGTAGTGGACAACTACGCTCAGGCGAAGTAGTCGTTGCACGCCAGGCCGAGGCCGCACGTTCGACGCTAGGATCTTAAAGACATGGGGCAGAGCACGCACACCGTGTCCGGAGACTTCGATCTGACTACGGACGAGCTGCGCATCGTGGCGCATTACGTCGTTCTACACGCAGAGGACGTCCTGCCAGTCTTCGAGCAGGCCGTTCCCGATGATCCGCGCCCCCGTGCAGCGATCGATGCGGCCTGGACGTTCATCAACGGCGCCAACAGGACGGCGTTGCAGCGCATTGCTTCCCTCGACGCCCATCGAGCCGCTCGGTCCGCACTCTCTGAAGCCGCACGGCTGGCCGCGCGATCCGCCGGTGATGCCGCCTCGGCTGCGTACCTGCACCCCATCGCCCAGGCCGGTCAAGTCGGCCACATCCTGCGCGCCGCCGCGAGTGTCGCGCGCATCTCGGAGCTGGAAGCAGGCGGTGACCCCACAGTCGGGCACGCCCAGCTGGAGCAGTCCCGGCAGCGCGCGACTCCGGTGCTTATCGACGTACTACGTCGCTACCCCACGGCCGCTGCGGCTAAGAACCGCGTTGCGCAACTGATGAATGCCCTCGACCACTCCCTGCGCGAGTCAGCGGAGGTGCGCCATGATCCTTCCTGAGATCCGGGATCCGCGCTTCGTGACGACCAGTTATGGCGGGACTCTTACCGATGCGGATTTGCCGCCTCCTCGCGGTGGGGGATGCCTCTTGCTCGGAGGACCGCACTACGCCTCAAGTTGCGACAACAGTCGATCGAACACCTTTCGCATCAACGCTTCATCGGGCACCGGCAGTCCCGCTACGGCACTGAGGAACAGCCCATCACCCACCAGTCTGATCGTCTCAGCCAGCACGGGGTCCTTCACCTCGTCGTGCAGGGCATCGATCCAGTGCGTGAAGATGGACTCGATTCGCTTCGACACCGAGTCCTCCGCCCCGTCTGCGGTTCTGAGCACGGCGATCACTGACCAGTAGAGGCTCATCTCGTCCTCAGGACCGGGAACCGAGGTTTCGAGGAACCATCGGGCCACGCTCTGCTGCCCGGTCCTGGCCTCGGCAATCTCTTTATCGGTCACCTCGGCTAACCGGTCGACGAGTCCGCCGATCAGCTCCTGTTTACTGCCGAAGTGATACAGCAGGCCGCCCTTGGAGACGCCTGCGGACTTTGCCACGGCTTCAAGTGTCACCGCCTGCGGTCCGTCCTGAACCAGCACCTTCTCCAGTGCGTCAAGAATTTTTTCACGAGTTTGTTGCGCTGTCACGTCCAATACCCTACCGTCCGGCTGGTGCAGAACCTCATTCTCATGCTACTGTACCGTCTGGACGGTTTAGTTCGTAAATCGGTCTCTAGATAAAGGCTCACGCCCGCTCACTCAATGAAAGGAACTCGGTTCAGCACTCTGCGCCGAGGTGACAAAATGTCGACCGCGACCCCTGCGCTGCGTACCAAATCCGCGCACACGACTCCGCTAAATTTCCGCCAGTGGCTGGCATTGGCGGCACTGACCCTGCCGGTGCTGATCATCGCCATCGATTCAACGGTGCTCGGCTTCGCCGTCCCGGCACTCAGCGCCGACCTGAAGCCGAGCAGCACACAGCTGCTCTGGATCGTCGATATCTACTCGTTCATCCTGGCCGGCCTTCTGATCACCATGGGCACGCTTGGCGACCGAATCGGCCGGCGAAAGCTGCTGCTGATCGGCGCAACCGGCTTCGGGGTGACCTCTGCGATCGCGGCGTTCGCACCCAGCGCCGAATTGCTGATAGCGGCTCGGGCCCTGATGGGCATCTCGGGCGCAACCCTGATGCCGTCAACTCTGTCGCTCATCCGCAATGTGTTCACCGACCGGCAACAGCGGCGGCTGGCCATAGCGGTCTGGGCTGCGGCTGCTTCCGGTGGCGCGGCGCTCGGCCCGATCGTCGGCGGCCTGCTGCTCAACCATTTCTCGTGGGGTTCGGTCTTCCTGATCAACCTGCCAATCATGGTCGTGCTGCTCATCCTTGCCCCGTTCGTCGTGCCGGAGTCACGTACCAGTAATCCTGGGAAGTACGACCTGCTCAGCGTCGCGCTGACCCTGGGGTCGATCCTGCCCTTCGTCTACGGCATCAAGCGGTTGTCCCACGACGGTTTCGATGTTGTGACGGCGGCCTGCCTGATCGCGGGCATTGCCATCGGCATCTGGTTCGTCCGCCGGCAATTGTGGCTCAGCAGTCCGATGATCGACGTCTCACTGTTCACCAACAGGGTCTTTTCCACTGCTGTCTGCGTCAACCTGCTGTCGGTTTTCGCCCTGGTCAGTTCGCTGTTTTTTGCCACTCAGTACCTGCAGGGTGTGCTCGGCCTCGATGCACTGACTTCGGCCCTCTGGCTACTGCCGGCAATGGCCGCATCCGTCATCATGTCGCTGGTGGCTGTGCTCATCGCCCGGAAGTTCTCCCTGGCAGTCTCCATTTCGGCCGGCATGTTCCTGGCCACGATTGGCTACGTTCTGATGGTATTCCTCGGCAGCGGACACGATGTCGCTGTCGTTGGCGGCGGCCTGCTGCTGATCGGAGCCGGCATCGGCCTCGCCGAGACGCTGACTAACGACGCCATCATGTCGGCGGTGCCCGCCAATCGCGCTGGGGCAGCTTCCGCGATTTCTGAAACGGCCTACGAGATGGGTGCCGCCCTGGGCGTCGCCATCATGGGGTCGATAATGGCGGCCAGCTATGCGAGCCGACTGCGATTCCCGCAAGGAACGCCGGATGACGTCCGCCAGGCGGCGCATGAAACGCTGGGCGCCGGCCTTTCGGCAGCCGAGACGCTGCCGAGCCGGCTGGGCGACGCCGTCATCGACGCCGTGTCGTCGGCGTTCACTTCGGCCATCCACGTGACCAGCGCGATCGCCGCGGTTATCGTGCTGGCCGGTGCCATCGGCTCGCTGGTGGTTCTCGGCTCGCACAAGGCTCGGGCGCTGGCAGAGCGGGACTGACCGTCGGGCTCGACGTTCAAAACCGATGCTTGATCAACAATGAGCAACTCCCCGCCGGATTGTTTGGAGCGTGGCATAATGGTGGCATGAATCGCATACGTCTGAGCACGACAGTCGACGCGTCTCTGCTCCAACAAGCGCGGAATGTGCGGTCGGGGAGCACTGACGCTTCTCTCGTGGACGAAGCTCTCGCTGCACTGCTGGCTCGCTACCGTTCCGCCGAGGTGGACGCCAGTTACGCTGCCTATGATGAGCACCCGCTCGACGAGCCGGACGAATGGGGCGACCTCGCGTCGTTCCGACGGGCTGCGGCAGCGTCGTGAACACGGCCCCCGCACGCGGGGAGGTGTGGTGGTGCGAGACGGCCGAGATCGGTCGTCGGCCGGTCGTCGTGCTGTCTCGTGACGCAGTGATCCCGCGACATCGCCGCGCGCTTGTCGCGCCGTGCACAACGACGATTCGAGGGCTAGTCAGCGAAGTGGTACTCGAGCCCGGCGACGACCCCGTGCCCCGTCAAACGGCCGTGAACCTCGACTCGGTAGAAAGCGTTTCGATCGCTATCCTCGTCACCCGCATAGGACGTTTGCGCGACACCCGAATGCGCGAGATCTGCGCCGCACTTGCAGTCGCCGTCGGCTGCTCCGACTGATCCTCAACGTCGGAAAAGCACGGGCCCGAGCCTCAGACCAGTGATTCGGTCGGCCGAAACTCGGGCTGATCGATAACTCGCAACCAGGAACCATCAGCCTGACGCCGAACCACCTGGGCTCGGGCCCCTGCACCATCGCTTGGAGGTGTGGCGGTGAGCGCGATCTCTCCGCAGATAAGAGTCGGCAACGGCGGCTCCGCGGTAAAGGTGGGCGCGTGCTCAAGCACCGACGCCCAGAGCTCGCGAATTGCCGCCCGGCCCACGGTGGTTTGACCTGGCGGATACGCCAGCACGGCATCTTCTTCATACAGCGCGGCGACGCCATCGGCATCCCCGGCATTCGACCGTTCAACGAAAAGCCGGGTTATGTCTTCCGGGGTCCGCGCAGTTTCTGTGGCTTCACTCATGTCAGTCCTTAGCTCGGCAGCGCTGATCATTTCCAGTCTCCGGCAGCCTCGGGGATAACTCAAACAGCTAATACTAATGACTTGTAGAATCACTCCTTATGGAACTGCACCAGCTTCGATACTTAACCGCGGTGGTCGATCAGGGTTCGTTCACCCGGGCCGGAATGAGTCTTCACATCAGTCAGTCGGGGGTCAGCGCTCAACTGCGACAGCTTGAGCGGGAACTCGGCCAGCCACTGATCGACCGTTCAGGCCGGGCAGTCAGGCTGACAGATGCCGGCGAGGCCGTGCTTCCGTTCGCTCGCGCCGCCCTCGCCGCCGTCTCGGCAATTCGCGAGGCTGTTGACGAAGTCGCAGGACTGCACCGCGGGAGCGTCACGATCGGCATGGTCTCAGGCTGCTCCATTCCCGGATTCCTGGACGCCTTGTCCGATCTCCACCGCAAACATCCGCAGTTGATCCTGTCGTTGATCGAGGGTCCATCGGATCAGCTGCAAAGCCAAGTGATGGCCGGCGATCTCGGTGTCGCCCTGGTCGGCTACTCGGATCAACCTAAGCCAGGACTGGAGGTAGCGGTGGTTATCGACGAATCTCTCGTCGTTGCCGTCGACGGTCAGCATCCGTTCGCTGACCGGAAATCGGTGCGCCTCAGTGAGCTCGACCGGGAGTCCGTCATCTCGCTGCCACTGGGCACCGGGATCCGGACTGCGTATAACAACGCCTGTCGTGCGGCGGGCCTTGGCGGCAGCGTCGGCCTGGAGGCTAGTTCGCCAGAGGCAATCGTCGGGCTGGCGGTCCGTGGCCTCGGAGTTGCGGTACTCAGCGAGTCAATGGTCGATGTCGATTCCGGTCTGGTGAGCGTGCCGATCCGTGCTCAAGGTGCGACCGCCCGGCTCGGCCTGGTCTGGAAGCGGCAGGAAGCCATACCCGCAGCCACTCGCGCGGTGATCGAAGCGATGACCGATCGCATGGTCGGATAAGAGGCCGGTTAAGAGGCTCCGCGGCTACCCTGCGAGCCGATACACCTCCGCGGCGACGGCTGCTCGCAGCGGGTGTAATGGAGGCGTCGCCCGGCTCGGGTGGATCCGGTTCGTCAGCAACACAACCGACACGTCATGCTCCCGATCGACCAGCATCGAGGTGCCGGTGAAGCCGGTATGGCCGCGCGCATTCCGCCCGGACTGGCTCATCCAGGCCCGCTGACCGATTCGCATGCCGATCGCCTGGCCGAAGTTCGGCAGGTAGGCCGGCTCGACCCGTGAGCTGTCGAGCACTACCGGCAGCTGGTCGCGCCATAGCTCCTCGCAGGTTGCGCGGCTGAGCAGGCCAGGCAGCCCCATCCTCAGCGACTCGGCGAAACGCAGCACATCGCCCGCGGTGCCGAACAATCCGGCGTTGCCGCTTATCCCGCCGAGCGACCAGGCAGCTTCGTCGTGGACGACGCCGCAGACCATGCCCCGGCCGAGATCCGGCTGGTATTCGGTGGCGGCACACAGTGCCGGATCAGCGCCGAACGTGACGCCATCCAACGACAGCGGGCTCAGTACCCGGTCGGTGAATAGCTGGTCCCAGCCCTGACCGGTTACCCGCTCGGCCAAGGCCATTGCCACCAGATAGCCGACGCACGAGTAGACATAGCGGGTCCCCGGTGGCGCTTCGGGCCCGATTGCCAGCAAATCGGAGATCAGAGTGTCCCGATCGAAACCACTAACCAGGTACTGCCGCCATCCCCGCCATGCCGGCTGCAGTCCCGAGGTGTGCGCGAGCAACTGGCGCAGTGTGATCCGGTCTTTCGACGACTTCCGGAATTCGGGCAACCAGCCGGCCACGGGTTCGTCCAGCCGCAGTAGTCCGTCGTCCACCAAGGTGAGCAGTCCTACCGCGGTGAAGACCTTGGTCAGCGAGGCAAGATCGAAAACAGTGCCGACGGTGACCGCCTGACGACGCTCGACTGGCAACAAGCCGTTCTCGTCGGCCTGGACGGCATCGCCGATTGCCACCGTCTCGAGCTCATTGCCGCCGATAGCCGCAGCCGCGACAGCGCCTGGGACCACACCTGCGGCTACGCCTTGGGCAATGACATTGCGCATCTAGCACCTCGTGCCCGCGGCCGGCAGCTTCCCTTCAATGAAGTAGGCATCGACCTTCGAATTGATGCAGGCACCGGCACGCCCATACGCCGTATGTCCTTCCCCTTCGTAGGTAAGAAGCGTGGAGGATTCGAGCTGCTCTGTGAGCGCCTCCGACCATTCGTAGGGCGTGGCAGGATCGCCCGTGGTGCCCACCACCAGAATCGGTTCGGCGCCCGGTGCATTCGCCGGTTCCGGTGTTCGCACCGGCTGATATGGCCAGCTTTCGCACACCGCCCCGCCGTAACCGAGCGCAACGCCGAATGTCGGCGCGGCATCTTTCAGTTCCTCGGCCTCGGCGCGCATCGTGTCCGTCTCGGAGTTCGTTGGATAGTCAAGACAGTTGATCGCGTTGAATGCCTCATCCCCGTTGCCGCTGTAGGTCCCGTCCGGCTCGCGGTCTGCACCAAGGTCCGCAAGTCTCAGGAACTCGTCCGGCGAGCCGTCGAAGGCCTGTGCCAGTGCCTCACCGAGCAGCGGCCAGTTCTGATCGTTGTACAACGGCAGAATGAAACCGGACAGCAGCAGCGGCAGCCCGACCTTCCGGCCGTCAGATGCCGTCATCGGCGCGGATTCAACCGTGTCGAAGAGCGACTGGACCTTCTTGACGCCATCGTCGACGTCGCCGCCGAGCGGGCAGCCTTCACGCGATTGGCAGTCCTCGATGTACGCCCGCAGCGCTCCTTCGAATCCCTTCGCCTGGCCGAGGGCAAGCTCCGCGTTGGACAGGCTCGGGTCAAGTGCGCCGTCGAGCACGAGGCGGCCGACCTTTTCCGGGAAGAGAGTTGCATAGGTGGAGCCGAGGAAGGTGCCGTAGGAGAAGCCCAGGTAGTTGAGCCTGGTGTCGCCGGACACCTCCCGCAGGACATCAAGGTCCCGGGCTGCGCTCTGGGTGTCCACATGACCAAGAAGTTCGCCTGTGTTCGCCTCGCAGGCCTCTGCGAACTTCTTGTACTGGGCACGCATTTGCTCCAGGCCTTCGTCCGTCTCGGGATTCGCGGTGGATTCACGCATCTTGTCCCGATCGGCGTCGCTGAGGCAGTCGACCGCGCTCGACGCCCCGACTCCACGGGGGTCAAACCCCGCGATCGAGTAATTGGCCAGCAAATCTTCTGTTGCGACGTAGCTCAGCGAATCGCGGACCATCTCGATCCCGGATCCTCCGGGGCCGCCCGGGTTGAGCCAGATCGTTCCCTTGGAGACCGACTCAGGCACCGTCCGGATCACTGCGAGCTCAATTGACTTGCCTGCCGGGTCTGACCAGTCCAGCGGCACCGCAACTTTGGCGCATTCGAAGCCATCGTCACACGGCGCCCATGAAACATCCTGGGCGTAGATCTCTTCGGCACCCGGCGGAATCGCCGCGGATGTTGCGTCGGGTCCCTGGGCACCCGCCCCGTCCAGCGGGGCGGTGCCGGTTGACCGATCGCCCGACGGGTTGCAGGCCGTCAGCATGAGGACAGTTGCGAGCACGACCGCAACCAGCGGACGCCAGCGTGCTTCGGTGCTGCCTCGGTTGGTGATCCTCATCTGGTCTCTTTCATTGGTCGTGGTGGGCAGGCCCCCGATGGTTTCGGCAAGCGCCGCCCGGCTGTAATGACTATCTGAGCGACAGGGTGAGTGCTTCCATCGCGAGTAGCGGTGAGGTGTTGGTCTTCAATCGCCGGCGCGCCGTCGCCAGCGCATCCAAGCGGCCGAGAGTGGCATTCGGCGTCGATGTCCGCGCCATCTCATGCACCTGGCTGGTGTAACCGATATTCATCAGCTCCTCGCCTGCGCCCAGTTGCACCATCAGGACATCACGGTACAGAGACAGCAGATCGACCATTGCCCTATCGAGCACGTCCCGCTGGGCGCGGGTTGCCCTCCGCTTTTGGTCCTCTTCGAGCTGACGCACCTGAGCCCGCAGCGCCGGCGGCAAGGTCTGGCCCGATTCCGCTCCAAGCGACCGCAACAGTTCCGCACGTTCCTGCGCGGAGCGTTCCTCGGTGAGTGCCTTGGACTCGGCCGCAGATCGCTCGACAAGTTCACCAGCGGCAAGAATCGCCTGTCCCACACTGCCGATCGCTCCGGGCAACCTGATATTCGAATCGCGATGGCCCCGCGACACCTCATCTGTTGCCAGTCGACGGGCCCTGCCTATGTGGCTCTGCGCGGCGAGCGACGATTCACGGGCCAAGCCCGGATCGACACCGTACTTCCGGACCAGGAGCTCGGCAACAGCCTCGGGCGGCGGCACTCGCAAGGTCAGCGCCCTGCATCGGGACCGGATAGTCGTGACGACATCGGCCGGACTCGGGGCGCAGAGCAGCCACACGGTGCGCGCAGGTGGCTCTTCTATCGCCTTCAGCAAGACGTTCGACGTCCGCTCGGCCATGCGATCGGCGTCCTCAATGATGATGATTCGCCACTTGCCGCCCGCCGGTGAACGCTGCGCCTCCTGGACCAGGCCGCGCACCTCGTCGATGCTGATGGTTACCTTTTCGGTCGCAACGACGGTCACATCGGCATGCGTTCCGCTGAGCACGGTGGCGCGTTCCGCGCTTTCCGACTCTCCGTGGTCCCCGCAGAGCAGCGCAGCGGCAAAGGCGCGGGCGGCATTGGACCGGCCCGACCCCGGGGGGCCGGTGAACAGCCAGGCGTGCGTCATTGCCGAACCGGGAGTGGCCTGTGCGGCGGCCGCAGCAGCTGATTTCAACGTGTCGATCACGCGATCCTGGCCGACCAGGTCGTCCCAAACGCTCATCTACTGGCCCCGATTCGTGTTTCTACGTTGCTGTCGGGCGGCTCGCTCGGCTTCGGCCTGGGCACTCAGCCGCGCCCTCTGCATGCTCAGGGCATCAAGGATCTCGACGGGTTCGGTCGATACCGCCGCGGGGCCGGAATCCGGAATGGTGGGGATTACCTGGGTCTCGTTGTTGTCGAACGTTGGCTCGACAAGTGGTCCAACCTGCTCGAAGACCTCCGTCTCAGGCCCCGCCATGACACCCGCGGGGGGCCGCACCTGCTCGAAGACCTCCGTCTCAGGCCCCGCCGTGGTGCCCGCGGGGGGCCGCACCGGTGCCGCTGGCCGTGCCGGCGCTCCGTTCGGTTCCGAACCTGAAGCGGGCCGTGCCGGTGCACTCGTCGGAGACACCCCCGGGCGCGGCGATGCCGGGTTCGGCGCGGACGCCACAGGGAATTCCGCGGGACGCGGCACAACCTGGCCGCCGCGGCCGGGCATAGACTCCGAGGGCGGCGCGCTCAGAGATTCGCCGGCCTCGGCCAGGTCGGCGGAAGAGATGAGCGGCAGCAGCGCGGCCTGGATCTGCTCGGTGAGCAGTTCGGCCGGCTCGCCCGCATCCAGAATCAGATAGCGATCCGGATTCTGATCCGCCAGGGAGAGAAACCGTTCACGGACCCGGGAGTGAAAATCCGGCGACTTGCGTTCGAGGTGGTCTTCGGCGCCCCGTCCTGCCCTTCGCGCCCGCGCAACTTCGGGATCGACATCCAGCAACACAGTCAACGCCGGGCGCAGGCCCTCTGTCGCCCACCATGACAACTGCGCGATCTCCCCGGCATCGAAATCCCGGCCAGCGCCCTGATAGGCGATCGACGAGTCCATGTAGCGGTCGGTCAGGACCACCGAATGCTTGCCAAGCGCGGGCCGGATCAGCCGATTCACGTGATGGCCGCGATCCGCCGCGAACAGCAGAGCCTCGGCTCGGGGCGCCACCCCGTCCGCGCCCAACACGATGTCACGGAGGCGCACGCCTTCAGGTGTTCCGCCCGGCTCGCGGGTCAATACGACGCTGAGGCCGAGATCCTCGCGCAGCCAGCGGTCGATGGCTTTGAGCTGGGTGGACTTTCCGGCGCCGTCTCCGCCTTCAAAAGCGATAAAGAGTCCCCCGGATTCCGGGTGTTCTGCCATGGTGAGAGCGAGGTTGCCCCCGCCGGCCTCGCTGTCGGCCAGGTTGCCCCGGTCGGCCTCGCTGTCGACTGGTTTGGTCCAGGCAGAGCGTATTTCCTGGCCCATATCCCGGAGGCGACGGGGGTCGAGCACGACGATCGCGGCGATACCGGCAACGACGCCGGCCACGCCGAGGATCAGGAACACGCTTGAGCTCGGAGAGATCTGCCAAGTGACGTTCTCGCTGACCGTGGCCGATCCGGACAGTTCGGTCAGCGCGATAAGCAGGGCGACTCCCGCGCCCGCGGCACTCCAGTTATGTACCTGCAGGCGCGAAAACGGGCCGCGCGCGGGCGTGCTGGACTGCGACGGCTCCAGCTGGTCCGTCTGCGCCAGCTGAGCGACGATCGCTACTCCGGCCAGCCAGCCAAGGACCGCTCCAAGTACGGCCACCGCGGTAAGTTCCTGGACTACTCCCTGCGCCAGGGTCAGCAGTCCAGCTGCAACCAGCGCAAGTCCGACGAGCCGGGGTCGGGACAGTCCCGGCAGTGTTCGGCTCGATGTCGCGATCCCGAGCCCCATCCCCAGTGCCAACAGCAACACGATGAAACCGAAACCTGCCTGGCCGCCGCCGAGCTCGGCAACCACCGGCTGGGACAACACGGCCGTCGCGCCGAGCAGGGCCAGGATCGCGCCCGCACCCCAGGTTTTCGGCGGCGAGACTCTCCCAGCGTGCGGGCGGTGCTCGCCGTGAACCCGACTTGCCCCGCTGGACGGTTTGCTTACCCGCCATGGAACATAGAAAGCAGCAACCGCTCCGGTGAGCATGCCTGCGGCGACGAGGTAACCGAGCCAGGTAGCGGAGCGCAATCCACCTTCGGGCCCGAGCATGAACTGGGCTGTCAGGGCGCCGGCGGTCAATACA
This sequence comes from Saxibacter everestensis, assembly GCF_025787225.1. Taxonomy (NCBI): domain Bacteria; kingdom Bacillati; phylum Actinomycetota; class Actinomycetes; order Micrococcales; family Brevibacteriaceae; genus Saxibacter; species Saxibacter everestensis. The sequence continues at coordinate 2,762,817 of NZ_CP090958.1, forward strand.
GTCGCGGCGATCGAGAGGGCACGCCAGATCGTCGTCTCGCGGTGCCAAGCCTGCGGGCTTTCGGATTCGGCGAGGGTAGCGACTCGGGTAGTGGCGCCGAGCAGCAGGGCCGCGATCCAGACCCACCAGAGCCGGCCAACAACCGGGATGAGCACGAACGACAGAGCGCTCAACCCGGCAAGGCCTGCGATCAGGACCGCTTGCCCCAGCCGGTAACTCAACTGCTGCCAGACCCGGACCGGCAGCAGCCAGGCAACGCAGTAAAGCACCAACAGGGCCAGCAACGCCCCGGCGCCCGCACGGACCGAAATATCTTCGCCGCTTATCGCTGGCGGAAATGTGCCGTCGGAAGGGGCGCCGAGACCGACGGAACCGCCCACGACGTAGCCGATGCCGACCAGGAGCAGCAAGCCCAGCCAACCGGCAGATTCGAGCACGCCAATCGACAGCCTTGTCGGATCACGGCGGCTCGGGATGTTCACCAGTCCAGCCTACCGGCGACTGCTGACAGTCAGGTTCGGCCATTCGTGGTAACCGGCGAGCCGACCGGCACGTTGCCCGCGAGCGAACCGGACAGCACCGCCGGACGGCGGGGCAGTCGGTACGGCAGCACCGCCGGACGGCGGACACAACGGAGCAGTCGGTACGATATCGTTCCATGACAACTCAGCCCGAGCAGAGGCGCGCACTGGCTCTGTACGAGCAAAACGAGCCGATGCCCGCCCCACTCGCCCTTGGATACGCGAGGGCGCTGCTTGAGCGGGCGCAGAGCGGTGCACTCCCTGGCGCACTGCGCATCTATCGCCCGGAACCAACGGTCGCCTTCGGCCAGCGCGACCGATTCCTCCCCGGCTTCCCCGCTGCCGTGGAGGCCGCCCGGAGCCATGGTTTCGAACCTGTGATCCGGGGCCTCGGCGGCCGGGCTGCCGCCTACCATCGTGGATCGCTGGTCGTCGATCACATCGAGGCCTCGCAGAACGCCATCGCGGAGACCCAGTCGCGATTCGCCGGTTTCGGCGATCTGATCGCGGACGCGCTTAGGTCGGTGGGCGTCGATGCCCGAGTCGGCGAGATCGATGGCGAGTACTGTCCCGGTGAATACAGCATTAATGGGGGCGGACGGATCAAACTGGTGGGAACCGCTCAGCGAATCGTCTCAGGAGCGTGGCTGTTCTCCATGGCGATTCTGGTAGAGGATTCCGCGCCGATCCGGGTCGTGCTGGATGAGGTCTACCCCCGGCTTGGCCTGCCCTGGAAGCCCGAGACGGCCGGCACCGCCGAAGACCTGACCGCCGGCATCACGGTGGACGCGGTCAAGGCGGCGGTGGTCGAGGCCTATCGCCGTGACTACGCGATAACGACGGCCCACATCGATCAGGGAACCCGCCTGCTCGCCGAACGGCTTGCACCGGCGCACGGCCTTTAGCCGAGCGCCGGCACAGAGACTGTCCGAACCTACTTCTTGGCGGCCGCGGTCTTCTTGGCCGCAGGTTTCTTAGCTGCTGGCTTCTTCGCCGCTGGTTTCTTGGCTGCCGGCTTCTTCGCCGGGGCCTTCTTCTTCTTGGCCGGCCCCTTCGCGCGCTTTTCGGCAAGCAGCTCGGCGGCGCGTTCCAGGGTCACGGACTCCACCGCGTCATCCTTGCGCAACGTTGCGTTCGTCTCGCCGTCCGTCACGTAGGGCCCGAATCGGCCGTCCTTCACCACAATCGGCTTCTGCGACACCGGGTCCTCGCCGATCTCGCGCAACGGCGCCGCCGCAGTGCGGCCACGCTGCTTCGGCTCGGCGTAGATCTTCAATGCCTCGTCGAGCGTTATGTCGAAAAGCTGATCCTCGCTGGTCAACGAACGCGAATCCGTGCCCTTCTTCAGATACGGACCGTATCGGCCGTTCTGAGCGGTGATCTCGGTGCCCGTCTCCGGTTCCTGGCCGACGACGCGCGGCAGCGATAGCAAACGTAGTGCCTGCTCAAGGGTGACCGTGGACGGATCCATCGACTTGAACAGTGATGCCGTGCGCGGCTTGGGTCCCTTCTTGGCTGCCGGCTTCTTCTTTGGTTTCGCCGGCTTGCCATCGGAGTCGTTCCCGGTTGAGCCGCTGCCGTCAGCCGATCCCGGCGTTGCGCCCGTCTCGTTGGCCGACGACGACGCGTCCTCTGCCTCGTCTTCAAGGATTTCGGTCACGTAGGGGCCGAAGCGCCCCGCCTTCACGACCAGCATTTTGCCGTTGGACGGATCGATGCCGAGCTCACGGTCGCCGTCACCCTGGTTCTCCACGAGTTCGCGGGCCTTCTCGGCGGTCAGCTCATCGGGAGCCAGATCATCGGGGACCGAGACGCGTTTGGGTGTTCCGTCAGCGCCTGGCACCTCGATGTAGGGTCCGTATCGGCCAACCCGAAGCACCAGGTCGTCACCAATCGGTATCGAGTTGATCTCCCGGGCGTCGATATCGCCCAGGTCGTCGACGATCTCCCGCAGCCCGACGATGTCGGACCCCTCGGCGCCGAAGTAGAAGTGACTGAGCCAGTCGACCCGGTCACGAGCGCCAACGGCGATCTGGTCGAGGTCGTTCTCCATCGCCGCAGTGAACTGGTAATCGACCAGCCGGGCGAAGTGCTCCTCCAACAGTCGAATAACGGAGAAGGCAAGCCAGCTCGGCACCATTGCCGAGCCACGCACCGTCACGTAGCCGCGGTCGATGATTGTCGAAATCGTTGCCGCATAGGTGGACGGACGTCCGATTCCGAGCTCCTCGAGCTGCTTGACCAGGCTCGCTTCCGTGTAGCGGGGCGGAGGCGAGGTTTCGTGGCCGTCGGCTTCGACGCCGAGCACGTCGAGCTTCTGACCTTCTGCGACCTCGGGCAGCCGCGCATCGCCCTTGTCGCCATCCTCATAGCGGGCGGCGTCGCGACCCTCTTCGTAGGCAGCCATGAACCCGCGGAACGTGATCACGGTTCCCGAGGCGGCCAATTCGACAGTGCGCCGGTTACCGGCGATGTCGAGCGGGGTGTGCAGCCGGACGGATGCCGTGGAGCCCTTGGCGTCGGCCATCTGTGAGGCAACGGTCCGCTTCCAGATCAGGTCGTATAGCCGGAACTCGTCACCGCGCAGCGCGTTGGAGACCTGCGCCGGTGTCCGGAACGAGTCACCGGCCGGCCGGATTGCCTCGTGAGCCTCCTGCGCGCCTTTGGCCTTGCCCTTGTAGAGGCGTGGCTTCTCAGGCACGAATTCCGGGCCGTACAGCTCACTTGCCTGCCGACGTGCAGCGCTGATCGCCTGGGTCGACAGCGCGGGTGAATCGGTACGCATATAGGTAATGAAGCCGTTTTCGTACAGCGACTGAGCCACCCGCATGGTCTGCCGGGCCGAGAATCGCAGCTTGCGCGCAGCTTCCTGCTGCAGCGTCGATGTGGTGAACGGCGCTGCCGGACGACGCGTGTAAGGCTTGGTCTCCAGCGACTTCACCGCAAGGGTACCGGCGGGAACGGATTCCAGCGCCGTGGCAAGTGACCGCACGGTCGACTCGTCGAGCTGTACTGCCTTCGACGTCTTCTTCAGCTCGCCGCGGTCGTCAAAATCGCGGCCGGTGGCAACCTTGTCGCCGTCGACCGCGACCAGGCGGGCGGAAAACGGTTCGTGTGATGTCGTCGGGGTGACGTTAGCGGTCAGGTCCCAGTACGAGGCGGAGCGGAACGCCATCCGTTCGCGTTCGCGTTCGACGACAAGCCTCGTCGCTACCGATTGAACCCGGCCGGCAGACAGGCCGGCGCGGACTTTGCGCCAGAGAACCGGCGACACTTCATAACCGTAGAGACGGTCCAGAATGCGGCGGGTTTCCTGCGCGTCGACCAGAGCGCCATCGACGTCGCGGGTGTTTTCCAACGCCCTTTGGATGGCTTCGGGGGTGATCTCGTGAAAGACCATCCGCTTGACCGGGATCTTCGGCTTGAGCACCTCCAGCAGGTGCCATGCGATCGCCTCTCCCTCGCGGTCCTCATCGGTTGCGAGGTATAGCTCGTCGGCATCCTTGAGCAGCTTCTTGAGCTCGGTGACCTTTTTCTTCTTGTCCGGCGTCACCCGATAATAGGGCTCGAAGCCGTTATCGACGTCGACGGCGAACTTGCCGAACGGACCTTTTTTGAGTTCCGCGGGCAGCTCAGATGGCTGGGGCAGGTCACGGATGTGGCCAACCGAGGCTTCAACATCGAAACCTTCACCCAGGTAACCGACAATCGTCCGTGCCTTCGTCGGTGACTCGACAATGACGAGTCGACGCGGCGAACTCGCACTTGCGGTCCGGGACACAGTCATCTTTCCTTTCGTTGGTCACGCCTCACGGCGAAACCGGTGTGGGGTCCACTTACTTAGACGCCTGGACCCACGGGGTGCGGGCCGCGATCGGTGCCAGCGCCAATGCTAAGGCAAACACCAACGCCGCTACACCCGCAATTCCTGCGGTTCCCCCACCGTAGGCCACGAGCAGCTGGTCCGTTGTATTCAGGGGGGCGGCGCCGGCTTGGGTTTGATACATCAGCACGAATGCGACGCACAAGGTCAGCAGTCCGGCGACTACCAGCACCCAGACTACGGCCTTTGCGGGCGGACTGAGTGCCTGAGCCGTCGCCTGGGATGGATCGTCGACCACCGGATGGCGCAGCTGAACCAGGGCGGAGACCAGCGCAGTCCAGGCCGCGACGACCAGCAGCGCGGTGATCACATCCGCGGGTCGGTGCCAGCCGGCGCTCAGCGTCGCAATCCCGGTTGCGGTGGCGTAGCCGCCGGCCAGCAGGACCGTGAGGATCCGGAACTGGCGCGGTACGACAAGGATCAGCGCGGCAGCAACCGAAGCGGCAACCGTTGTGTGCCCGGAGGGAAGCGAGTTGAAGTTGATTGTGCTGACACCGTATTCGGGCCGCTCAAGCGCGTGCTTCATCACCTGGGTGGACACATTCGCGCCAACGACCAGCGCCATTGCGGCTATCGCCAGACCGTACCGTTTGCGACCGACGGCAAAAACCCCGACCACGATGATGGCAATGATGAGGAAGACAACCGAAACGATATTCAGCACGGTCTCGGCAGCACCGATCAGAATGTCGCGACCGATCTCGGCGCCCTTCAGCGCCGCCTCGTCGAGAGCCTGGCCCGGCCGGGTCTGCACGAAGATCCAGTAGATCACCAGCGCCGCGATGGCGAAAACCAGCGAGAGTGCCAGCAGTGCCGCGCAGACGCTCAGCCGGTGACTGAGGCTGGTGCCGCGGAACGGATGCTGTGCGGAATCAGGCGTGGCCGCTTTCGTCATTTTCCGGCTCACCTTTCCCACCTACTCATTCTCTCTGCGCGGTTCGCAGTCGATGATCCGCATCGTGCCGCAGCCGGATAGTTCCCCGTTGGCGCAGCTTGCAGACGACGAACACTAACAGAATAAGCTCAGACCCGTACGCCCACGGTCAGTCTGCCGATACGTCAGCGGTCAGGAAGCCATCGAGCACCAGCTGCCGCACTGCCGGAAGCGTCTGTGCCCTGAGCTCCGCCTCGTCGACGCCAAGCAGTTCGGCGAGTGCGTAGCAAATCGCTCCCAGCGGCAATTCCCCGTCACAGGCGCCTACCAGTCCGGCGAGCGCGGTGTCGAGCGGCCTTGTCCGGCCGAAGCCCGAGCCCTGCCGAAGCATGATGACACCAGGGTCCTCCGCCCCCGGGCGGTAGTGCCGCTCCTCCGTCACATCGTCGGCGACCGCGAGGCGGGCGAGAGCCAGCGCATCGTCGTCGCGTGCGGCCAGCCAGTCATGCCGCCGCAGTGTCTCGGCGAAGTACCCGCCAAGCCAGCTGCCGGGATTCGGTAGCGGCGTGTGCAGCTGTTCGAATCGGCGCAGCGTCGGCGCTCCGGCAGTCCGGCGCAGCAAAACGTACCCGAAGCCGACCGACCGGACCCCTCGGGCGCGAAAATCTTCGAGCCAGGCCCGGTACATGCTGTCGAACTCGCTGGAGCCCGGACGGGTACCGCCGTCGCGGATCCAGGTTTCGGCATAGTCGTGTGGGTCCTGAAGCTCGCGTTCGATCACCCAGGCGTCAAGCGAGGTGCCCTGGAGCCATTGCTCGATCCGCTCGAAGCCGCTCGCCTCGTCGTGATACTCCCAGTTCCCGAGTAGCTGGCCGATGCCGCCGGGTTCGAGCGCGACATCGAGCCCTCGGATCACGTCGGCGACAATCTGGTCACCGATTTTTCCGCCGTCCCGGTATTCGTAGGTTGGCACGCCCGGCTCCCGCGGCGTAATGACGAACGGCGGGTTGGATAGCACCTGCCCGAAACGTTCTCCGGTCACCGGCTCGAAAAGGCTGCCCAGCCGGAAATCGATCGAATCAATGCCGTTGAGGGCCGCGTTAAAGCGGGCGATGTCGAGGGCACGTGCGGAGATGTCGGTGCCAACCACCCTGCGCGCATGGCGGCTTGCATGCATTGCCTGAATTCCACAGCCGGTGCCGAGGTCGAGGACGGCATCCCGCTCATCGGTGATCGCTATGTTCAGCAGGGACGTCGACGCACCGCCAATTCCCAGCACGTGGTCGACATCGAGCGAACGACCCAGCACCATCTCGCCGAAGTCCGAGGCTATCCACCAGTGTGCTTCACCCCCGGCGTCCGAAAAGGCGTACGGACGCAGATCGAGCCGGGCGCGGATCGAACCAGGCGCGACGACGTCGATCAGACCCAACGCCTCGGCACCGGCCACCCCCAGGGTGGGAAACGCGGCTTCGACTGCTTCCCGGGGTAACTCGCAGCCGAAGATGAAGAGCCTGGCCAGGGTTGCCGCCGGTTCCAGCCGGCCACGGTCGTGTTCTCGCGCGCTCAGCACGCTCAGGGCGGGTACTTGGAAGCCGCGGTGCAATGCCGCCTCCGCCTCCGGTCCCCACAGCGCGGTCAGGGTATCGGTGGTATAGCCGCAGCTGCCCAGGTCCTCGCCCAATTGCCGGATCAGCTCGTCAGTCACGCGTCTTAACCTAACCCGGATCGAAAGGTGTGAAAATGGGCAGGTGCCTTCTGCCTCCGCTGCCTTCGACGTGATCGCTGGCTTCGGTGACCGCGCCGAGCGCATCGTGCACCTGCACGAGGTGCCTGAGCGAGTGGCCCGGCATGCGGACTGGCCCGACTGGTTGCATGCTGACGTGCGCGCGGCGCTCGAACGATCGGGGGTCTCCCGGCCGTGGCAGCATCAGGTCGATGCGGCGAACCTGGCGCGTAACGGCGAGAATATCGTGGTCGCCACCGGCACGGCCTCCGGGAAGTCTCTTGGGTACCTGATGCCGAGCCTCACCTCCGTGCTCGAGGGACTGGATTCGATCGACGGGCGCGGATCGACCGTGATCTACATCAGCCCAACCAAGGCCTTGGCCGCGGACCAGCTGAACGCGATCGAGGAACTCGGCATCAAGGGCGTGCGAGCAGCGACCTACGATGGCGACACTTCGCTGGATTCCCGTGACTGGATCCGACGGCACGCCAATTACGTGCTGACCAACCCGGACTTGCTGCATCGGTCGCTGCTACCGGGGCATCCCCGGTGGTCCTCGTTCCTGAAGGCGTGCACGCACATCGTGATCGACGAGTGTCACGGCTACCGCGGGCTGTTCGGTTCGCATGTCTCGGCCGTGCTGCGCCGGCTGTTACGAATGGCCCGCTATTACGGCGCGAACCCAACTGTCATCGCGGCTTCGGCAACTATCGCGGACCCGGCCGGTTCTCTGTCCCGGCTGACCGGCCAACCGGCAGTCGCCGTGACCGACGATGCCTCTCCCCACTCGGCCGGGAAGTTCGTGCTCTGGGAGCCTCCCTTGCTGCCGGGTGGTGGCGGCGAACATGATGCACCGGTACGGCGCACAGCGATCACCGAATCGGGCACCCTGCTGGCCGATCTGGTGGCCGGGGGCATCCGCACCATTGCTTTTATTCGCTCGCGCCGCGGGAGCGAGGCGATGGCGGCAACCGCCCGACGGCTGCTGGCCGATGTGGACGACACGCTGCCCCGAAAGGTTGCGGCCTATCGCGGCGGGTACCTGCCGGAGGAACGCCGGCTGTTGGAGAGTGCGCTGCGGCGCGGCCAGCTGCTCGCCGTGGCCAGCACGAACGCGCTGGAACTTGGCGTGGACATCTCCGGCCTGGACGCGGTGATCATCGCCGGCTGGCCGGGAACCAGGGCCTCGCTGTGGCAGCAGGCGGGACGAGCAGGCCGGGCGGGCGCGGACTGGCTCGCGATCTTCGTGGCCCGCGACGATCCGCTGGACACCTTCCTGGTTCATCACCCGGAATCAATATTCGAGACTTCGGTCGAGGCATCGGTTTTCGACACCGACAATCCCTACGTGCTGGCCGGACACCTGTGCGCCGCGGCGGAAGAGCTGCCGCTCACCGAAAGCGACCTCGCGCTGTTTTCCGACTCCGCCCGCGGGATTGTGGACATCCTGGTGCAGCGTGGTCTGCTGCGGAAGCGGCCCGCCGGCTGGTTCTGGACCAAACGGGAGGCCGCGGCGGGCCTGACCGACCTGCGCGGCGCAGGAGGTCCGCCCGTGCGGGTCGTCGATCACGCCACCGGTCGCCTGATGGGCACCGTGGATGCCGCGAGCGCGCACGCCCAAGTGCATACCGGCGCCGTGTACATGCATCAGGGCGCTACATTCCTGGTGGATGCCCTCGATGAGGAGGACGGCGTCGCACTGGTGCAACCCGCCCACCCGGACTACACCACCCAAGCCCGGAACGTTACCGAAATCCGGGTGCTGGAGCCGGCGTGGACGAAGCTGTGGGGAAACGGGGTCCGGCTCAGCTTCGGTACAGTGCAGGTCAGCGAACAGGTGGTGTCCTACCTGCGGCGGCAGTTGGTGACCAACCAGGTCATCGCCGAAGAGCCACTCGATCTGCCCGCCCGCGAACTCTCTACGAAGGCGGTGTGGTGGACGCTGCCGAAGGACCTGCTGGAGCAGGCCGAGATCGGCCCGGCCGAGGTTCCGGGGGCTGCGCATGCGGCTGAGCACGCCGCCATCGGGCTGCTCCCACTGCTGGCAACCTGTGACCGATGGGACATCGGCGGCGTATCCACGGCGTTGCATCAGGACACCGGGCAGGCCACGATATTCGTCTACGACGGGCACCCTGGCGGGGCCGGGTTTGCCGAGCGTGGGGCGCACGCGGCCAATGTCTGGCTGGGCGCCACCGCGGCTGCGATTGCAGCCTGCGAGTGCCCCGAGGGTTGTCCCTCGTGCGTGCAGTCGCCCAAATGCGGAAATGGCAACGAGCCGCTTGACAAGGAAGCCGCGCTGACGCTGCTCCGGGCCATGCTTGACGGCGCCAGCCCTGACGATTCCGCCGAGGTCCCAGGCGGCGCCGTCGAGGTCCCAGCATCATCCGGGCTCTTGACGTCGCCTGGGCTTTCGGCACCGCCGTACCGGCCGGAACCAGCTGACCTGCCTGCACCAGCTGACCGGGCGGCGTCGGCAGACCGGCCTGCAACGCCCTAGCCCGGATCTTCGGGAGCACCGGCGACCGCCTCCTGCCGAGCAGCTTTGAACGGCCTTGGCAGGCTCACCGCTGTTTGCACCTTGACCGACTGCTGGTAGTAGCTGGCAATGCACTCCGTGACCCTGGCGCCATTTTTCCCCGCCACCTGCCGCGCTACTTCGCAGGCGTCACCGGAACTCAGCCCACGCACCACGTCTGCCGCGGCGAGCGCCGACAGGTCGGCTGCCGCGGCTGCCCGGTGCTTGGCAATCACGACCTGGCCCAGTAGCCCGATCGTCGCAAGCAAGGTCAGCATCGCGGCACACACTCCGAGCGCCATTACGCTGCTTGATCCACGGTCGGACCCGCGCCGCCCAACGTCGATCATCTGAGTCCCCCGACGGACGCTGCCTCCGGGCCGGCGGGCTTCCATTCGCGCCGGGCGGTAGCAGTTGCCTCGACCGGTTTGCCTACAAACTCCCTCAGCATGCTTGGAAGCTGAGCGCCGACCGTCACGGTGACAAAGTCCGCTGACATCGCGATGTCGACATCGGCGGCCGGGCCGGCCACCCGCTTCGCCGCGGCGACAATGGCTGCTGCGGACTCGCCCCGCGCCGCCTCGCGCGCTCCCGCCCGCGAGGCATCCGACAGTTTCAATTGGGTCAGCCCGAGCGACGCCGCGGCGAGCAGGATCAACAGCACGAAGACAATCGCCGGCATGACCACCGCAAGTTCGGCTGCTGCGGAACCGGTGTCCCGCTGAGGGCAACGACCACGTCTTCGGCAGGCCATGACTAGGCCCCCAACGCCAAGGCTTTCGTAATGATCCCCAGCAACGCATCACGAACCTCGTTGCTTCGCAGCAGCACCACCATCAGCGCCGCGAAGCCACACGCGGCTAGCGTCGCAATGGCATATTCCGCAGTTGCCATTCCCGAATCCCTGAGTCGACGATTCCGGGATCCTGGTTTTAGATCTGGCTGCAGTGTCATCTTCTCGTCCCTTCATTCACGGGTCGCGAAACCCGCACCGGCTGTTCTTTCCTCCATCCTCTTCCGAGGAAGAGCGCCCGGAACGCCGCTGGCTGGATCGGTGGATAAGAACTTCCTGGTCAGGCACTGTGACGACAGGTTTCGGACCGGGCTCGACTATTCTTCACACCGTGCAGCTAACGGATTTGGTCTTCGGCCTTGACATGCTCGGTGTCTTCTTCTTTGCGGTGTCCGGATCGCTGTTGGCAGCCAGGAAGCGATTCGACATCGTGGCGAGCCTGATTCTCGCCTCGCTTACCGGGCTTGGTGGTGGCGTGGTCCGCGATGTGATCATCGGCGCCCATCCGCCTGCGGCTTTCGCGCAGCCGCTGTATTTTCTGCCACCGGTTATCGCCGTGGTGCTGGTCTTTTTCTTCTTCAACGGCGTAACCAGGTTCCGGAAGACCCTGCTGCTTTCCGACGCCGGCGGGCTGGGCATGTTCTGTGTTGCCGGGACCGTGAAGGCGATCGATTTCGGGGTCAATCCGCTTTCCGCTGCCCTGCTGGGCGTCACGACCGCCGTTGGAGGGGGACTGCTCCGCGATGTCGTGGCGAACGTCGTGCCGTCGATTCTGCGTCAGGACGATATTTATGCCCTGCCCGCTCTGATCGGGGCGGGGCTCACCGCGTTATTGGTGCAGTTCGGCCTGTTCAACGCGGTCACCGCCGTACTGGCGGCGCTACTGACCATCACACTTCGAGCGCTATCGATAAAGTTCCGCTGGCACCTTCCCCTCGCCACGCCACATTCGCAGGCCCCGGGAGATTGACGAGCGGCGTCGATATCCAGGCTCTGTGGGTGCATTCCAAGTCCCAACCCCGCCCCTGGCTCGGCGATAGGACGGTGCGATAAATCTCCGCCGTAATGTGCCTACAGTGCCGTCGCAAGATCTGAGACGAGGGAAATGACCACCGGCATCACGCCGAGTGCGATGAACGCGGGAAGAATGCAGAGGCCCAGGGGCAGCACGAGCCGAACTCCCAATCGACCGGCCGCCGCCTGTGCTTCACGGACTCGTCGGCGGCGTAATTCCTCGACCCTCGACTGGATCAGGCCTGCAGCAGGAGCCCCGGTCAGGTGGGCAAAGCGAATTGTGGACGCGATATCCCGGGTAAGGGCCGATCGGCGCGAATGCTGGTCATCTGGCTGCTCCGAAATGGCCTCGTCTGCCTGCTCCAGCAGCAGTGACCGGCCTAGCGTGGCAAGGTCTGCCCCTCCCTCACCGACTGCGGCCGCGACAACCTCAAGAGCCCTGTTGGGCGCCAGTCCACTGTGCAGGCCGACAGCCACCAGATCCATCACCAAGCCGTCGTCCACCCCGTTATCCCCGATGGATGGCCGCTTCGAGCGGAAGTGCCTGGTCAGCGGCCCGATAACGGCCTCGGGTCTCTCCGGTCGCTCGCTGCCCCGGCCACCGCCGGCACCACGACCGATAAGCAGCTGCAACCGACCCAAGGCGGACTCGAAGAACAAGGCCGTGGCGAGCGCCACCAGCACCCCGACCAGGAGATTCATCACGTCACGGTCCGCATCAGCCTGGACATCCACATTTTCCCGGCAAGCAAAAGAACGAGACCAGCCGACAGACAGGCAGTACCGGCCCCAGGTTCGAGAAGCGTATCGATCGGATCCGTGCCAACGAGTGCGCCAACAAACAGTCCGCCGACCGGGAGCCAGGTCAGTACGGTGACCGTCGACCGCGGACCAGCCAGAGCCGCCTCCCGGGCCATCCGGGCGTCGACATCCGATCGAGCCGAGGCGGCAAACCTGTCGAGAACATCGGCAAGCGGTGCCCCGCACTCGTTCGCCACCCGCCAGGCAAGTCCCATCCCCCGGAATACCCGTTGTTCCGCCGTCGACCGCTGAGTCGAGGAAGCAGCCAGGGCAACGTCCACGCTGTCACCGAGCTCGGCGGCACGCGCGGCTGCGACCAGCACGACGGAGCCCTCCTCGTTCTTGTGCACATGCGCCAATTGCCTCAGCGCTGTTTCCGCTGAGACTCCGGCACGTAGCAGCGCCGCCAATTCGGCAACCGTGTCGATCGCCCTCAGTGCTGCATCGGCAGCGTGTGCCTGTCTGTTTCGGCTGATTCGGAACCGGATGGCGTTTCTGCCAAATCCGATGCCGGGCGCAGAGGAGCCGCAAGGATGGGGCCACGACCCTGACCGGCCATATCCGGCGCTTGTGCCCGGGGGCCGCAACAGGCGGCGCAGGCGCTCCGTGGACGAACCTGCCTGCCAAAGCCAGACCGCTACTGCGATCAGACCGCCAAAGAACATGCTCATCGCCCGCGTCGCCACCTCGGGTCGAGGCCAAGCAAGTCTGCGAGTTCCACCCATCCCGGGCCAAGCCTGGTCTGGTGCTGGCCCGGCGGTCCGTCTCCCTTGACGTTTCGTTCGCGTTCAAGACAGTCGAGCACTGCCATGTTCCGATTCGAGTCCCGGACCAGAAGGGCGATGTGTGTGATCATTCTGTGCGGGCCCGCCCGCCGGACATGCACCAGCACATCCAGGGCGCTACATGCCTGAGCGGCGACGGCATCGTGGTCCAGGCCGGCAAGCCCGCCGAGCGCCTCGAGCCGAGCGGGTACGTCCTCCGTCGTGTTTGCATGCACCGTGCCGCAGCCCCCTTCGTGCCCGGTATTAAGAGCCGTGAAGAGTTCGCGTACTTCGGCGCCGCGGCACTCGCCGACCACAAGGCGATCCGGCCGCATCCGCATAGCGTTTCGCACCAGATCGGCCTGGTTGACTTCACCCGCGCCCTCGATGTTCTGGTGCCGGGCCGAAAGCTGCACGAAGTGCGGGTGGGATATCACCAGTTCCGGCGCGTCCTCGATGGCGATCAGACGCTCGTGTGCCGAGACCAGGCCAAGCAGCGTTCCGAGCAAGGCGGTCTTGCCGGCACCGGTTCCGCCCGAGATCAGGAAGTTCTTCCGACGGGAGATCAACGCCTCGAGCACGGGCCGCCAGGACGGCAGCAGTGTTCCGTTCGCCACAAGTTCATCCAGGCTGAACGCCACGGGACGCGGAATCCGCAATGACAACGAGGTGTATCGGCCGGATATCGGTGGAATCACGGCGTTCACCCTGACGCCGTCCGGCAGCCGGGCGTCGACCAGCGGACTGGATTCGTCCAGTCGGCGACCGCCTGTGGCCGCAAGTCGCATGGCGAGCGCTCGAACCTCGGCTTCGCCGCCGAGGGTGATGTTCGCCCGCTGCAGCCCTTCCCCTGCGTCGAACCAAACGTCGCGAGGCGCGTTCACGAAAACGTCGGTGATCCGAGGATCGTCCAGCAGCCGCTGCAACGGACCGGCCCCGGAGATCTGCGCGCTCAGCCGTTCCACGAGTTCCAGGATCGCCGCCGTGCCGAACACCTTGCCGCTGGCCCGCAATGCCTCGGCAACTTTGGCCGGGGTTACCGGCCCGGTCTCCTTGAGCAGTCGCGATCGAATTTGCTGCAAAAGCTCGGCATCGATCCACTCGTCGTCGGGTTCCGGACCGGTCAGCGTTGCGGGCGACGAGAAGCTCACGACGCCAGCTCAGTCACTTGGGCGATGATCTCTTCACTGAGTCTCGCAAGCCTGCTGTTTCTGCCCTTCGGGATTCCCTCTCCCCGGTCGAGCGCCTCTGCCAGGCCACGATCTGGTTTCAGATATCCCTCCAGCTCAAGCCCGAGACTCCGCGCGACGCCATCCGCCGCCAGGCCGGAACGCACCGGGCCGCGCACCACCAGGCGCACGTCCGGATGGTTCTCACTCAACCGACGGGCAACCTGGTTGGCCGCGACCGCGGCGCGAACCTGGGCACAGGTCACGAGCAGCAACCGGTCGCACCATCTGGTGCAGTCGATAGGAGCATGCCGCGGCAGGTCGATTACCAGCAGCGCGAAGGCATGCCTTGCCGCAGTCAGCACGGAATCGAATAGATCCTGCGGAAGTTCACGTGCGGCTGTGCGGTCCCAGGACAGCACCGAAAGGTTCTCCAGGCGGGGCAACGCCTCGTAAAGCGCGCTGGGGCGCAAGCTGCCCCGGCTGGCCGTGAGGTTCGGCCATCTAATGCCGCCGAGGCCTTCGGCGCCCAACACCAGGTCCAGGCCTCCGCCGAGCGGGTCAGCATCGATCAGCGCGCTTCTCGTCGTGGAGATCGACGCGGCCCGTGCCAAACCGCAGGCCAGCGTGCTCGCGCCGGCACCGCCGCTTCCTCCGACGACGCCGAGAACCAGACCGGTCGGAGTGGCTGGTTCGACTGCGGAAATCATCCGCTGGACCAGCCACTCCGCGGCGTCCGGCAACAGCGCGACGTGCTCGGCCCGAAGCTCCGTCGCATGCCGCCAGACCTGTGCGGTGGATCCCCCCGAATCCAGCGCAACAACTACCCGTTCCGCCGAAGCATGTCCGGGCAGCTCGTTGATATCCTCACCGACCAGGAGCAGCGCGGCATCCCGCCAGGACGATGCGCTGCGGCCAGGAACGAGCAGCTCGACGCCGGCGGAAGAAGCCAACCGTCGGACCTCGTCCGAAAGTTCTTCGATGCCGGTGAAGACAACCACCGATCGTTGTGTCGAGCGCATGGCACAATACTGGTCGTGGTGGGTCGGCGATTACTTGCCGACTGAGATTATGTGGATAACTTTCCTTGCCCGGTCCAATTGTGGACAGCGCGACGACAAGTCAGATCTGGGGCAGCTTTCCGGCCAGCACAGCGTCGGCAATCGTGCTGCCCTCGCCGGCGCCATCCGTGACGGCTCGGGCGCAACTGGCAACCCAGCCGGGCACGTCCGCACCGCTGGTGTACTGCGCCGCCGCCTGGCCGTAACCGACAGCGTCAGCGAGGAACGCCGCCTCCGGGACAATCACCCCGCTAGGGTCCACTCCTCCGGAGACGAGCAGGATCCGGAAAACCGCGCGCGCCACAAGTCCGTTGCCGAGCACGAATGGCCTGATGGCCAGTATTTCGCCGTGCGCAATAGCCGCCGTGAGCAGCGCCGAGTGCTTCGCATCGGACCCTAGTAGTTCGGCTAGCCCGCGCAGCCGGGCAGCGGCGGCTTCGGCGGCCGGTGCGGGCGGCAGGCCGGATAGGTCGCGCGGCAGTTCGGCGCCGATACGCGGCCTGCCCACCTGCGCGTCATCGATCAGCCCCGCGGCGGCAGCAACGTGCAGCCGCGCGATTGCCTGCATCGGCGATGCAGACAGCGGGTGCGGGTGTGAGCCAAGTTCCTCCGCCAACGCTGAGACCCGGATTGCGGCGGCCAGCTGAGTGCCGGAAAGATCATCTGGAACAGCCCTGCCTTGCATTGCCTCGCGGACGAAGGCGATCGGGAACCTCGCGCCTTCGAGCGCGGCTGAGGCCCGGGCGGCTCGTACTGTTGACTCCGCCCGGGCCTCTTGGGTGCGGCGACGCAGGGCCTGGTGCCAGCGAAGCGAGGTACATGCTTCGCGGGCTACAGCGATCGACTCGGCTACCTCAGGCTGTTGTTCAAGAGCCCGAAGCGCTCCGGCCGCTGCGTCGATTTCCTACTCCGTTGTTTCTAGTGTTCTTTTTCCTGACGCCAATTCGGCTTTCGTCACCGACCGCGAGTTACGGCGCCGCTGGCATGCCTAGCCGCGTTGGATATTGCTGACGTCGTGCAGGATGCCGACCTGCCCGTCCTGACTCTGCACCCGGAAATAGTATCCGTGGTCTTCCAGTGCAAGGAACCAGCTGCCGGGTGTGATGGTGAATACCGGCTGCCCGGTGTGTTCATCGTGGGCAGACCGCTCTTCGGGGACCGCAAACCAGAACGCCTGAGTTTCTGCCGCGTTCTCCTGCTCGCCATCTGTGCCGCTCGAGTCCGCCACTTCGTCCTGCGCCGGCTCGGGATGGTGGGTTGACGAGTAGGCTGCCTCGTCCTCCCGGTCCGAGTCTTCCTGCGTGTCATCGGCCATAGTCGATTCATCGGCTTCGGCGTGCTGCGCCCAGCTCAAGGCAGGATCAGGTTCATTGGCCTGCGTGTTGTAGGACTCATCGCCGCCGACGTTCGACACCTCGTCCTGGGCAGTCGCCGGATCGTTGGCCACTTGATCCACGTAAGCGGAATTCGCATCCGGCTGCTCGGTTGCCGGCACGGTGCCGGCCCCGGAGTCCGAGAAAGCGGTGTGATCTGTCCCGTCGTCCTCCCGCCGATCGGCAGCTGACGCGTCGTCGGCCGATGCGGTATCCGAAGCGCCGGTAACTCCTGCATTCGGGAGGACCGAAGTCCTTTCCGCGCCGGTCTCGTCATCCGAATCGACGGGTGCGGCAGAAGCATCGGAGCTGTCTGCGTGCGAGCCACCGGAGTAGTCGGCCGAATAGTCGTTCGCCGCGTAGTCACTGCCCGGGTAGGCGGTCTCCGACGACTTGGCGTCGGATGCCGATTCGTCGGCGGAGTACGAGCCGCCCGGGAATGAGCCCGGTTCGCTGTAGCCGCTCTGCTGTCCGAAATCGCCCTGACCACCCTGCTGTGGCGAGGACACTGACTGCGCGCCGTAGGCACCGGCAATTCCCGCGGCTCCGGCAGATGCCCCGGCGCCGTGCTGACCCTGCTGACCGTACTGGCTCTGCTGACCATCGGTCGGCTGGCCGTGCTGACCCTGCTGACCGTACTGGCTCTGCTGACCGTACTGGCTCTGCTGGCCGCCCGTCGGCTGACCCTGCTGACCGTACTGGCTCTGCTGGCCGCCCGTCGGCTGGCCGTACTGACCCTGCTGGTTGAAGCTCTGCTGTGCCTTGGCCGGCAGTTCGACCGCCGCTGCCTTCGGATGAGCCTGGATGCTCTTCTTTGCCCGGAGGTCCGAGCCAAATGCCGGAATAACTGTCAGAGTCCCTGCCACCAGGACGAGCAGCGCGCCGAGCAGCGCAAGCCAGGCGCCGACGTGCATTGTGGGTGCGCTCGTGATCAGGATGAAGAAGTTGTAAAGCGCGCCCACGACACCCAGGACGGAAATAATCTGGTCGAACGAGAAGGAACCGATGCGTGCCGGAAGTCCGCGAACTGTTTTCTGCAATACGGCCAGAACACCGGCGACTATTACGCTCAGAAAGCCGAAGAAGATGTAGTTGATGCTCCCCCAGTGCCATACCCACCAGGAGGAGCCGTCAATGCCGACATCGCCACGAAAACTGTAAACAGGCAGGAAGATCCCAACCAGAGCAATGAGTGCACCGGCAATAATCAGAATGTCACGCAGCGTGAATGGACCGAGAACCCCGGCACCCGGCTCACGAGCCGGCTTCGGCTGCTGTCCGAACTGGCCCTGCTGACCCTGTCCGAACTGGCCCTGCCCCTGGCCCTGCTGGCCCTGCTGGCCCTGGCCATACTGACCCTGTCCGTACTGACCCTGGCCCTGCTGGCCCTGTCCGTACTGGCCCTGCTGACCGAACTGGCCCTGGCCCTGACCCTGCTGACCCTGACCCTGCTGACCCTGACCGTATTGGCCCTGACCCTGACCCTGCTGACCGTACTGGCCTTGGCCCTGTCCGTACTGGCCAGAGCCGGAGTTGCCAGGGTTATATGGCCCCGGCTGATGGGGAGTACTCATCGGAAGACCTCTCTAAGGGGTATTGCCTAGTGCCGAAATAAAAACCTACCTGCTGATACTTGCAGAAAACGCCTGCGATGACATCCCTCGCCAAGCTGCAATGCCGCTGGCATCGGTAGCCGATAACTTTACGAACCGTCATTGTGCTGGCAGGAAACACTATCGTCGAACCAACACCGCACGCCGAGCACCGAATAGACCGACAGGAGTATCGAAGACGATGAGCACACGGGAAGCCGTTCTGATCGGCGCTGTTCTGCTGCTTGTCGTGGTCATCATCGTGGTCCTGGCAACACAGCGCCGTCGACTGGGCACCCCTGCTGAGCGTGCCGCCTTCGCCACGCTGCACACCGCATCACAGCTCGCTCCGCATCTGAGGGCAGGGCTGACACCCGCAGGCGCGGAGAAAGCCGGCAAGCACCTGCGCTCGCTGCTCAACACCCCGGCGGTCGCTCTTCTGGACACAACGCAAATGCTCGCCTGGGACGGCAGCGGCAGCCATCATGCGGCCGCGGCAATGCAACACGCGGCCGACGCGCTTCGTACCGGCCGCACCGTGATCCGCAAAGTCACCGGCGATCCCGAGCACGCAATCGGCTGCGAACTGGTGCACGCCGTCATCGCTCCGATCAATAGTGACGGCAAGGTAATCGGAGCGCTGGCCGCATACACGCAGGTCCGCTCGGCAGTGCTGGCCAAGGCAACCGAGGAGGTCGCGAACTGGGTTTCGGCACAATTGGCCCTCGCCGAACTCAACAGCTCGCGCACCCGCACGATGGAAGCCGAACTCAAGGCATTGCGAGCGCAAATCAGTCCGCATTTCATTTACAACTGCCTCGGAGCCATTGCGTCATTTGTCCGAACGGATCCTGATCGCGCCCGGGAGCTGCTGCTCGAATTCGCTGATTTCTCCCGATACGCATTTCGCCGGGGCGGGGAGACCACGACTCTGGCCGAGGAATTGAGAAACGTCGAACGCTATTTGGTACTCGAACAGGCCCGCTTCGGCGACAAACTTGTTGTGCAGCTGCTTGTGGCGCCAGAGGTACTGCACATTTCCTTGCCGTACCTTGCACTGCAGCCTCTTGTCGAGAATGCGGTCAAACACGGCCTCGAAGGCGCCGCTCACGACCGCGACGACGACAAAGGCCAGGGCCAGGGCAAAGGGCATGTCTCTATCGTTGCGAAAGATGACGGCGACAGCGCGCTGATCTCGGTGGAGGATGACGGCACCGGCACAGATCCCGACGTCATCCGTCGCGTCCTGGCCGGAGACGACTCATCCTCACCCGACTCCGTCGGACTCGGCAACGTCGACTCGCGGCTGCGCCAGATCTACGGCGATGCCGCCGGACTCGTGGTCGAGACCAATATCGGCGCCGGGATGAAGGTCAGCTTCCGGGTGCCAAAGCACGCAGTGAATATGCACGGCGGCTTTTCCGACTCACAATAGGTTCATGACAACGCCGTCACAGCCACCCGCTCCGATACAGCGCACGGCTGAGCTCAGCGTGCTCGCGGTCGACGACGAACCACCTGCGCTTGCCGAGTTGTCGTTCCTGCTCGGCGAAGATCCCCGGATCGGCAAGGTCAGCCGCGCTGGATCGGCGGCAAGCGCGCTGAAGATCCTCGAAACCGAATCCCGGATCGACGCCGTGTTCACCGATATCCGGATGCCGGGTCTTGACGGGGTCGACCTGGCCAGTCTGCTCGGCCGATTCTCGGTCAGGCCGCAAGTTGTATTCGTGACCGCCCATGTCGAACATGCTGCCTTGGCCTACGATCTCGACGTGACCGACTACGTCGTGAAGCCGGTGCGTGAGGAGCGGCTCGCCGAGGCGATACGCCGGGTGGTGAGCAATACGCAGGCCGCGCGACCCGGCAGCCGCGAGCCTGATGACGAAACACTCCCGATCGACCTGGGCGGAGTCACCCGGTTCATCCAGCGGTCCGATGTCACCCACGTGGAGGCCAGCGGAGACTACGCCCGGTTGCACACCGCCAGTGGCAGCCACCTGCTGCGCACCCCGCTCAGTACCCTGGAGGAACGGTGGGCCGAAGCCGGTTTCGTTCGAATACATCGATCCACGCTTGTTTCGCTCTCCCACGTCGACGAGATCAGGTCGGTCGGCGGCCGGACCGTCGTCCGGCTCGGCGACCAGGAACTCACGGTGGCCCGTCGCAATACTCCCGGTTTCCGGGATCTGGTTGCGAAGAATCGGCGCCGATGACGAACAAGCGAGTGCGGGTGACCGCACCACAGATGGCGGCGTACTCCGGCGAGCCGCCGTTGACCAGACGTCAGCAAATCAGCCAGAACACCGAGATCGGCAGGCTGTATATGGCCACGCTGATCCGGACTCAGCTCCGGCTCGCGGTGGCCACTGTTGCGGGTTTCGTGCTGATGTTTTGCGGATTGCCACTCGCCTTCTGGCTGGCTCCCTCGTTGCGAACTGTGCTGGTGCTCGGGATTCCGCTGCCCTGGTTGGCGCTCGGCCTGCTCGCCTACCCGTTCACAGCTGTTGCTGCCTGGTTTTTCGTCCGCCAGGCGACCCGTGCAGAAACTGAATTCACCGCGTTGGTACACGGGGATTCTTAGGTGAGCACCGGCAGCGTTGCGAGCCTGATCGCGGTCTCGGTGGTGGTCGTCGCAACGCTGCTGATGGGTTCCTTGGGCTTTCGTCTTTCCCGCACGACCTCCGATTTCTTCGTTGCCTCACGCACCGTCAGTCCCTGGGTGAACGCGAGCGCTATCGGCGGAGAATACCTCTCGGCGGCAAGCTTTCTCGGCATTGCCGGACTGGTCTTCACGTTCGGTGCCGACATGTTGTGGCTGCCGGTCGGCTACACAGCGGGGTACATGCTGCTGCTCGTGCTGGTGGCTGCGCCGTTGCGCCGCTCGGGTGCATACACCCTGCCGGATTTCGCCCAGCTTCGCTTTGAATCGGAGTTCGCCCGGACGGTGTCTGCCGTTGCCGTGCTGGTGATCGGCTGGCTGTACCTGATGCCGCAGTTGCGCGCGGCGGGCCTTGCGCTCTCCGCCATCGTCGATGTCCCCACCTGGATGGGCGCTTGCCTCGTCGCCGTCGTTGTGGTGCTGAACGTGGTCTCCGGCGGCATGCGGTCCATTACCTTCGTGCAGGCGTTCCAGTACTGGCTGAAGCTCGCGGCGATAATCATCCCGGCGATCCTGCTGCTCCTGGCATGGCGCTCGGATGGTGCTCCGCTGCCAAGCACGACACTTGCCGACTGGGCGGTGCCCCTGTCCGGATACGGCGGCAGGGAGCATGCGCTGTACCAGACGTATTCACTCATCGTCGCGCTGTTCTTCGGGACGATGGGCCTGCCGCACGTGCTGGTGCGGTTCTATACCAACCCGGATGGCGCCGCCGCACGCCGGACAACCTTCATCGTGATCGGCTTCCTCGGAGTCTTCTACCTGTTTCCGCCGCTGTACGGACTGCTGGGCAGGATCTACATCCCGGATCAATGGCCAGCCGACACAGTGGTTCTTGCGCTGCCGGCCGCGCTTCTCGAGGGGCAGCTGGTCACCGTGGCCGGCGCAATTCTGGTCGGCGGGGCCTTTGCCGCATTCCTCTCCACCGCGTCCGGGCTCGCCGTTTCGGTTGCCGGCGTTCTCAGCCACGACTTGTTTCCCCGTCGCCGAGCCCCCGGCAGGCTTCGGGCGGACCGGGACGCCAGACTTCAGACCGATCGGTCAACCGTGACCCGCTTCCGTTGGGCTGCGGTCGTAGCGCTGATCGTCCCGTTGGCCTTATCTCTGCTGGCGACCCGAACGTCCATCGCGGACACCGTCGGCATGGCGTTCGCGATGGCGGCCTCGACCTTCTGCCCGCTGCTTCTGCTTGGCATCTGGTGGCGCGGGCTCAGCAGAGCAGGGGCCATGGCCGGCCTGATCAGCGGAGGAGTACTGGCTGGCGCCGCGGCCGCGTTCACCCTGGCATTCGGCAACCCCGGTGGCTGGACCGGCGCCCTGCTGGCACAGCCCGCCGCCTGGTCGATGCCACTGAGTTTCATCGTGATGATAACTGTGTCCCTGCTGACCCCGGCCAGCAAACCGCGGCACGCTGATCCGATCGTTTACGGATTACATGCGCCCGAGGGAACATTGCCAACGAAACCGCCGGCGACGTCGACCTGAGCGGGATTACGCACGACGAGGCGGAAGCCAGCGCCGTTCACCGCAGGAAACCTGCCGCTCAGCGATGCCGGGCCTACCGCAGAACGCACAGAAGGAACCACCGGTCGAGCCGTGCCGCGCTACCCCTCCAGCGACGATGTGATTCCGGCCACACTTGAAACTTGACGGCGACCGTCGTCGCAGCCAACAGGGTCCGCACGGCCCTTACGACGCTGCTGCGAATACCGGAGGAACAATGTCTACCAATCACAACTCGCCGCCGGCGGACGACACAGTCCCCGCGGCAGTAACTCCCTACCAGCGGGTGCAGGACAGCGCGGACTTCCAAAACCTGAGAAGCCGATTCCGGAAGTTCGTGTTCCCGATGACCGCAGTGTTCTTCAGTTGGTACGCGCTCTACGTGCTGCTGTCCAACTACGCCCACGAGTTCATGAGTATCCAGGTGTTCGGCAACGTCAACATCGGCCTGATCTTCGGCCTGTTGCAGATCGTCTCAACCTTCGCGATCACCACCATCTACGTCCGGTGGGCGAACAAACGCCAGGACCCGATCGCCGAGGCACTTCGCGATGATGTCGAAGCCGAACTTGCCACATCAGCCCAGGAAGGCCCTCGCTCATGACTGTCGCGACAGCTCTAATTCCGACTCTGCCTGCCAGTCCGCCTGCCGTTCTGGCTGCCGAAGCTGGAACCCAGATCGGAAATCCGGTCGTCAACATTCTTATCTTCGCGGCTTTTGTCGTCGTCACCCTGGTGATCGTGATCCGCGCGTCCCGCACCAACAAGACCGCCGCGGACTTCTACGCCGGTGGACGCGCCTTTTCCGCCGGACAGAACGGCACTGCAATCGCGGGTGACTACCTTTCGGCGGCGAGCTTCCTTGGCATTGCCGGCGCCATCGCAGTCAACGGCTACGACGGCTTCCTCTATTCGATCGGCTTCCTGGTCGCCTGGCTCGTGGCGTTGCTGCTGGTCGCCGAGCTGCTTCGGAACACCGGCAAGTTCACCATGGCCGACGTGCTGTCGTTCCGGCTGCGGCAGAAGCCGGTTCGGATGGCCGCAGCACTGTCAACGCTCGCAGTGGTCTTCTTCTACCTGCTGGCCCAGATGGCTGGCGCCGGCGGCCTCGTCGCCCTGCTGCTCGGCATCACCTCGCCAATTGGCCAGAGCGCGGTAATCGCCGTCGTCGGCCTGATCATGATCGTCTATGTGCTGGTCGGCGGCATGAAGGGCACTACCTGGGTGCAGATCATCAAGGCGGCGCTGCTGATAGTTGGCACGGCCGTTATGACTGTCTGGGTGCTGACGCTGTTCAAGTTCAATCTGTCGGACATGATCGCCCAGGCCAGCAGCATGACCGTCGATGGCAAAAACCTCGCCAACCCGGGCATCCAGTACGGTAAGAGCGCTCTGACGCAGCTCGATTTCCTGTCACTCGGCCTGGCGCTCGTATTGGGCACCGCCGGACTACCGCACGTGCTGATGCGGTTCTACACAGTGCCAACCGGCAAGGACGCGCGCCGCTCCGTCGTCTGGTCCATCTGGCTGATCGGTTTCTTCTACCTCTTCACCCTGGTGCTCGGCTATGGCGCAGGAGCGATCGTCGGCGAAGAGACGATCAAGGCAGCGCCTGGCGGCGTGAACTCAGCCGCCCCGCTGCTGGCATACGAAATCGGCGGCACCGTGCTGCTCGGGGTGATCTCGGCGGTAGCGTTCGCGACGATTCTCGCCGTGGTCGCCGGGCTGGCGATTACCGCCGCCACCTCGTTCGCCCACGACATCTACAACTCGGTACTGCGTGACGGCAAGGTGTCAGGCACCGGCGAGGTCAAGGTTGCCCGAATCACCATCGTCGTGATCGGCGTACTGTCAATCATCGGCGGCATCGCGGCACAGGGACAGAACATCGCGTTCCTGGTCGCCCTGGCCTTCGCGGTGGCCGCGAGCGCCAATTTGCCGACGATCCTGTATTCGCTGTTCTGGAAGCGGTTCAATACCCGCGGGGCGCTGTGGAGTATCTACGGCGGCCTGGCATCGACAATCATCCTGATCGCCTTCTCGCCGGTGGTCTCCGGCAAGGTTGATCCAAAGACCGGCGAGAGCCTGTCCATGATCAAGGACGTCGGCGTCGACTTCCACTGGTTCCCGCTGGACAATCCGGGCATCGTGTCGATCCCACTGGCATTCCTGCTCGGTTACATCGGCTCGCTGACCTCGAAGGAGCAGTCGAGCAAGCAAAAGTTTGCCGAGATGGAAGTGCGCTCGCTGACCGGCGCCGGATCCGAGAAGGCGGTCAAGCACTAGACCGGCCGCGATCCGCACTAGGCCGGCGGCGGCCCGGCGGTGCGGCTGGCAAGCGGCTGGCGTGGCCACGACGGTGCGGTCTATGGTCTGGATCACAAGGGAATTAGGCTAGAGGTACGTGCCGACCGGGCCGGGCCGAGGCCCCGCTCGCGCTGTAAAGCACCGCAGGCATGCGACGCATTTCAAAGGAGAGGTATGACTGAACAAGAGACCGCCGGGCTGGAAAACCTGCTTCACGAAAACCGTCGGTTCGCTCCGTCCCCTGAGTTCAGCGAGCAGGCCGTCGCCGGGCCCGAGCTCTATGAAGCGGCAGCGACGGACCGGCTGGGATTCTGGGCCAGACAGTCACGGGAGCTCCTCAGCTGGGATACCGCTTTCACCGACACCCTGGACTGGACGGATGCGCCGTTCGCAAAATGGTTTGTCGGCGGCAAGCTCAACGTTGCCTACAACTGCGTCGACCGACACGTGGAAGCCGGCAACGGGAATCGGGTGGCGTTCCACTTCGAGGGCGAGCCCGGCGATACCCGGACCATCACGTATGCCGATCTGCAGAAAGAAGTTGCGAAGGCCGCCAATACGCTGAAGAACCTTGGGGTCAATACCGGCGACCGGGTCGCGATCTACATGCCACTCATTCCCGAGACAGTGATCGCGATGCTCGCGTGCGCGCGGCTCGGTGCCCCGCACAGCGTCGTGTTCGGTGGCTTCTCCGCGGATGCGCTGCATAGCAGGATCCTCGACGCCGAAGCCAAGATCGTGATCACGGCCGATGGCGGGTTCCGCCGTGGCTCGGCGTCCGCCCTGAAGCCAGCGGTGGACGCCGCCCTGGCCAAGGGAGCTCCGAGCGTCTCGAACGTCCTGGTGGTACAGCGCACCGAACAGGACACCGAGATGACCGAAGGGCGTGATCTGTGGTGGCACGAGACCGTCGGCGAAGCATCTACGCAGCACACGCCGGAGTTCTTCGACTCCGAGCATCCGCTGTTCATCCTGTACACATCCGGCACGACGGGTAAGCCGAAGGGCATCCTGCACACATCCGGCGGGTACCTGACCCAGACCAGCTACACCCATCGCAACGTCTTCGACCTGCACCCGGAAACGGACGTCTACTGGTGCACCGCCGACGTCGGCTGGGTCACGGGGCACAGCTACAGCGTGTACGGTCCGCTGGCCAACGGCACCACGCAGGTGCTTTACGAGGGCACTCCGGACTCCCCGCACAAGGGCCGCTGGTGGGAGATCGTCGAGAAGTACAAGGTCTCGATCCTCTACACCGCCCCGACGGCAATTCGCACCTGCATGAAGTGGGGCGACGACATCCCGGCGCAGTTCGATCTGAGTTCCCTGCGGGTGCTCGGTTCGGTCGGCGAATCGATCAATCCCGAGGCCTGGGTCTGGTACCGGAAAGTGATTGGCGGCGACAAGGCACCCATCGTCGACACCTGGTGGCAGACGGAGACCGGCGCGATCATGATTTCGCCGCTGCCGGGCGTCACCGAGACCAAGCCCGGCTCCGCCCAGGTCCCGCTACCCGGTATCGCAGCCGATGTCGTGGATGACGAGGGCAGACCGGTCGAGAATGGTGGCGGCGGGTACCTTGTGCTGACCGAGCCCTGGCCCTCGATGCTGCGCGGCATCTGGCAGGATCCGGAGCGCTTCAAGGAGACGTACTGGTCGCGGTTCAAGGACATGTACTTCGCCGGCGACGGGGCCAAAAAGGACGAGGACGGCGACATCTGGCTGCTCGGCCGGGTCGACGACGTGATGAACGTATCGGGTCACCGCCTATCGACGACGGAGATCGAATCCGCCCTTGTCTCGCATCCGAAGGTTGCCGAGGCGGCGGTGGTGGGGGCCAACGACGAAACTTCGGGCCAGGCGGTCGTTGCGTTCGTCATCCTGCGCGGTGCGGCGGGAGACGGCGGACCGGATGTCATCCAGGAGCTACGGACACATGTAGGCAACGAAATCGGCCCGATCGCCAAGCCGAAGCGAATCCTGGTGGTCGCGGAGCTACCGAAGACGCGTTCGGGCAAAATCATGCGGCGCCTGCTCCGCGATGTCGCGGAGAATCGTGAGGTCGGGGACGCCTCAACCCTGGCCGACACATCGGTGATGGACCTGATCCAGACTGGATTGAAGGACGCCAAGCCGGAAGACTGAGGGCGCCTGGCGAGGGAAGGGGAAGGTGGCGGGTGCGTCACCTTCCCCTTTTTCATGGCCGGCGCCTGATCGGCGGGTGGCGACCCCCGGGCGCCGACGCGGCATTAGGCTTAGTATCAGTAATCCCCTACAGGTCCGCCGAAACGGAGTAACCCCCATGGCTGAACGGTCACTGTCCGAGTTGTTCACCGAGATAAGAAATGACGGCAAGGCTCTCGCCGCCGATGAGGCATCTCTGGCGAAAGCTGAACTCACCGCGGGCGCCAAGAAGCTCGGCATCGGCGGGGGATTCCTGGTCGTCGCCGGTGTGCTCGCTTTCCTGATGCTGATCATCCTGCTGATCGCCGCCGCCGCGGGGTTGCACGCCCTCGGTTTTGAGTGGTGGTCATCGTTCCTGCTCGTTGCGGCCGCCCTGTTGTTGCTGGCGTTGCTCCTCGTGGCCGTCGGCCTTCCACTGGTGAAAAAGGCGAAGCTCAATCCGACCAGGGCGATTGCAGGAGCCAAGACCAGCATCGCCTCGCTGCAGAACGCAGCGAAGAACCCGGGCGGCCCTCGACTGTAGCCTGCTGTGGCCACTGTCCGCGTCCCGGATGGCGCTCGCCCTGCTGGGCTCGATCCTGCCCAGCCTCGATGCCGGGCCACGCTCCGTGATCCGGACCTCCGGCGCGGGCGGCCCCCGGCTGTCGAACCGGTCAGCGCAATTCGATCAGTCGGTTGCTGTCCCAAGGCAGCGCCCAACTGAGTTGATCGAAGGCGAAGTCCAGCAGTCCGGCGGTGAATCCCCAAACCGTCAGGACACCGACATCGAAGGCAGGCCCGTGGTACCCGGAAGGGTGCACGTAGCTGCCACGATTCGGCGCCGCCAGAAGGTCGGCCACCGGAACGCGATACACCGACGCGGACTCGCCGTGATCCATCACGCGCACGGGCGACTGGGTCGGCGACCAGGCGACGACCGGCGTCACCAGGAATTTGCTCGGCGGCAGAAATATCGGCGTCAACTGACCCAGCACTTCAACGCCGTCCGGAGCCAGGCCGGTTTCCTCCTCTGCCTCGCGCAGAGCGGCGGCCGTCACGTCGGTGTCTTCGGCGTCAACGGCTCCACCGGGAAACGCCACCTGGCCGGCGTGATGTCGCAGGGTTGCGGCCCGCTGCAGTAGCAACACGTCGATATCCGCCATGCCGGCGTGCTCCAGTTTCGGCAATAACGAGCGGCCGGCATCCGTGCGCGGCATCGTGCCCTTGCCGAACAGCATCAGCACCGCGGCATCGCGCGCGTCATCGGACGGTGAGCGGTGGGGCCTTCCGGCGAGCGGGCCGGTGAGTTTGCTCGAAGCCAGCCGTTGCAGCGCGTCCCGGATATCGAGCGCTCCCCCAGAGTCTGCGCCGAGGTCGCTGGCCATTCCGGCAGGATTGCGCTCCGCCTGGCCGTGACCGCGAGCGGAGTCAGCAGGGATCCCGCCGGTCGTGCTCATGGAGCCAGCTCAAACCGCAACAGTTTCGCCGCCGCCTGCGGGTCGAGCTCACCGATCCCGAACGAGGGGCAGAGTGCGGCCACCGGGCAGGACCCGCAGGCCGGGCGCCGGGAGTGGCATATCCGGCGACCATGAAATATCAGCCGGTGCGACAGCATGGTGAAGTCTTGTCGCTCGAACAACGCGGCAACGTCTTTTTCGACCTGTACCGGATCGTCGGACGCCGTCCAGCCGAATCGGCGGGCAAGCCGGCCGAAGTGCGTATCGACGGTCAGTCCTGGCAAGCCGAAGGCGTTTCCACGCACGACATGGGCCGTCTTACGCCCGACCCCTGGCAGAGTCACCAGGTCGTCGAGGCCGGTCGGCACCTCGCCGCCATACTCGTCGATGATGCGGGCACTCAGCTTCTGCAGGTTGGCGGCCTTGGCTCGGAAGAAGCCCGTCGGGCGAAGGATGTCCTCGAGTTCCTCCCGCTCCGCTTTCGCCATAGCGTCGGGGGTCGGGTAGCGGGCAAACAGGCCGGGGGTAGTCTGGTTGACGCGAACGTCAGTGGTCTGAGCAGATAGCACGGTTGCAACGAGTAACTGGAACGCATTCTCGAAATCGAGCTCACAGCGGGCGTTTGGATAAAACTCGGTAAGGGCGCGGTGAATCTTCCGGGCTCGGCGCTTTAATCCAAGGCTCGTCTCTTGCGCGTACTTCTTTGCGGTCTTCTCGGCCACTGACATCACCTATTTAGACTATCTACGGCCTTGCGGCTACCTAAACAGAGGGTTAGTGCGGCAGACTGCTAGTAATAGACAACGTCCTAGGAGGCAACGTGGATATTGAGGTCGTGAGGAAGGCACCGCTTTTTTCGGGTCTTGATGACGAGGCAACGGCAGCGCTACTCGACCTCATGAAGCAGAGCACGCTGCACCGTGGCTCTGTGCTGTTTCATGAAGGCGATTCCGGATCCGAGCTGTATGTCATCGTCGCCGGAAAGCTGAAGCTGGGCCGCAGCGCACCTGACGGGCGCGAGAACCTGCTGTCGGTTATCGGTCCAGGCGAGATGTTCGGTGAGCTTTCCCTGTTCGATCCAGGTCCGCGAACCGCAACGGTTACCGCGATCTCAGAAGTGACTCTTCTCGGACTCAGCAATGACAACCTGCACACCTGGCTGTCAGGTCGCCCGGATGCTGCGCTGAACCTGCTGCAGGCGCTTGCCGCCAGGCTTCGACGCACCAACGACACGGTCGGCGATCTCGTCTTCTCCGACGTTCCAGGTCGCGTGGCGAAAGCGCTCCTCGACCTTGCCACTCGCTTCGGCCGTCCGGCCGCCGATGGCGTGCTGGTCGCCCATGAACTCACCCAGGAAGAGCTGGCGCAGCTGGTCGGTGCCTCACGAGAGACAGTGAACAAGGCGTTGGCCGACTTCGCCGCGCGCGGCTGGCTTCGCCTTGAGGCGCGAGCCGTCGTCCTGCTCGATATGGAGCGGATGTCGTCCCGGGCACGTTGACCGCCTGATCCGCGGGCCGCGGGCTGGAAGTGGGCTGCGGGCCGCGGTTCATCAATGACGAAGGTACTAAGTGATTGCACTTAGTACCTTCGTCGTCTATCGACCTAGTTCTTCGTCGCCCCAGAGTCGAGATAGACAAGCTGAGCCTTGACCGACTGCAAGGCTGCGGGCCGGACGTTCTCCGGCACGTCGGCGTAGACCCGATCGACTACCTGTTCGGCGGTGCTGTCACCGGCATCCAGCGCCGCGCGCACCTGGTCCAGACGTTCCTGGCGGTGCCGTAGGTAGTACCCGAGCACGTGCTGAGGGTCGTCAATCACCGGCCCGTGCCCAGGCAGGATCCTGGTGATGTCGGAGCCGACGGCCAGTTGCTGCATCCGCTCAATGCTCCGAAGGTATTCAGCAATCGAACCGTCGGGGTAGGTGACGACCGTTGTCCCGCTGCCCAGCACCATATCTCCGGGGAGTAGCGTTTCGCCCCACAGCACCGACAGCGAATCGGAAGTGTGCCCCGGAGTCAGCAGAAAGACCAGCTGATCGCCCCGAGCCGAGCCGAATGTCAGCCGATCACCGTCAGCGATCTGATCCGTCCCGGTGCGGAATTGCCCGGACACGGCATACACCGGCACCTCCGGAGCCCAGCGACTCGCGCTGGCCAGCGACTCGGAGTGGTCCGCATGCCAGTGCGTCAGCACGATTGCCGTCATGGTGGCGCCCCGATGGTCGAGGGCCTGCAGGATTGCAGCAATGTGCGGCTGTAGCTCGGGGCCCGGGTCGATGACAACTGCCGTCGCGAAATCCGCACTGAACAGCAGCCAGGAGTTCGTGCCATCAAGCGTCATCGGGCCGGGGTTCGCCGCCCGAACCAGGACGAGCGCGCCATCATCGAAAGTCGTGATTTCGGATGCCTGGCTAGTCATGCCGCACGCCGGGGACGACGACAGTGTGCCGTTCACGTTGCAGCGGCGGGCTACTGATGTCCGCTTCGATCAGCCAATCGCCATCGACCTGCCTGACAGTCGGCTGAATTGGCTTGAGATTGCGTACCTGGCTCATCGCGGCAGCTACGGTCGGAACGGCGGCGAGTTCTTCCAGTGAGACCAACGTCGGCGGGAGCATCTCGTTGCCGCCGGAGTTCCTGCCCCGTTCAACGGCCTCCTTCGCCGAAAGCCAGCCGCCCCAGGTCGCCTCTGACGATCCGACTTTTGCCTCCTGTCCCGGCGGGACCGCCGCGACGAAGAAGACAGTGTCGTAGCGCCGATGCTCGCAACCCGGGGTTATCCAGCGGGCCCAGGGATGCAGCAGATCGGCACGCAACGAGAACTCCGAGTGCCGGAGAAAGTCTCCGAACGTGAGTTCACGATGAACGATCTTCTCCCGGAACGCCTGCCAGTTGCCGCCGGAGACCTCTCCAACCAGCTCTCCGTCGCTTGTGCTGGCCAGGAGTACGCCGCATTCCTCGAATGTCTCCCGGACCGCCGACACCACGATCTGCCGGGCAAGGGCCGGATCGCTGATGCCGAGGCGCTGCTTACACCGATCCGGTGTCCAGCCGCCCCACGGCACTTCTTCGGTGTCCGAGGGGTCGACCCTGCCGCCGGGAAAGGCGTATCGTTCCGGCGCGAAGCTCATCGACATGGCCCGCTTCAGCAGGAATACCTCGACGCCATCGGCCGAGTCCCGCAAAAGCATGACCGTGGCCGCCAGCCGAGGAGTGACCGGATCCGGCAATTCCTCGACCGATCCCCACGCTTCGAGTTGCCGACGAAGATCGTCGGCAACCGGGAACTGCCTGGTTACTAGGTGCATGGTATTTCCAGACGCCGCGCGAACGCAGCGAGAATTACGCTCACGGTCAGCCTTTGACCTCGACGACGATATCGATCTCGACTGGCGAGTCGAGTGGAAGCACGGCAACACCGACGGCGGATCGCGCGTGGACACCCTTATCGCCCAGCGCCTCGCCGAGAAGCTCAGAAGCTCCGTTGATCACCTGTGGCTGACCGGTGAAGGTCGGATCGGAAGCAACGAAGCCGACGACCTTCACGACCCGCACAATGTCATCGAGATTTCCGATCACGGATTTGATGGCGGCGAGTCCGTTGAGCGCACAGCGCGCCGCGAGCTCCTTGGCAGTGTCCGCGTCGACCTCGCCGCCGCCCACTTTGCCCGCCCTGGGCAGCTCGCCGTTCACCATGGGCAGCTGGCCCGAGGTGTAGACGTAGTTTCCACTGCGCACAGCGGGAACGTAGACGGCCACCGGAGGGACGACCTCGGGCAGCGCGTGGCCTAACTCGATGAGCTTGTTTTCAACTGCAGACACTTCAGTCCTTCTGTCGCTTGAGGTAGGCAACGAGTCCCTGTCCGTCTGGACCCGGCACCACCTGTACCAGTTCGTAGCCGTCCTCGCCCCATTGGTCGAGGATTTGCTTAGTTGCGTGCACGATAAGCGGCACCGTCGCATATTCCCATTTCGCCATGTGGCTCAGCCTAGTGCCCTCCTGGTGAGAACTCCACGCGGAGGGCGCGGCGCATCGCCATCGGGCGGGGCTAAGCGGGGCGCCGGCGGGCCGAGGCCGGGGCGCATCGCCATCGGGCAGGGCCGGCTGAGCGCTGCCGGGCACGGTTGCCGGGCACGGCTGCCAGATAGCTTGGCTAATCGCCGTCGGAAGCTCGGCGGCGCACTAGCCTTTCAGGTCGGCTGGCCTGACCACATCGAGGTCGACCTTGCCCCGGGCGCCATCGACGTAGGCGAAGTAATGCACCTGCCAGACTGTCCAGTCATCATGGAATGGACGAATGAAAAAGTTCGTCACCCAGCGCCGATTCTCACTGAGCGGTTCGATTGTGTACTGCTGCAGCCAGCTATGCCGGGCATAGACGAGTAACTCACGGCCCCATTCCGCCTCGACTCGCGACGTGAAGGCGGCGAGTTCGCGGCTGACGTCACGCTGCGAAGGCCGGGTCTGGCACGCTCCGATCAGCTCCAGGTCGACGGCCGGTGGTAGCGCCCCGGCCTCGGGCGGTGCGGCCTTGAGGAAGTTCACTGCCTGCTCCTCCCCCGGCGAGCAAAGGGTGAAGAAGTGGTAGGCGCCGCGGCTGACGCCATGCCCCGCGGACGCCGTCCAGTTACGACTGAACTCACTGTCAAGGTGGTCGTTGCCTTCGGTGGCCTTGATATAGGCGTAGCGGACGCCGTCGCCATGCACCCGAGCCCAGTCGATCTTCCCCTGATGGTGCGAAACGTCGATGGCATATGCCTCGCCGGGCCGGAGCCCGGGTCGCGTGTTGGGCACGATGGCATACCACCAGAGCGAAGCCGCCATGAGCAGTAAGACCAATCCGGCGGCTGTGACGAGGAGCGCTCGCCTGGCTCGTCTCGTCATGCGAAACAGCCTAGCGTCCCGTCCGCTGCGGCGAGAAGAGAGTCGGCGCGCCACGGGCTAGGTGCGCCAATCCACGCTAGTCGTCCTTTTCCTCACCCTTTATGCCGCCGTCAGATTTGGAATCATCCTTCTTCTTGCCGGAATCATCCTTCTTCTTCGAGTCCGAGTCGTCCTTCTTGCTTGGCCCGGAATCGTTGTTGCTGGAGCCGGACGACTTCGGCGACGACGACTTAGGCGAAGGGCTCGATCCCATCACTGAGCCAGGCGGCCTTGGGAAACTGGTGTTGCCCTTGGTGTACTTGACCGCCTTCTTCATGTACGCCGACCACGTCTGACCGGAAATTGTCGCACCGTAGACCGTTCCGCGAACAGAACCCTTGGAGTTCTTACGCCAGTCGCGCTGGCCATCGGGGTCACCGGTCCAGACCGCGGTAGACATCGTCTTGGTGAAACCGACCAACCAGGAGTGACCCTCGGTCAGGTTGGCGGTACCGGTCTTCGCACCGGCAGGGACACCGATCTGCAGGCCGTTCGTGGTGCCACCGTTGAAGGTCTGTGTCAGCGCGTATGTCACCCCGCGCGCCACGTCTTTCGACAGCGCCCGGTGACAGTCGGCGTCCGGCACGTCGACCTGCTTGCCGTTGCGATCCTTGATCGAATCGATCGGCGTCGGCTTGCAGTACTCGCCGTCGGCAGCGAACGTGGCAAACGCCGCGGCCATGGTGATCGGCGCGATCGAAAGCGAACCCAGGATCGATGCCGGGTAGAGCACTTCCTGGGTGTCGCCCGGACCCGATTCCTTATCGAGCGCCTCGCCGGTTCCGAGATGCACGCCGAGATCCATCGCGGTATCCCGGATCTTGCACATATCCAACTCGGACGCCATATCGGCGTAAGCCTTGTTCACCGACTTCTTGGTGGCGTTGAGCACGGACATGCTGCCGTTTGCTCCCCCGCTGTCACCGGCGTTCTTCGGCCCATAACCATTCGTGGCGTAATTTCGGCCGTCACAGCTCGAGGTCCGGAAACCGAAGTACTTGCTCGCGCCGCCGTTAACCGAATCGTTCAGCTGCCGGCCGGATTTCAGCCAGGCTGCCAGTACGAACGGTTTCCAGGTCGAACCGGGCTGGAAACCAGTTCCACCGTTGAACTGCTTATCAACGTTGTAGTTGATATTGGTCTCGCTCTTGCCGGCGTCCTCGGATGTCGAATACTTCCGGTTCTGCGCCATCGACAGCACCTTGCCGGTGCCGGGCTCGACGGTAACGATTGTGTGTCCGGCACCGGAGGCATCCTTTGCCGGAACTCGCTTCGTGACCGCTTTGGCCGCCGCCTTTTGCATATCCGGGTCGAGCGTGGTCTTCACCTGAAGGCCGCCGCGGATCAGGAAGTTGCGGCGATCTTCGAGGGTCTTGCCGAAAGTCTTGTCGGTTTCAATGGTTCGCTGCACGTAATCACAGAAGAACGCGCTGACGCCCGCCGCCTGGCAGCCGTTGGCCACGTTGTGGATATCCAGGTCGAGTTCGGACTCAGCCGCCTTGTCGTGCTCTTCCTGGGTGATCTTGCCGTGCTTCAGCATCGAGTTCAGCACGATGTTTCGGCGCTGCAGAGCCTGCTCCGGATTTGCCTCCGGGTTGTTAGCCGACGGGTTCTGCACGACTCCGGCGAGCAGTGCCGATTGCTGGAGGTTCAGGTCCTTGGCTGAAACTCCCCAGTAGTGCTGTGCCGCTGCCTCCACGCCGTACTGCCGGGGGCTTCCGCCGTAGTTGTTGATATTGAGGTAGCGCTCAAGGATTTCTTTCTTCGAGTACTTCTTCTCAACCGCGATCGCGAGCTTTGCCTCACGCATCTTCCGGGCGATACCGGAGCTTCCCTCGGACTGCGTCGCCTCGGCAATACCCTCGTCGTCACCGCTCTGGTGCGAAGCCTCAATCAGCACGTTCTTCACGTATTGCTGGGTCAGCGTCGAGGCACCCTGAGTGCTTGGCGACAGGATGTTATGCACTGCCGCGCGGGCGATGCCGTTCAGGTCAACGCCGCCGTGGTCGAAGAACCGGTAGTCCTCAATTGCGACCGAGGCATCCTGGACGTCCTGCGACATCTTGTCGAGCGGCTTTTCGATCCGGTTCTCCCAGTAGAACTTCGCGATCGTCGAGCCATCGTTGGCGACCATCGTCGACTGCTGGGCGAGCGGTCCTTCTTCAAGCGCTGCGGGCAGTGCCTCGAAGATCTCGATACCGGTGTCAGCACCAGCGGAAACCGCGCCGACAGCCGGGATCGCCAAGCCGGCACCAACCACACCTGTGATTGTGCTGACGGCGATGAATGAGAGCAGCGCACCGAATTTTCGCCCAGCTTGAGGGCGCGACGAGAGGTCAGGCATATACCTACTCTAAGGGAAACACGCTGCCACTCGTGCCTGCGCGCGCCTCAGCGCAGATGGGTTGTGCAATCGTTACAGCGGACTTCCGGCTTCCCTGAGTGTAAGCAGAGTTGCCTCTGGACGGCAGCTGAACCGTACCGGGGCGAACGGTGATGTGCCGAGTCCGGCCGATACATGCAGCCAGGCGTCGCCCCAACGCGAGAGCCCCTTCACCCGGCGGCGATCGAGATCGCAGTTGGTGATCAATGCTCCGTAGCCGGGCACGCAGAGTTGGCCCCCATGGGTGTGCCCGGCCAGGATCAGCTGCGCGTCGTCGTCGGACATCGCGTTCAACACCCGCTTGTACGGCGCATGGGTCACCCCGATTCTCAGGTCTGCGGCTTCGGTAAAGCCTCCAGCTACGTCGGCGTACCGGTCATAACGAAGATGAGGATCGTCCACACCCGCAAACTCCAGCCGCTGACCGGCAACCGTCAGCTCGCCGCGGGTGTTTCGCAGGTTCAGCCAGCCGGCATTCTCGAACGCAGCGTCCATCGTTTCCGTCGGTAGCCGGCGATGCTCCAGGTCCGAGGCTCTGGGCCCCTTCGACGGGCCGAAAAGATAGGTGACTGGGTTTTTCGGCCGCGGCGCGAAGTAGTCGTTGGACCCGGAGACAAAGACTCCCGGCAGTTCGAGCAGCGGATCAAGACAGTCGAGCAGCGGCCACACAGAATCGGCGCTGGAGATATTGTCTCCGGTGTTGACGACGAGATCCGGCTCCAGTTCGGCCAGCGAACGAACCCACTGCTGTTTACGGTGCTGTCCGGGCATCAGGTGCAGATCGGAGATGTGCAGCAGCTTTATCGGCGCAGACCCGGGCTTGAGTACCGGAACGTCGACCGAGCGGAGAGCAAACCACCGAACCTCGATAAGTGCCGCATAGGCAACTGCCGCCGCTCCGGAAAGGGCAAGTCCGCCTGCAGCGGCCGCGATTCTCTTCACGGGCTCATCCTTACACGTGGCCCCGACTCGCTTCGAACTGAGTTGATCCGATATTGTTGTCTTCGCTTGGTGTCGCCGTGAGTCTGGCGGTCGGCAGCGGAATATCGGGGTGTGGCGCAGCTTGGTAGCGCGCGTCGTTCGGGACGACGAGGTCGCAGGTTCAAATCCTGTCACCCCGACCAATGCAGTTGAGGGTCACTCTAGCGAAGCGAGTGGCCCTCAACTGCATTATTTGGTTCTGCCAGGATTTGAATGAGGCGCGAAGCGCCGGCAAATCCAGGGCCCACGCCGAGCGCCAGCGAGGTGGGGCGCACCCCGACAGTAATGAGTGTGGGGCCAGGATTTTAACCGACGCGAAGCGCCCATCGCTCCAAACGGTCCGCTTTCTGTCCTAGTTCTGTGTCAAATGACGAACCGGGAAGCATAAACCGGACCGTTTCGGCTAAGCCGGCTCAGTGCAATGCAGGCCTACTGGCAGACTGAAGCCATGCCAGTACCGGAATTCATTCTCGCCGCCCGGGCAAAGATCGGCCACGACCTGATGTGGATGCCCGGAGTTTGCGGCATCATCTTCGATGATGACGAGCGCGTCCTGCTGGTCAAGCGCGCGGACAATGGCCAGTGGGCGCCAGTCACCGGCATCCTGGAACCCGGCGAAGACCCCATCCCGGGTCTGGTCCGCGAGATCAGGGAAGAGACCGGCATCGAGGTGAACGTCGGGCGTCTCGCTGCGGTGACAGCAGACGGACCGATCAGCTACCCGAACGGCGACCGGGCCAGCTACCTCACCTGCACATTCCGCTGCACCTATCGCAGCGGCACGGCACAGGTTTGTGATGACGAATCGCTCGACGTTGGCTGGTTCTCACTCGACGAACTGCCGGGACTCAGCGAGCGGCAGCTGGACCGGATCAGGCTGGCACGGTCTCCCGAAGGTTCTGCCTGGCTTTCCGATGGCTCGCAAGCCGCCGCATTCGACGCGCGCCAATGACTCGGCAGATCAGGTAGATGACGAAGGAGATCGTGGTGACGAACGGGCTGATCGGCGTCACCGGGCTGCCGAGCGCCAGCAAAATGCCGCCCAGCGAACTGACGACGGCGAAGACGACGCTGAGCACAGGGACCCAAAACGGCGAAGCACTGACCTGCAGCGCCGCCGCGGCGGGAGTAATCAGCAGCGCGAGCACCAGCAGCACACCGACAACCTGAACCGACAGTGCCACCGCAAGTCCGAGCACCACCATGAAGATCAGCGACAGCGCCCGCACCGGGACTCCCCTGGCAGCGGCAACCTCCGGGTCGACGCTGGCAAACATCAGCGGGCGCCACAGCACCACCAAAGACAACAGAACTATCACTGCACAGACCACGAGCAGGCTCAGCTGCTCGCCGCTGACGGCGACGATCTGACCGGTCAGCAGGCCGAATTTGTTAGCCGCCCTGCCCTGATACAGCGCGAGGAACAGAATCGCGAGGCCGAGACCGAACGGCATCAGCACGCCGATGATCGAGTTCCGGTGTTTGGCCTTCGTTCCGAGCAGCCCGATCAGCAGCGCCGCAACAACCGAACCGATCATCGAACCAACCACAACATCCGCCGCGATCAGCAAGGCGAACGCCGCTCCCGCGAAGGACAACTCGCTGACGCCATGCACCGCGAACGCAATGTCCCGAGTGACCACGAAAACGCTGATCAGACCGCCGACAACGCCCAGCAAGGTGGCGGCTATCAGCGAGTTGCGGACCAGGACCAGGAGCTCGCCGTAATCGGCGAAGGTAAACATATCGGAAAACATGTCGCCCATCAGATCAACTCCCCGCGTGGCTGCGCAGCTTCGTGATGTGCGTGATTGTCGTCGGCTCCGACGATGATCAGCCTTCCCGCCGCCTCGAAGACTTCGATCGTGGTCCCGTAGAGCTCGCTCAGTGTTTCACTATTCATCACTTCGTCAGGAGTCCCGATCCGGAACTGGCCGTTGACGAGGTAGAGCACCCGGTCGACAAGGTCGAGAATCGGGTTCACTTCGTGGGTTACGAACAGCACTGCGGTATCGTGCTCGCGGCGGCGCTGGTCGATCAGCGCGCTGACCACTCGCTGATGGTGCAGGTCCAGGGATAGTAGCGGCTCGTCGCACAGCAGCAGCTGAGGATCGCTTGCCAGCGCCTGGGCGACCCGCAACCTTTGCTGTTCACCTCCGGACAACAGCCCGACCGGTGAGTCGGCATAATCGGTGGCGCCGACGGCATCGAGCAGCGAATCCACCTGCTGCCTGATCACCCGTCCTCGCAGACCCATGCCCCACTTGTGGCCGTCCACACCCATCCGGACCAGGTCGCGTCCACGTAGCGGAGTGTTGGGATCAAGGTTCTTCTGCTGCGGGATGTAGCCGACCGCAGGATTGCCCCGGGTCACCGGCTTGCCCGCAATCCGGATGTCGCCGCTGCTGAGCTTCAGCTGGCCGAGCAGCACTCTGAGCAGGCTGGTCTTACCCGAGCCGTTCGGGCCTAGGATCGCCAGGAACTCGCCGGGCCGCACATCAAGGTTGACGTCCGACCAAAGAGTGCGGTCGCCGAACCTTAATGCAGCCGCTTCCAGATGCAGTGCGGCAGGGCTCCCTGCGCCGTCATCCTCGTTGGCGGCTGGTTCGGCAGACACCGGGCGTGTCCCCGCCTCCGCACTTCGCTCGCCGGTCGACGGTTCTGTGTCGTGTGACATTTAGCCCTTCAGCGCGGTTTCCAGGTTCGAGAGGTTCTTGGTCATCCATCCGATGTAATCCGTGCCCGCGGGCAGCGTCTCGGTGACGCCCACTACAGGAATGTTATTACTCTTTGCGGCCTGCTCTACCTTCTCGCTCTCCGCGCCCGCACTTTGGGTGTTGTTGACCAAGACCCGGACCTGTTTCTTGTTCAGCAGCTCCAGAGTGTCGTTGAGCACCGTCGGCGAAACGTCCGAGCCCTCCTCGATGGCCGCACTGAATGCCGACGGGGTCTCGTTGTGCAGGCCGGAATCCTCCAGCAGCCAAAGCGCGACCGGCTCGGTGATCGCGATCGGCGTCTCACCGTACGTCTTCTTCAGCGCTGCCTGAGTATCGGTGAGCGTCTTCATCTCGGTCTTGAACGCTTCAGCGTTCTTGTCGAATTCCGCCTTGCCTGCCGTGTCCTGCTCGCCCAGCGTGGCAGCGACCTGATCGGCCAACTTGCTCATCGTGGGCAGGCTGTACCAGAGATGCTCATTGAAACTGGCGTGGTCGTGACCCTCCTCGGCGTGGTCGTGACCGTCCTCGGCTGCGTGGTCGTGCCCCTCCTCGGCGTGGTCGTGCCCCTCCTCGGCGTGGTCGTGCCCCTCCTCGGCTGCATGATCGTGACCAGCTTCTGTCCCTTCCTCAAACCCGGATACATCGACCGTATTCACGATTGCAGGATCGCTGTCCACCGCATTGAGCATCGAGTCGATGAAGGCGTCATACCCTCCACCGTTTTGCACCACGACATCCGCTTTTGAAAGCTTCAGTTGGTCCTGCGTCGTCGCCTCGTAGGAATGGGGATCCAGCGAAGGGTCGTCGATAATGCTGATG